>NZ_JCAIOM010000004.1:0-313054 GCF_059587025.1 Chryseobacterium sp. DZ-32
AAAGCAACGCTAAATTTTTCCTTTCTATACATAAAAAAATGCCCCTAAAAAGTGTCTAACTTTTTGGGGGCAGTCCAAATCAATACAGGACTTTTATTTTATAAGAAAGGAAAACAATCTTGGGTTCTAAAAGAGAAGTTATAGGCAGACTATAATAACTTTCAGCCTCATTCTTTCAGCTTCCCGCTTTTATAATTCTAATTTTTCACGACATATCCGTCCTGGCGAACAATTTCACGGTCATTCGCATCATTTACAACTAATGTATAAGGTGCTTTTTTCGGAGAATCTGTAAGATAATTTCTCCAGATCTGATAGCTGTGCCCTTCATTGTTGAATTCGATATAATAATTTCCTCCTGTACCGTCAGGAATCAGTTCACCATCGCTGATGATCATGCTTGGCTTAGCGGTGATCTTTGCATTGGCATTCCAGGACTGGTAAAGATATTTGCCATTCGGTTGTTTGTCGATTCTGATCTTGAACTTTTTGGTTTTAATAATAACAGTCTTTGGTACCTGCTGAAGGGCAGAAGAAGTTATAAAACCGTCTGTTTTCGGAGCGGGAACTTCTTTAGCCTGAACAAAAGAAAACTGGGCTAAACAGAAAGTCCCTAATAAAATATGCTTTATCATATTAAGTGGTTATTGGTTAACATTTCAGATTCTATCAAATATAAAGCCATATTTCAGCTGAATGTTCTTTTTAGGAACAAGTGCGTAAAGTTTATTACAATGATTTTTTAATTATAATAAATTTGTATGAGCTAAAAATAGATTAAAAATAATTATTTAAATATTTCTTTGAACTCATCTGTGTAAGATAACTTTTCATAACCTAAGTGCTTAAAATTTCCTTGAATGTAATTTTTTATCTGAAAATAATTTTTATGATAGAATTGTGATATTTTTACAACTTTATTTCCTTCTTTATACAAGTAAAGATATTCGTAAGTTCCTCCTTTACCTGTCAAATGGCTAAACTTCCAACCTTCAATTTCATGAGTTTTATAAGTTTTAGTTAGAAGTCCAAAAAATCTTCTCACAACAATAGTATCTTTATCGATTGTTATCTTGATACATTTTGTTCTTACTTCTCCAAAGAGTATTACAAACGAAAAAATAAGTATACTTGGGAGAAATATTCTTGGAAATACTGGAGTATTATAATTTTTTGTAATAAATATCCCGGGGATAATTGATATAATAATATATAAACAGGCAATCAACAATAAAGCTGGTAAAAAAGCTTTAAAAGTAAATTTTGTATTCATAATTACAAAATAGACCTCCTAATTTAATGTTCAGGTTTAATCTCAAAATTCTGTGTATAACTTGCAAAAGCATCTTCCAGGCTTTCAAATTTACCTTTGAATTCATCAATAGGGCAGTCCTGAAGAATATTTCCTTTATGGATAAGAATAACTCTTGAACAAAGAGCTTCCACTTCCTGCATGATGTGAGTAGATAGTAAAACAGTCTTTTGCTGTCCGATCTGTTTCACCACATTACGGATTTCAATAATCTGATTGGGATCCAGACCATTGGTAGGTTCATCCAGAATCAGCAGATCCGGCTGATGAATGATAGCTTGTGCCAATCCTACACGTTGCTTGTATCCCTTAGACAACTGTCCGATTTTTTTTGATTTTTCCGGAGTAATTCCTACGAGTTCAATCACTTCATCTACTCTGGATTCTGAAATTTTGTGGATATTGGCTACAAACTGAAGGTATTCTTTCACGTACATCTCCAGATAAAGCGGATTATTCTCCGGAAGAAAACCTATTTTCTTTTTGCTTTCAATCTCATGATCTGAGATATTCATTCCATTAAAAATAATTTCTCCCTGATCAATTTTCAGCGCACCGACAATAGATTTCATCAGGGTAGATTTTCCGGCACCATTTGGGCCAAGAAGACCGATGATTTCATTTTTATCAATAGAAATGTTGATGTTGTCAAGAGCAGTCTGTTCACCAAATTTTTTGGTTAAATTGATTATCTGAAGCGGCATAAATTGTAATGTCTTTCTGCAAAAATAAAATAAAAAAACTCATCCGATAGAATGAGTTTAGCAATATTTATAAAATATAATTATTTTCTTGATTTTTTCTTGGCTCCGCCAGATGCCGGAGTTGCTGTAGAAGCAGTGTTGGTGGCTCCTTTTACTGCTGAAGGGTTTATACCGGAAGGTTTGTCATACATGGCATACTTTCCATTCGTTCTTCCAAAAATTTTCTCCACCTGTTTTTGGGTTAAAAACTGTGATTTTCCAATGTATTTCCGGTTCTTGTTGATCACCTGAATAAACTGCATGGTCTGCTGCCCATAGTTTTTTTCATAATGAAGCTCTATGATATCATTAGGCAGTTCCAATATAATATTTTCTTCTGGAGTGGAAATAAAACCATCCATAATCAGTTTATAGAGCCCGGCAACATCTCCATTAAGGTTCTGGAATGAAAAAGACCGGATTGTATTCAGGTTGCTGGTGTTCAGATCCTGGTAGTTCACTGTAAATTTATCTTCCTTTTTATATAGACCAACGGAATTATCTTTACCAATTTCCACCAAACTTTCATTTTTCAACACTTTGATCTGTGAGAAAACTGAAATACCGAACATACATGTAATAAGTAGAATTATTTTTCTCATGGAATGAATTTTAATGTTTTATAACTTGGTGCACATAAATTTACTCATAAAAAAGCTAAAAAGCAATTTTAATTCGTTAAAGCAAAAGTAACATTTTTTTTTAATATTTATAAGAGATCATCTGCTGATGCTATGGGCTTCATTGTTTATATAAACGATTGTAAATCATGAAGTTTTATTCTCTTTTGTGAAAGTGTTGTTATTTTTGTTACATCAGGTATATAATTCTGAATATAATGTAATGTGTTGAAAAACAGATTGAAAATCCTTATGTAAAATTAAATTAAAAATTTATTAAAAATAAATGTTAAAAATGAGGTTTTGTGAATTAATCAATAAAAAAATATCAATGAGAAGCTATAGCTGTGAGAATTACATTCTTTATTGCAGCCTCTTTGAAACTCCAGTATTCGCTGTTTTCAGGCATCTGATTCTCAAGAATAATCAGGGTGGTATCAGTGGAAGGAAAATAAGTGTTAAGGCAAGTGAAACCATCACCAAGACCTGTGACTGCAAAATAATCCAGTCCTGCCTCTCTGATAAATCTTACATTATACCCGAATCCCATGCTTTCTTTTCCGAACACATTATGCTGAGAAGTGGTAGAAGGTGTCAGCATCAGCTTTTGAAATTCAGGAGAGAGAAGTTTTCCTTTAAATAAAGCCTGATCCCATTTTGCAAGATCCTGCACCGTAGAAATAATGCCTGCAGCAGGTGCTATCTTATCATTCAGGAAGGTTTCTTTTACTTTTTTAAACTGATTATTTTCATTCATATAACCTGCAACCAGAGATTGATTATTCTTTGTATTGTAAGCAAAAGTTTGATCCATTCTTAGTTTTTTGAAAAGAGAATTGGCTAATTCAGTAAAACTTTTTCCTGTTGTATTTTTAAGGATTTCACCCAGCATGATATAAGAAAGGTTGCCATATTTAAACTGAGTACCGGCTTTGAAAGCTGCAGGTTTTTCAAGATTGCTAATCCCGTGGGTATGGTTCAGAAGATGATGTACGGTAACTGTGTCGGCCCAGGTTTGGGTAAGAGAAGGAAGGTATTTTCTGATAGGAGTACGAAGGTTCAGCTTTCCCTGTTCGGCGGCCTGTAAAACCAATACTGCGGTAACCTGCTTAGAATTGGACATGATTTCAAACTGATCTCCTGTTTTCAAAAGAATTTTTTTATCAAAATCTTTGTAGCCATTGGATTTCAGATAGTGTACTTTTCCTTTCTGAGCCACCAAAACGACGCCATTGAAAGCTATCGGGTTGGGAGACGTTATAATACTGTCGATTTTATGAGTGTAAGCGTCTTGTTTCTGAGCTGCTGCGGCAACAGATAACAACGTAGAAAATACACTGGTGAAAAATAATTGTGTTTTGGTCATTACTTATTTTTTTGCTAAAAATTGAGATGTAAGAAAATTCTTATTGAATCTTTTGTAAATGGTTGTTTTTAAAGATTTGAGCTTCCAAATATATCTTTTTCCTTAGATTCTACAAGTAAATATTTGTCAATTAATATGAGTGAAAGCATAAACCAGTAAGATAAAAGTCTGTATTTTTAAAGTTGGTTTGAATTTATATGAGTAATAATACTCAAAAATGCTGATGATACTCTATCCGGAAATGTCAATAATCAACTAAATTTCTTTTTTATGGAAAATACAGAGCATAAGCATGGAGCATCTTCTTCCATGGAAGTTGAAAAGCATTCAAAACGTTCTTCCTCTACAATGTACGGACAATTTGTATTGATGGCTGTAGTGATGTTTTGTGCGATGTATATCATTATGTATGCTATGATAGACAGCCTGAAGAATCTTATTTCGAACATTAATAATCTATATATGGCTTTGTTGATGACTTCAGCGATGCTTCTCATTGAATTGTGGGTGATGCGAAAGATGTATACCAACAAAGCAATAAATTGGACTATAGTGATCATTGCCGTAATATCAGGTATTTTTTCCTGGTTCGGAATCAGAGAACAGATGAATGTTGATGACAGACAGTTTGTCAAAAGTATGATTCCTCATCATGCAGCAGCTATTTTAATGTCTCAAAAGGCTCATCTTACCGATCCGCAGCTGATTACCCTGCAGAAAAATATTCTTAAAACCCAATCCGAAGAAATCAAGCTGATGAAGCACAAACTCAGAGAATTTGAAAAAAGGTAGGGCAGGAATCTGAAATAACACGAATATAGATATACTGTTATTTTAATCAGAATATTTTAATAATTTAGTTTCCATGAAAATTAAAACTATTAGCCTTTCTATCATTTTTTTCACTATTATTTCCTGTAAAAAGGATAAAGAATATCCTAAATATGTTGAATTGGAATCGGGAAATGGAAGCTATTCACTTTTTATAAAAGATGGAAATTTTGAATTTTTAAAAACAGAATTTGTAAGCTATGATCATATGGTAACGGCTCCTTTTTCAGAAGGTAAATATAAGATATCAGGTGATGAACTGATTTTGAATAGTGATAAAGGAAAAAAATATATTTTCAAAATAGGGAATGATTCAGAACTGATCCCTGCAAAAATGGATTCCCTGAAAGATCTGAAAGGATTGTATCCTATTCAGATTCTTCATAATAATAAAATGCCGAAAGAAATGGGACGTCTGGATTCTTTAGGAAGAAAAAATGCGTTGTGGCTTTATTTTAATGAAAAAGGGAAGGTGATTAACCAGAGATTGTATAAAAATGGAGAGCTGGTAAAAGATCATTACAAGTCGGATATTGTAATAAAATAAAGAATAAGCAAGAGACTTGGAAATAAACAGTATGCAATTTTATCACAGATAAAATCCTTGCGCCTTATAGCAGTCTTCTTAATAGAATTTTGCGTCTTTGCGTTTTCCAATTATACCTTTCTTATTTGTGTGTGTTTGAAAACGAAAAACGCAAAGTTTTTTTAATTCCATAAATAATTTTAAGGTGAAAGAAGATCAAAGATTTTTAGCAAATGAAAGTCAAAAATATATCAGCACCTTACCTTAGTCAATAAAAAAAGGCGCCACTTACAAGTAAATGGCACCTCGTTACTGAATATATTTGAATGTAAAATTGTTTTTGGTTTATCTACTCATTCTGCTTGATTTGTGGGTTATTATTAATCTCTTTATTAGGAATCTGGAATCTGAATTTATCAGGAGTCAGGTTGAATCTTCCAAAAGTATGATTCGTTCCTGTGTATACCCTTTCTAAAGGGGTGTTTAATCTTTTCATATCAAACCAGGCGTAGCCTTCACCCCAAAGTTCTATTCTCTTTTGCAGGACAATTTCATTAATCAGCTCGCTGCCTGATTTCGTAGATAATGTGTAAGCCTGATCTCTTTTGGAGGTAATGTCAAATAATACCTGTCTTGCTTCGGCTTCTCTTCCTTGTCTGGCAAGAGCTTCCGCTTGTATATAATATAGTGAAGATGCTCTGATGTAAATATAATCTCCTTCAAAAAGCGTGGGATCTTTAAACTTCCAGCTTACGTAAGGCGGATAATTCTTCGTTTTTCCGTTGAATGTATATGCAGCATTCTGGTTTCCATTGAATACTTTTTTACGGTAATCCGTTGCCGGAATGGCTTCATAAAGACGCTTGTCAATCAGCTTACGGATCTGTGCGGCTCCGGCATATCCTTCATTCGTATTATCAAACATGGAGAAGAAAGAAGCATAATAATTTCCGATGCTCATTGTGGAAATGGTATTATGAAAACCCCATATTACCTCAGGATTATTGATATTGGAAAATCCGGTATTGGTATAATCATCCTCGGTCATCAGGGCAATTCCCTGCTTGCTTTCCTCAGCATATTTAGCCGCTTTGATATAATCTCCTGTTTCCAGAAATACTTCTGCGGCAATAGCTTTAGCAGTTCTTTCGTCTATCTGGGCTCTGGAAGGTCTGGTGTAAGTATCCAGAAGCGTTACAGATTCTTCTATATCTTTTTTGATTTGTGAATAGACCTCAGCAACTGTTGATCTCGGAAGTCCCTGACTTGGATTAGCTGCGGTAAGAACCAATGGAAGGCCGGGCTCAGACTGATGTCCGTTATAATCATTGGCATAAAAACGCACCAGATAAAAGTAGGAATAAGCTCTTAAAGCGAGCAGCTGTCCTGCAATGGCTCTGTTTTTTGCATTGGCATTTTTATCCAGACCATCCAGCAGCTTGTTGATTACGAATATTCTTGCATAAAAAGTAGTCCATACAATCTCAGAAGCAATATTACTGGCATTAGTGGCTTCATAATTATAAAACATTCCTAAATGCTGGTTGGTAGACTGGATCACATCATTAGACATCAGATCAGCACCTGCTTTAATTCCCATGATTCCGAAATCTGAGTGAACGGTGGTACCGCCTGCACCATTGCTTCGAAGATCAAGATAGATTCCACCCAGAATTTTTTCCGGACTGTTTGCATCGTTATTGAGCTGCTCCCCGGAAATATCCCCTTCCGGTAACGTATTGAGGTCATTGGCACAGCTGGTAGCCAAAAAACTTAGGGTTACAGCTGTTATAAAGTATTGTATTGTGTTCATTCCTGTTCTTTTAAAAGTTAAGTTTAAAGCCTAAAGAGACGCTTGACAACAGAGAATACCGGTACGAATCTGAAACTCCCGTCAGCGAAGCTCTCGGATCATAGCCTTTTCTCTTGGACCATAGGTACAGGTTGTTTCCTGTCACATAGATTTTCAAACCTGATAAGCCTGCCTGTTGTGCAAAACCATCGGGAAGCTGATAGGAGAGGGTTACGTCCTGAAGGCTGATATAATCCGATTTGATCAGATACAGCGTTGAATTTCCGTTCTGGTTTGTAGCGGTAAGATCTACTCTCGGTAAGGCAGCCGTTGGATTTTCCGGAGTCCAGGTTTTATCCAGATCTGTTGAATAGTTGGAACCATAGCTGTCAGAATGGAATAAGCTTCTGTAAATATCATCATAGCCATAGCCTCCGAACTGGTAAGCGAAATTCACTGCAAGATTAAATCTTTTAAAGCTGAAATCTGTTCCGAATCCTCCATATACCTTTGGAATAGCAGACTTTCCGGTGTTATAATCGGTGGCTTCCTTATAATTATTGGTCACTGTTCTTTCTTCCTTTTGGGTCGTTGGGTTGATGGTTGTGCGATACCATAAAGCATCACCGTTCTCAGGATTTACTCCGGCAAATTCTTTTAGGAAATAGGTGTAACGGTCTCCACCTTCTGTCAGGATAAATAAACCTGAAACAAGTCCTGTATTTCTTTGCTCAACCGGTAATCTGGTAATCTTATTTTTATAGTGAGTGGCATTCGCATAAAAACTCCACTGGAACTCATCACCGCGAAGAATATCTACATTGACATTCGCCTGAACACCTCTGTTGGTCATATCTCCGATATTTCCGTATTTCACATATGAACCCGCATTGGATGGAGGAAGAGGAAGAGCGTAAATCATATCCGAAACTTTTCTTTCAAAATAATCGGCATTCAGACTGATTCTGTTTTTTAAAAGTGAAATTTCAAAACCGGCATTCAGGTTTTTGGAGGTTTCCCATTTTAAATCCTTATTTCCTTGTTTTTTAAGCGACAGAACAGGTTTGTCGTCCCCGAAGTTGTTGATTCCGTAGATATCCTGATACGCATAATAATCTCTGCTGGAACCACTTAAAAGAATGTTGTCATTTCCCTGCTGCCCATAAGAAGCTTTTAATTTTAAAGCATTGATAATACGATTGTCTTTAAGAAAATCTTCCTTTGCGATATTCCATGCAAGTCCTAATCCATAGAAATTTCCCCATCTGCTTTCCGGAGAAAATACGGAAGAACCGTCTCTACGGATATTGGCATTAAAGAAATATTTTCCGTCATAATTATACAATAACCTCGTGAAATACCCTTCTACGGCATATTCATAACCGCTTCCGGATAAGTCGGTAATTTTTACGGCATTGTCAAATGACTGAGAGTCGGGTAGTAAAAGCTGCTGTTTTGATCCTGAGAATCCATCATCTTTTATTTTATTCAGTTCATGCCCTGCAAGGAGGTTGAAGCTGTGATTTCCCAGCTTTTTCTGGTAAGTAAGCAATTGCTGATGGTTCAGGGTATATTTAAAATTAGAACCTTGAGAAATTGTTCCTCCCACAGAAGATGAAGTTCCTCCTTCCGTATTTCCGAACTGCAGGTTTCTGGTATTTTCGAGATAAGCTCCGAAATTATAAGTGAAATCAAGTCCTTTGATGATTTCATAATTTAAACCCAGGTTCAGGTTGGTAATGTTACTGACAGTCTGTGACTTATCTTTCTGAAGGTTTCCTACAGGATTTTCAAACACAGCATAAGATCTTGTGGCACCGTTAGGTCCCTGGCCGTCTCCGTAGTCATATAGAGCATTTCCATAACTATCATAAAGCCTCTGGTAATTGTTATCTCTCAGGAAAACAGGATAGAAAGGAGCAATATTTCTGGCAAACTGGAAAGGGTTGGAAAAACCTCCGGTCTCCCCGAAATCCTGCTTACTGTAGGTATAAGATAAAGCACTGGTCAGCTTCAGTTTAGAGGTGATAGAGTAGTCCACATTAGACCTGATCCCGAACCTTTCAAAACCTGACGAAATCAGATATCCTTTATCATCCAGATAATTAAGGGAAGTGTACGATTTTACCTGATCACCATTGGCATTGATTCCCACTGTTGCTTCCCTTCTCAAAGCCGGTCTGAAAAGCAGCTTTTTCCAGTTGTCCTGGTAGAGCAGCTTTGCGTCGGGATTGAAAGAACCGTCCTTTGAAATTAGTTGATTAAAAGGAACGTTATATACATTATATCCCAGTTTGGTAAGAGCAGCAAGTCCCACATCATGAGGAGAAGGGCCTGAAGGAACAGCTCCCGGCTGTTTCAGTCTTGCAGTTTCGCCAATTCTTGCTCTGTTATAATAAGCGGTGTAATAATCCTGAGGAGAAGTAAAGACAGAATAATCCTCAATAGACCTGAAGTTAACCCCTGTTTTTACATCGGCCTCAATACTTACACCTTTACTTTTTCCTCTTTTGGTGTTCACAATAATAACACCATTAGCCCCTCTGGAACCGTATAAAGCATTCGAAGAAGCATCTTCAAGAAAAGAGATACTTTCAATATCCGATGCGGCAATACTGTTCAGGTTTCCGCTGTATGGAATGCCATCCAGTACAATTAAGGGGTCACTGGACGCGTTGATAGAGCCTATTCCTCTCATTCTGATGGTCGGCTGAGAGCCCGGCTGTCCTGAGGAAATCACCTGTACTCCCGCTACTTTTCCTCCAATTCCCTGAAGAATATTTCCGTTTTGAAGATTAGAAAGATCTTTAGCCTTCAGCGACTGTACAGATCCCGTGATTTCTTCTTTTTTCTGCTTCCCAAAAGCTACCACCACCACTTCTTTGATGGAAGTTTCTTTGGAAAGACTGTCTTTGCTTTGTGCAAAACCATATTCCGCGAACAGGAGTAAGGCCAATACACCAAGCTTGCATTGTTTCTTTTTCATTATATTAATCTAGGTTTAAAACTGAATTGTGTATTACTGCTGATCTCCCGGTAAAAAATGTGACTTTCCGCCTCCTTTTTTCAGGGAGGTTATAAAACGAATAGTAAAATTACAGGAGAGGTACCCGGATGAAAGAAGCCTTGAACTCTTTGGCTTTAATTCCTACAGTAATGAATGGATCTCTTAAAAAGTTAGCACATCATCATCATGCCCATCATATCAAAGCACATATCTTGAGAAATACATTGGTGCTGTGAAAGGGCAGACATTCCACAACAATTTTGCTGTGCAGGAGCTGCCACCGTAATGGTGCATAGGTAAGAATTAAAGGTATTCTTATTCATGAGAATAAAGTTTATGATTTTTTTTAACTGGGTCAAAATTATTTAATAAAAGGCGAACCCCTACAAAAAGGGAATATGAGATAAATCATACTAGTCTACCAAATTAGTAGGTTAATAGTTGGAATTTAGATTTTAATAAGATAATAAATTGATTATCAGTTCATTGGGTGAAGTGTTGCAAATGTTGAAAAATAATAAAAAAGTTAATTTTCAAGTGTGAATTAAAATTAAAACAAGAAGTCTATTTATTTTGTAGACTTTTTATTTATTTTATAGCTGTATTCCATGAAAATGAGGATTAGAAGCTTTATCCTGCTATCCGCTCATACTCCTCGCACCTGGCTGAATCCACTTTCTGCTGCGGGGTAACCGCTGCTATCAGGGCTAAGGATGATTTGAATTATAAGTGATAAATGATCAATGATCAATTATCAATCATAATATAAAATTATCCCAAACCTCTGTGTCAATCTGTGAGATCTGCGGTGATAACAAAAAAAGAAGTCCATCTTTCGATAGACTTCTTATGAAAACAAGATTAAAATATGGATTTATTCTTTCTTAATATCCGGAACTGCCAACGGAGCCTGATCCCAACCACCGCCAAGCGCTCTGTAAACAGCAACACTCGCTTTAAGTTGGTTCACTTTCTTCTCTACCAGCTCAAACCTGGATTCCAGAGCATCCCTTTGAGTCAGTAAAACTTCCATGTAATCAGCACGGGCATATTTGAACAGGTCGTTGGAAATATCTATAGACTTTGTTAAAGCATTCACTTCCTTCGTTTTGATATTCACACTGCTTTCCAGATTATGAATTTTAGATAATTGGTTTGCTACCTCAATATAAGCTCCCAAAACAGTCTGCTCATAATGATACACTGCCTGAATCTGTTTCGCATTGGCATTATTATAAGCCGCTTTAATCGCTCTTCTGTTGATCAGAGGTGCTGTAAGTTCTCCCGCAAGAGAAAACAGGAAAGACTGAGGTTTGATGATATACAGTGGATTAAAAGCCTGTAACCCGACTCCTGCAGAAAGATCAAGAGAAGGGTAGAACCTTGCTTTGGCCACTTTAATGTCAAGCCTGGCAGCGGCCAGTTCATATTCAGCCTGCTTGATATCCGGACGGTTTTCCAAAAGTTCAGAAGGAATTCCTCCATACACCGCTTGCGGAACAATAGAATCAAAAGAATTCTGACTTCTTTCCACGGGTTGTGGAAATCTTCCCACCAGATAGTTGATCCTGTTCTCCGTTTCAACTATCTTCTGCTGGATGTCATACTGCATTCCTTGGGTTTTCAGAACCTGGGCTTCAAATCTCTGTACTGCCAGTTCATTGGATCGCGCATTCTTTTTTAACTCTTTGATAATATCCAGCGCATCATTCTGAATTTTAATATTCTGATTCAAAATAACCAGCTCATTATCCAGTGCCAGCAGCTCATAATAAGAATCTGCAATCTCAGAAATAAGATGAGTCGTCATGAAGTTCTTTCCTTCAATGCTCGCGAGATACCTTTGTACCTGCGCTCTTGTGGCATTATGAAGTTTTCCCCAGATATCGGTTTCCCATTGTGCCTGGGCACCAACACCAAAGTCAAATAAAGGTTCAGGCATTTCTCTGCCGGGTTCTATTTCAGTATTGGCCTCCATGGCTCCGATATTGGTGTACCGGCTTACCTTGTCCACGCCAGCTCCGGCTTTTAAACCTACAGAAGGAAGATATTCCCCTTTCCTGGCTTTGATTTCATTTTTAGACATTTCAATTTCCTGAAGGACAATATTCAGTTCCTGATTATTCTGAAGGGCCTGACTAATCAGCTCCTGAAGATGAGGATCACTGAAATACTCATTCCATTTCATTTTTCCCGTATTGATAGTGTCGTTTTCTGCTGAACCGTATTTTTCAGGGACGATTTTATTTTCAGCACGCTGTGCTATTTCTATAGGTTTACAGGCAGTAAGGCTTAATAAGACGACTGCCAGACCTGCATATTGATATATTTTTCTTTTATTCATAATGGATCATGTCTTCGCTTAATGGAGATTCATCTTCGTCTTTGATCATTTTTTTACCATCAGACCACTTGGCAAATATGTAGTAAAGCCCCGGAATTACAATCACTCCGAATAGCGTTCCTATCAGCATTCCTCCCAGTGAAGATGCCCCAATGGTATGGTTTCCGATCGCTCCCGCACCTCTTGCAAAAATAAGCGGAACCAATCCTGCAATAAAGGCAAAAGAAGTCATCAGAATCGGTCTGAAACGGGCTTTGGAACCTTCTATAGCGGCTTCGAGAATAGAATCTCCTGCCTGACGTCTTTTCACGGCAAATTCTACAATAAGTACTGCGTTTTTACCCAGTAATCCGATAATCATGATCAATCCAACCTGTGCGTAGATGTCATTTTCAAGTCCCATTGCTTTTAATAATAAGAAAGATCCGAAAACTCCCACCGGTAAAGAGCAAAGTACCGCAAACGGAATCAGGAAACTTTCATATTGAGCCGCCAGAACCAGATACACGAATACCAAAACAACAAGGAAGACATAGATCGCTTCATTACCACGTTGTGCCTCATCATAAGACAACCCTTCCCATGCCACTTTATATCCGTGAGGAAGTGTTTTGGCCGCGGTTTCATTGATGGCCTGAATAGCATCTGCCGTTGTATAGCCTGCAGCCGGAAGACCACGGATTGCTGCGGAATTGTACATGTTGTAACGAGTGATTTCGTTCGGTCCCTGTGTCTTTTTCATCGTCATAAATGCTGAATAAGGCACCATTTCATCACGGTCATTCTTCACATACAGGTTCATAATATCCGTAGGAAGCCTTCTGAATTCCGGAGACGACTGCACATACACCTTGAAGAACTGCCCGAAACGGATAAAGCCCTGTTCATAGGTACTACCGATCAGAATATTGAGGTTGTCCATCGCTTTTCCGATAGAAACTCCTTTCTGCATCGCTGCATTATTATCAAATACCAGTTCATACTGAGGATAATTGGCTGCAAAGAAGGTGAATACTCCTGAAAGTTCCTTACGTTTTTTAAGCTGTGCAATGAAATCTTTATTGGCTTTATCAAATTCCTGATAATCAGTCGTTCTGTTCAGGTCAAGAAGTCTCATAGAGAAACCTCCCGAAGATCCGAATCCTGGTACAGCTGGTGGTTCAAAGAACTCAATGGTAGCACCAAGGTCTTTTGATTTTTCTTCCAGCTCTTCCATGATCTCCTTCACAGAATGATCACGGTCGTTCCAGCTTTTAAGGTTGATCAGACAGGTTCCTGCATTCGATCCACGGCCTTCCGTCATGATTTCATATCCTGCCAGTGATGATACAGATTCCACACCGTCTACTCCCATACAGATTTTCTGTAACGTTCTTGAAACCTTATTCGTCTGCTCAAGGGTAGAACCCGGAGGAGTCTGGATGATGGCATAGATTGTTCCCTGGTCTTCATTCGGGATAAACCCTCCCGGAAGAACTTTATTGATCATAACAATTCCGGCACAGAATGCGATCAGAATTCCCCAAGTTACCACCTTTCGGCTTACGATTTTTCTAAGGAATGAAGCATATTTTCCGGTTACTTTATCAAAACCGCTATTGAATGAATCTAAAGCTTTGGTGAAAATATTGACTTTTTTAGGCTTTCCATGGTGGTTTTTCAATAACATTGCGGCCAAAACAGGAGTCAGCGTAAGGGCTACTACCGCTGAAATCACAATAGAACTCGCCATAGTAATCGAAAACTGACGGTAGAAAGTTCCCACCGGACCTGTCATAAATGAAATAGGAATGAATACGGCTACCATCACGGCTGTAATGGCAATAATAGCTCCGGCAATTTCACCCATCACTTCTTTTACCGCTTTATAAGGCGAAATATTACTGTCTTCCATTTTGGCGTGAACGGCTTCTATCACTACAATAGCGTTATCAACCACAATACCGATGGCCAGTACCAAAGCAAAAAGAGTAACAAGGTTGATGGTTAACCCAAAGAATTGGATCACAAAGAATGTTCCGATCAAAGAAACCGGCACGGCAATAATAGGAATCAAAGTAGAACGCCAGTCACCAAGGAAAATGAAAACCACGATGGCCACAAGGATAAACGCATCTCTCAACGTATGCATTACCTGTTCGATAGAAGCATCAAGGAATTGGGAAACGTCATAACTGATTTTATAATCAACACCCGGAGGAAAGTTCCCTTTCATTTCTGCCAGTTTTGCTTTCACATCTCTGATCACGTCATTGGCATTACTTCCGTAATTCTGTTTTAAAACGATAGATGCGGAAGGATGCCCGTCAAGATTGGAATAAATATCAAAGAATTCACTTCCCAATTCTACTTTGGCAATATCTTTTAGCTTTACATTTTCTCCTTCGGCATTGGAACGCACGATAATATTTTCATATTCTTCCGGTTTGTTGTATTGTCCTTTATAAGTCAGTACATATTCCAGTGACTGTGCTGCAATACCGGAACTTTGTCCGATTCTTCCCGGGCGTCCGATGATACTTTGTTCGCCGATAGCTTTCATTACCTCATCTACAGAGATGTCATAAGCACGCATACGGTCAGGGTTCAGCCAGATACGCATGGCATATCTTCGACTTCCCAGGATCTGAGATTTTGCAATTCCGTGGATGCGGTTAATTTCCGGGATGATATTCACCATTGAGTAGTTGTACAGGAATTTTTCATCCATACTTTTATTCGTGCTGTAAAGGTTCACGTACATCAGCATACTGGGCTGAATCGGGTTTACAACAACTCCTTCTTTCTGTACCAGTTCCGGTAATAAAGGCATTACCTGGTCTACTCTGGTTTTTACCAGAACTACCGCTTCATTGGGATCGGTTCCGGGATCAAAGACAACGTTCACCGTAGCTTCCCCGGCACTGGTAGCATCGGTGGTGATATAACGCATTCCCTGAACTCCATTGATGGCATTTTCAATTGTAATCAAAGATGATTTTACCAATACATCTGCACTCGCGCCGGGATAGGCAATAGAAACGGCTACTGTGGTAGGGGCAATTTTTGGAAACTGTTCCGTAGGAAGCTGCTTCATAGCAATCCCTCCCATAAACAGGATCACAACCGATATCACAATGGCGAAAACCGGTCGGTGTATTACTTTTTTAAACATAATGCTGCTTTTGGGTTACTCGGCGTACAGATCCAGGTTCGACATTACTTTTTCAGGCTTTTGGTATTTTGAACTGATCTTTTGATTTTCCTGTACCATTCTAAGACCTTCCAAAAGGATTCTGTCATCCTTTCCAAGTCCTGACGCCACTACATAAATATGCGGTAATTCGGCAGCCACTTTTATTTCTCTTGCATGTACTTTACCATCTTTACCGATCACATAAACATATTTCTTTTCCAGTTCCTCGAAAGTCGCTTTCTGTGGAATCATCATTGCATTGGCATAAGGTGAGGTGATAACGATGTTTCCGGTTTCACCATATCTCAACAGTCCCTTCGGGTTCGGAAAAGTAGCCCTGTAAGCAATATTTCCGGTTTCATTGTCAAAATCAGACTCTATGGTTTGTACGATACCGTCTTGTGTAAACTCTTTGCCATTGGCCATTCTTAAACGTACATGCATTGGATTATTATCCTTTTTGGCATCCATCTGATTAAGATATTCAGCTTCCGGTACATTGAAATATACCCACATTTTGCTGTTGTCGGAAAGTTCAGTTACAAGCTCGCCTTCATCTACAAGGCTTCCTTTACGTACGTGTAGCTTTCCTACAATTCCATTGAAAGGAGCACGGATTTCGGTAAATTTTAAATGGGTATTCATTGAAGCAAGTTCGGCCAGTGCTTTTTCATACCTTGCTTTAGCCATAGCCATTTCCTGAGGGGCAACAATGTTTTTGTCAGAAAGGTTTTTGGTATTCTGATATTCGATTTGCGCGTATTTGGATTCCGCTTTGGCACGGTTTACATCAGATTCATAAAGATTAGGCATGATTTTGAACAGCAGCTGCCCTTTTTGTACAAACTGCCCTTCATCTACATAAATAGACTGGATGTATCCTTTTTCCTGAGCTCGAAGCTCAATATGATTAATAGAACGGATTTGCGCAACATAATCTTTGTTCACCAAAGTATCTTTGATAAGCGGGCTTGTTACGTTGAATGACGCTGCTTCTGTTTTTTCCTTTTTTTCAGATTGACAGCTTACAAACAAGAGAATAAGGCACAAGTTGATATACATGAGACTTTTCTTGACCATGATAATATATTGTTTTATAATAATTTATAATTGAAAAAATAGTGTCATCGGCTCTCATAACAGAGTATGAAAGCGGATAAGGTTTTCGAAAAAAATAGTATAAAATCACAGTCGGATGACCCTGTACTGGAGGTACAGATCATCATGTAAGGTCTTTAAAAGTTCTGATTGGGCAAGTGAAACAGCGATTTGTCTGTTGTGAAATGTAGTAACGAAACCTGAAATCAGATGCCAGAAACCATCTTTGAAAAGAGCAAGAAGCTCGGTAGAACCAGAGGTCTCTACGTTGTCATCATTTTCATTGTCGTTTTCAGAAAGATTAGCTCTGATTTTGTTGTACAGGGGATGGCTGACATTGTAAGTATCATGAGCTTCATTATTTCTAAGAAATGCAAAAGAGTCTTTGAAGCTCTTTTTTTCGTGAACAAGAAGATCAGTGGTAAAATGAAGATCGGAAGAGATATCCGTTGAAATATACTGCTGAATTTGCCCGTAATACCATCCTAAAACGGTAAGCATCGCAAATAACAAGCTGTACAAATATTGATAAAATCTTTTCCGCATCCCAGAGACAAAGGTAATTAAACTTAAAAATAGGTGCAACGGCTAAAGATTAAAAAAGTGTTAAAAATTAGGCTGTTTCATTGAAAAAATAAATGAAATTGCGATGAACTAGGTTGTGAGCATCCATAATCCTTCACCAAACTGTTTAAAAATAACACCAGTCTTTCTCCTCTGCATTTCAGAACCTCTTTCCCGTAAAGGATGATAAATAATCTTTGATCAATATAAGCCTGCAGTATTGATGTTGCATACTTTTTATTTCATTATAATTACCTGGAGATTTTAAAAAATTTAATATTATTTTTGAATTAGCTTTATTTTGCACAATTTTTGCTGTAAAAAGCTACTTTTAACGGTTAAAGCATAGCCGATAGTTCAAAAAACTCCTCCAATATTTATTATGATGAAAAAATACCTTATTTATATATCACTTTTTGGAGCACCCTTATTTTGGGGGCAAGGTAAAGTGACCGAAAAATCTGCATACCAACAGAAACTGGCATTATCAGAGACAGAAAATGCATTAATGGCATTTGATGCTGATATAAAATTGTCCGATGAAGAAATCGCTTTGGATAAAAAACTATTCCAGATTCGTAAACAGTTTCTCAGTGATTCGGAAGCAAAGAAAATATCTTTATATAACAGTTCTTTTAATGAATTAAAACCATTAATAGAAAACAGTAAGCTGTTTGAAATTCTCCAGAAAATGCCGAAAGGAGGCTTGCTGCATACCCACAGCGGTGGAATAACAGATGTGAAATGGATCATTTCAGCTGCAAGGAAATATGAGGAATGTTATGTTTACGATCAGAAAGACAACAATCAGTTCATTTTCGGACAGCTGGCCTTTTTTGAAAAAGGAAAAGTCCCGGCCGGATTTGTAAACCTTGATAAAAAGCTTACTTCGAACCCTGGTTTTGAAAAAGAACTGCAGGATCTTCTTACGCTGAAACGTGATAGCCTTTGCTCTTATACAGATTATTGGATTGAATTTGAAAAACGTTTTAAACGTATCAGTTTACTGCTTCCGTATCGTCCTTTCTTTAAAGCATATTATCTGAAAGGATTTCAGGATTTGATAAAAGACAAAGTTCAGCACGTAGAAATCAGATATATCTTTGATGAGCTTTACGATTTTAAGCATGGAAAATATCCTTTGAAAACTTCTGTCACAGATCTGCAGGACATTCTTAAAGAAGTACACCAATCAGATCCGCAGTTTACCCTGAAACTGATCTATTCAAGTTTTAAATTTCTGGATAATGAAAGCATCGGAAAACAGCTGGAAACAGCATTTGAAATGAAGAAAGAATTTCCGGATATGATCTCAGGCTTTGACCTTGTAGCGGATGAAGCAGCAGGTCATCATATCAGTTTTTTTGAAAAAAGCTGGGCAAAAATGAATGAACTTAGTACAAAGTATAAGGTAGAGCTGCCTCTTTTCCTTCATGCCGGAGAAAGCAATTCTATGTTGAATACAAATGTTCTGGATGTAGCACCGCTCAATAATAAAAGAATCGGTCATGGACTGAATCTCATCTATTTTCCAAAAACCATGGATCAGATCAGAAAACAGGATAAATTGGTGGAAGTGAGCCCGATCAGTAATCAGATCTTAGGATATGTAAGTGATCTGAGGAATCATCCGGCAAGAGTTTTATTAAGTAACGGAGTACAGTGTTCCATCAGCAGTGATGACCCTTCTGTCTATGGATATACCGGTCTCAGCTATGATTTCTGGGTAACACAGGTGTATTGGGAGCTGGATGTGAAAGCCCTGAAAAAACTGGTTTTCAATTCTATTAATTATTCTTCTATGAATGATAATGAGAAAACGAAAGCTGCAGCTTACCTGAACCAGCAGTGGAATGATTTTGTTCAGAAAACAAATCAGAAATTAAATTAATAGGATTCTTCCTGTAAAAATAAAATCGCATTATTGACCTCAATAATGCGATTTATCCTTTTAACAGATACATCTGTTACTTTTTAAACTTTGCTTTGGATAATTCTTTTTTTACAGATGTACTCAACTTTGGCGGACTTACTTTAGTCAGAGCCAAAGACTCACAGCCATTGAAAACAGCAAAACGTTTTACGGTTTCTACGAAAGGTTTTAGCCATAACCCTATGTCTACAGTATTGTTTTCAATATGCAGATGAATAAGCTCCAGTTTTTTTTCCTTTCTATGCGCTTTACAGTCAACCCTTCCGATAAACTGATCCCCAAACAGTATGGGTAAACAGAAATAGCCGTATTGTCTTTTTTCTTTTGGAGTATAGCATTCCAGGCGGAAATCAAAATCAAAGATCTGTTTGATTCTGTCCCGATGGATAATAGCGTTATCAAACGGAGACAAAAGCCAGATATTGGAATTTCCGGGATCAAATGTCTTTTCAAGAACATGGTTCAGCATAAAGACAGAAGATAATCCTTCTGTTTTCACCTGAGATATCAATCCTTCTTCAAGCATTGTCTGCAAGACCTTATTGACATCTTTCTTTACATCATTTCCCTTCCGAAGGTGAGTGATCTGCTTTAATGTAGTAAATCCATAAGCTCTCAGATTAGTTTTTACCAGATATTCTGCAAACTCAAGTGGAGTAGGTTCTGTAGTATCAATAGAAGAAGGTAAAACCCTCTCGGTGAGATCATATGTTTTCTGCATTCCCACACGTCCGCTTATCATCAGGTCTCCCTGCATGAAAAGTCTTTCAAGAGCCAGCTTGGCAGGTTTCCAGTTCCACCAGCTTCCTGTCTTATGGTTTTCATTTTCAAAATCTCTCGCTCTTTTAGGGCCTTCGTTACGAATGGTGTCTTTCACATATTCCATTACCCTGTGATCAGCATTGTAGTAACGGGATTCTCCTCTTTTAATCGTGAGCATCTGAGGCAAAACATACCGGAAATCCTGCATAGGAAGAAAAGACGCAGCATGAAACCAGTACTCAAATACCTTACGTTCTTCTACCAGTTCCTCCAGATAATCTGCATGAAAATCAGGGATTCTTGTCCAGAGGGTATGATGATGAGCACGCTCCACCATAGATAAAGTATCGATCTGTATATATCCAAGGTGTTCCAAAGCCTTAAGAACCGCATCTTTTCCGGTTCCGAACGGCGCGTGTTGCGTTAATCCCTGGCTATCCAGTGTTGCAAGTTTCAATTGTCCTGATGCCAACTTCTTTTCCATATTTGAAATTCGGAGAAACAGCTTTTATGATGTTTCTATCAAATATAGTGATTTAAGGGAAAAGCACTGAACAGGATCTGTTAATACTCGGGGCGGCTGGTTAAAAATCAGTTGTTTTGACGGTTATCTCTCTTCAGCTCCCTTTCAATTTCATTCACATAGGGAAGGGGAGTAAGGTAACTTTCTTCAATGTATTGTCTGATACTTTCATCCGTTTTTTTGTTAACCTTCCTGATGAAAAGCTGATTACCGGATTTTAATGATTGAATATAATTGAATGTATTCTGTGTATTTTGAAAAAAGGAGGTCTCAAGTACTGCTCTTTTATCATCATTGACGATAATATCATTGAATGATGTGTTCATAAGAACAGTCTGAAAAAATGAATCTGCCGGTAAAAAAGTATGAAGATAATAGTCTTCAAAATCCATTACCATTTTGTTGTTGGTTAAAAATAAGCAGGTTTCTCTTGTAAACATAAACCATTTACCACCTATATAAGGAATCACATCTTTCATAAAAGATCGTTTGTAGATGAAAGACGAGATCATATAAGCCAATTCCGTAAAGTGATTTTGTATTCTTTTCAGCGTGTCGGGTCTGTAAAACTTCTGATCATAATAAAAAAGATAATTCCTGCCTTTATTGATGGTAAGAAATTTACGGATAATATTTTGTGATTTCAGTGGATAATCTTCACCGCTCAGATTGATAAAATAATCCCATTCTTTACTTGCATTCAGGAGAAATTCCATAGCGTTCAATTCTGCCTGAACGATGTTGAAACCTCCCGAAACTATATTCATACTGTCCAGAATATAGACATTGGGAAAATGAACGATATAAAGTTGTATTTCTTCAATGAACTCTTGTTTCGCTTTTTTATCAATATGGATAAGATAAAACTGATCCCTTGTATAGATTTTCTCAAACATGTTTTTAAATACATCTGGTTTATGATGTATCATAATGAAATAAGCAATTCTTACATGTGGGCCTGAATGGGATTCTAATATTCTGGGAGAAGGTTGGGGGATGGGGGAAGAAGTTTGCATATTCCGGAGTTTAAAATCATCCGCGTCAGCAAACAATTTGGTTAATTGGCAGAAGGTACGAATAAATTTTTGATAATCAGTTAATTAAATAAAGTAATAATCATTTTTTTTATTGTAGGTTTGCAGTACATTTATAAAAAACAGGTCACTGCCTTTGCTATTCTGTCATAGTTTAAATCACTTTTTTCTTTCAGTTTTGCTTTTTCAGCTACCAATTTATAGTCTTTGTTTTCATAACGGGAATAAGAGATTATAAAGTTCTATTGTAGATAAGAGCGACACGTTATTGCCGGTTAACCATAATATATTTAAGGATATTATGATAGCTGAAGCAAGAAAAAGATGAGCAGAAAAGAATTCTCTTTTGTGTATCATTATAATACTCCAATTCAAATTCTGTTCAGCAGGTTTGTTTGTAAAATACCGGAATCCGGAATTATAATGAATTTTAAAAATTTAAATCTGATCAATCCTATTATCCGTGCGGTGACAGAAGCAGGATATTCCAGGCCTACTGAGATACAGTATACTGTGATTCCTCATATTTTAGCAGGAAGAGACATTATAGGATCTGCACAAAAAGGTGCCGGGAAAACAGGTGCTTTTGCTATGCCTATTCTGCAGCTGCTGAAAAGACAAACTCCGGATCATAAAGAAATACGGACTTTAATCCTTACTCCAACAAGAGAATTGGCAATACAGATAGAAGAAAATTTAAAAATTTACAGTAAGTATCTGCCATTATCCCAGCTTTCTATTTATGAGGGCGTTTCCATTGGAAGCCGGCTTGCAGCACTCCGAAAAAGGGTAGATATTCTTGTAGCAACACCTGGAGGACTGCTTGATGTAGAAAATCAGAGACATATCGATCTTTCTAAAATTGAGTTATTTGTTTTGGATGATGCAGATAGGATGCTTGAAATGGGATTCATTAATGATATAAAAAAAATATTGAATCTGGTTTCCCATAAAAGACAAAACATGCTTTTTTCTGCAACAATGCCGGGAAGTTTAAAATATTTTGCCAAAACAATTTTGAATAATCCCGTAGAGATTATTGCAGATCCGGCTTCTTCAATACCCCAGATGGTGAAGCGCCCGGACCTTAAAAATATTCAACCAATGATGGGAAATACAATACCTGTCAGAATATCTTAAATAAAATCTGTAGCGTTTACAGATCATAATACACAATTTTTAATAACAATTACAATGCAAGAAGGCACCGTAAAATTTTTCAATGAAGCAAAGGGCTTCGGTTTTATTACTCCGGCAGACGGAAGTAAAGATATATTTGTACATTCTTCAGGATTAAACACAAGAATGATTTGCGAAAACGATAAAGTAGTTTTTGATGTACAAAAAAGCGATAAAGGTTTAAATGCTGTTAACGTAAAGTTAGCATAATAAAAATCTTGCTTGCAGATAGGTTAGAATAACATTCTTTGCCATATCAGGGTTCGTATTTACATTTTTCTCATTCAAAATTCATGAAACTTCAGGATCTGGATATTGTTTGAAAGAACATTGATGTAATGTAGATTATTTTTTATTTTCATTATGTTCATTTGCCTCTTGCTTATATGTGAGAGGTTTTTCTGGGATATGAAAATAAGAGCGCAATTGGTCTGAATATTGACACACTAAAACCGGACGCCTGGAAAATAAATAGACAGACTTGATTTACACTTACCAAAGTAATAATAGACGAGCTGTACATATTTAATCCCTCAAAAGGTTCAGAAAAGATATGATTATTATTAATAATTTTAATGAGTATAAGTCCCTTGAAGGGCAGATGTTAGGTGATTCTGACTGGCATACAATAAGTCAGGATCAGATCAATAGATTTGCAGATGCAACACAGGATCACCAGTGGATTCATACGGATCAGGAAAAGGCAGAAAAAGAAGGCCCTTTTCAATCAACCATTGCTCACGGGTATTTAACATTATCCCTGATTCCCTATCTCTGGAAACAGATTGCAGATGTGAGAAATGTAAAAATGGAAATCAATTACGGAATAGAAAACCTTAAGTTTGGAGAAGCTGTCCCTGTAAATAGTGAAGTAAAACTGCAGGCAACCGTAAAATCTGTGGTTAACCTCAGGGGAACTGTGAAAGCAATTGTGGAGGCCAGACTCCTGATCAAAGATCACATAAAACCAGCTTATACAGGGGATGTTATTTTTCTTTATCACTTTAAGGATTGATTTGTTTTTGAGTGTGTAAAAGGTTGGTATTTAATGTTTTCTTAGTTAATGAGCCACCATCTGGTCGAGTCTGTAAATAAATTCTTCAATTTCTATTTGCCTGGCATTGGCAAAACCTTTATCGGTACCGATTTTTATAAACCCACATTTTTCCAGAACTTTTTGTGAACCTAGATTATCAAAAGCAACACGGCCAAAAACAGGTCTTGTGGTTTCCGTGCTTGATGGTCACTATTATGTCGTACGTACAAATGCCTATAGGCTACAGTAAAAATACCCGGCTTCAAAATCGGAAATTTATACCCTAAAATCCGTTCTTTTTTCACCGTTACTTTGGTATGTTCAAAAGAAGCTTCGAAACCCTGAACAACGGCAGTATCCGAAAAGCCAGCAAAAGAGTAGGAACCATACCCAATATTATTATCATGAAAAATCCAGAAAATGTTGCTCCCTTTGTAGAAGCATCACAAATTATTACAGAACTGAAAGACAGAGCCAATGATATTCTTGCCAGTGTTTTAAGTACAGAACTGTCTGCGATCACCATCAATGGAAAAGGAAATTTCCCTTACTACTGGCAGGATCCGTCTAACCTGAAGTTTAATAAAAAAACTTACGACTGGATATCTTCCAATCTCAGAGCCAATACTGAGCCGGTACAGCTGGATCAGGTATTTACCAATTACTTTATTGATGCTTTCTCAAAAGTCAACTATTCTCTATCTGTAGAAGATACAGCTGTGCTGAATGACGCCCATACAAGAGCTACAGATCAGCAAATGGCCTTGCTCAATGCCTGGGTGGCCGCTTATAATACGCTTCCTCCTGCTACTGACACCATGCAGCCTATTGATATTATTATGGATAAAATCGCTACAGAATGGGCGAATCCCGCTACTACTTTGTACCAGATTCAGAAAAGCGATAACCTTGATGCTTTACTGAATAAGACACCGGCGAGCGGAAAACCTATTATCCCGGTATTAGCCAGTTATCTGGATGCGCTGGGGGCTACCATATCCTTGCAGAACAATGTGACAATGAATAATGGATACTTATCCAAAGCCTTAAAGAATGTACAGAATCCTAAAAAGGAAAATGGCGGACTGCTGCTGAATGACGACAGTATCTTACCGGCTTTTGAGGTGACCACTCCGCTTGACCAGATTTTAAATGGTCTTAAAAATACGTCTCAGACCGCTCAGATCGATATGGAAGTAAGCCGTGAATCTGATAGCCGTTTCCGTGTTTCCGTAGAGGGAAAAACGGGTTTTTCTATTCCTATCTTTGATTTCTTTACTTTAGGAATTGGAGGCAATGCGAACTATTTCAGTGAAAATATTGCGACAAGCAAAAACTCCATCAAAATATCAATGATGTTTACAGGAGTTACCCTGGTAAACTTTGGACCAAAAGATTTTAATATTGCCGGCAATATGTACTGGGCATGGTTTGACCCTATCCGTAAAGCACAGATCAACAGCAGAGACAAAGAGGAAGAAAAACATATCTCGGGATACAAATTTTCTCCGGATCCGGGAATGAAATTCGGACCTGAAGGACCTTTCGGTTTACTGAACGGGGTGGCCATTTCCAATTATCCTACGGTAGAAATCACCGTAACAGGTGAAGATTATAAAAGTATTCAGAAAACCTTTGAACAGTCTTCTTCTGCTACGCTTTCTTTCTTGGGAATTCCTTTGGCAAGTGTTAAAGAATCTACCTATTCTTCTTCCTTCTCTGTGGATCAGTCAAAATCTACGATCAAGATCACACTCAGCCCTCCGCCAAGTCTGGTAGCCGGTAATAATAGAGATTCCATAGCGTGGGTTCTTGGTGCTATTGTGGATTATCCTGCGGAAGTGAGTGATGATGTTGAGCTTCTTAATAATGAAGAGTTAGTAGCTAAAGGTGCGTATCCTAACTACCAGCTGTATAAAGATAACTTCGGAACGACCTATTGTTCTGTGAAAAAAGTAAAATCACATGCGGTAGGTGCTACATGGGTAAGTGAATGTCTTGCCGCCCATCCGGGTACAAGTCCTGCAGGAAAACCATGGACAAGCCCTAAACAATCCGGGGTGATCTGGCCATAATCAACCAAAAATAAATAATAAAAACAGACTGTCTCAACAAGACAGTCTGTTTTGTTAGATTTTATAGTAAGGTCTTCTTACTCTGTCAATTTTCAAAATTTTTGCTGTTCGGAGCCAGGGAGAATTTAAAGAATAGGGAAATTAAAAACTATTTGACCAGAAGATAGATTCCAACACCAATAGCGGCATAAGCCGTAACGGTAAGAATATCAGCAATAGGCTGTGAAAAGCGTTTTTCTGCAATTCTTTCGCTGTTGATCTGATTCTTATGGAACTTCAGACTTTTTTTAGCGTTACGAACCGGATGTACTACCAGACTGTCTCCTTCCCATCGGTCAACAATTACCTTATAGCTTTTGTTGTCAACTTCAATTTTAACATTTTTACCGGCGGCCAGTTTCTCCTGAATATTCACAGGTGCAGGTTGGGCAATCAGACTTTGTGGTGCTGGGTTTGAACCTGTCATTTCTGCAGAAGTATTATTCGCTGCAGCGGTATTTTTTTTAGGAGCCTGATTATTGTCAGCAGCCGGAACCGCTGGTTTTTTTACCTGATAGGTATAGCAGCTGGTAAGAGTACATAATATAAGGATGAAATAAAAATTCTTTCGCATAAGCCAAATTTAAGAATTAAACGGAATATTTGGGAGTTTCTTTTGAAAGATGATGTTTTTTTTGAAGATTCCTATTGTTTACTATGCAAAAGGCTTCTTCATAGTAGCAAGCTCAGGTAAAAAAGACAAAGTACAGTTTTTCCTGTGCAGTATAATTCCGACACAAAAGGCACAAAAGTTTAAACACTTTAGCTTTTTCAAAACCAACCTTATTTGTGATAAGTACACCTGAGTTTTGTGAAAATCTTTGGTTTTCATCTTATGTAGGCTTTTCTGCGGTATTATTTTAAACTAACCTAAGTGAATGTAAGTGTTTTAAATAAAACCTTTTTATGACTTTTTTGGTTTTATAAAGTGTAAACAGCTTTGTTTTTAGAATGTTGGCTTTTTACTACTAAAAACCAGATCAAGGTCGTGAGAAAAAACTCAACAAGAAAACAAAAACAGATCTGTCACTTTTTAGATCAATAGTTAGAACAATTTTAAAACGGACGAAAAATATATCCCATTTATATCGCATATATACTGGATAAATGCATAATTGATGTATGTAAAATTTGTTGAAAGTGTATCATTGATGTATATAGATATTGTTGGTGTACCCTCTTATCTCATTACTTTTGCGCCAACAAAATGATCAAATAATGAAAAAAAAACTTCTATTACTTGGAGGCTTAATAATTAGCCTTCAGGTGTTCTCTCAAGTAGGTATCAACACGCCAGACCCTCAGGCCAGCCTGGATGTAGTAGGTAAGCCCACATCTACAAATGTATTCGACGGTATTATCGCGCCTAGAATTACTGGAGCACAACTCAGAGCAAAGACATATACTCAAAAACAACAGGGAGCATTGGTATATGTAACAGCTGCAGATACAGCTCCCGGCGGGCAGACAGCAGAAGTAACCAGCACCGGGTATTTTTATTTTGACAGCAAACTGAACCGCTGGCAAAAACTGAACTCGGGAACTATCGCCGCAGGGGATCCTACAACCGATGCTTTCATAGATGATCCCGCCAATACAATGGTGAAATTAGGAGCATCTTCTACCGGAACTGCCAGATCTTCAAACTCCGATTTCGTTATTAAAGACAACGGAAAAGTGGGAATAGGGACGCAATTACCTGAGGCAGGCCTGCATATAAAAGAAAACGGCAATACTGACAGTAACCAGTTGAAAGTTCAGTCAACGAATAGCTCTCCATTAATTAATCTGGAAAGAACAGGAACTAATAACTTATCTGCCGGAGCAGAGCTTGGAAAATTATCCTTTAATGGAAAGATTTCAGGAGCTAACTTCCCATTAGCAGGGATAAAAGCCAATTACTGGGGTAATGGGGCAACCAATTCTTCATCTCTTACATTTTCTACCAGCGACCGACCAGCTGTCTTAATTAATGAGAACGGAAATATGGGAATAGGACGTATTGATGCCAATTATGCAATGTCTCCTACACAAAAACTGGATGTAGACGGAAATGTAAGATTCAGAGGTGTTCCATCATCCACAATGAACAGCACAGACATGTTGATGGCATTGGATGCTAATGGAGTTGCTAAAAAAGTAGACATCACAACACCGGCCAGTGTTTTGGTTGCGACAAGAACCGGACCTTCTGTAAAATCGGGAGATGGCTCCTCCGCCATCATGTGGTTTGAAAATACCCGTCTTTCTGATAATACCTATCTGACAAGAGTTGATAACGGTACCTTTCAGGCAGTCAAAACAGGATTATACACAATAAGTATCACAGCCCACTTTGACCAGGTTCCTGACGGAACGTTAGCACAAAACCACTACAGAGGAGTAACGGTTGGGGTAAGAACTACAGCAAATAAACTTACCCAGCATTATGGATCCAATTATATGGGAAATGGATACACCAATATTACTGCTGTTTTTGTATTAAATGCAGGTGAACAATTTCATGCATACAGCCAATGTGATAAAGGTGGGTCATACAGACAGATGGAAGCTACGATGTCTGTTGTTTACACACCTTTATGATAATAAACCTCAATTTTTGTTTAAAAAAAGACAAAGAACTGTTTTTGCCTGCATGGTAGATGTTTCGGGCAAAGGAACTTATGTTTTGGCATCCTTGACAAGGTTTTAAACCTTGACAAGGATATTTTTATTGTTTTTTGGGATATTTAATTTACAATACCATGAGCAACAAGAAAGGATTCTTTAATCTCCCGACATTCAATCTCCAACCTCTCACATACAATAGATAAAAAACTCAGTCGGTGTCAATCTAATTTTTATATTTGCATGGGTAGGATTGGTATTCTCAGAATACCTACGGAATACCTGTAAAAACTTAAAAATATAATAACCCCCAAAAAAGAAGAGTAAGGAATGGATAAGATTAATTTATTAATTATTGTGGCTTCAGTTTCCATATTCATTTCCGTACTTCTTGCTATTTTCCTCTTTACTGTAAAGACAAAAAACAGGGTAAGCAATGTTTTATTTGCTGTTTTTCTCATCATCAACGCTATAGATATTAGCGATCCTTTGTTTAATATGGTGTCTGATGGACCATCCAACCTTGAGATATTCAAAAATATGCTTGTCTTTTTGCAAATACCGGTTTTTTATCTCTATGTGTTGTCTGTTTGTTACTCGGATTTCAAACTGAAACCTCAATATCTGCTGCATGCATTTCCTTTTTTAATTGCCAATCTGGCTTTGCTGCCTCATTTTTATGGAGTAGATACGACATCGAAAATTCACTTTATTGAAAACCGTCAGAACATGATAGAATTGAAGTTTAATCATATTCTGTTACATGTCCAGATGGTTATTTATTTTGTTGCGGTTTTCAGAGTATTAAGAAAATCAAAGACACTTTATCTTGAAAATTATGCCGGGAAAAACATCAGTTCTTACCACTGGTTGTTCCAGCTTACGGTTGTATTGTGTATGGTTTATGCCATTGCTCTTTTAAAAAATATCCTTAAATTTTCAGATTATGTCTACATTTCGGAAGAGATAAAGGCTGGACTTCTATTATTATCCCTTTTTATTATTTGCTGGTATCTTTTCAAAGCACTGAATCATCCTGAGCTTTTCAGAAATGTTGATTCAAAATTGAAACTGGTTTCCGAGATGGTTTCGGAAGAGAAAAACAGTGAAGACCCGGTAACCAGTGACAGGGCATATAATGAGGATCTTTTGAAATTAAAAAATTATATGGTGGAGAAAAAGCCGTTTCTTAATTCCTCACTTACCATTCAGGAGGTTTCGGATGAAATTGGAATTCCTGTCAGAGAACTGTCTCTTTTAATCAATCATCAATTGGGGCAGCATTTCTATGATTTTGTAAATACCTATCGTATAGAAAATGCAATGAATATGTTAAAAGATGAAACCAAAAGTAAGGTGACCATATTAGAAATTCTCTATGAAGTGGGATTCAATTCAAAATCTTCTTTTAATACGGCCTTCAAAAAACATACGGGAACTACACCTACGCTTTATCGTAAAAGTCTGTAATACAGTTTTTTGTAATTACCTGTACGCTTTTTCAGAATGATTCGTACTTTTTTTTCTAAGCAAATGTGGACGATTATTTTTATTCGGTCGTTTATTTTCAGGTGCTATCACATCTTTGTATCGAAATAAATTTTTAATATTAAAAACGATACAATGAAAACATCATTTCAATTTTTAGCAGTACTGTTATTCTTAAGCAGCTTTTCTTTCGGACAAAAATTTTCCGCAAAAATCGATTCTATCATTCAGGATAATTATAAAAAAAATCCGGAGGTAGGAATCAGCGTTGGCTTTATCAGTAATAATGAAGAATATTATACTGCATATGGTAATGTAAATAAGGAAAGTAAAAGCAGAATTGATGAAAATTCTCTGTTCGAAATTGCCTCCATTACTAAAATTTTAACTGCAAATTTAATTGCCCAGGCAGTGATAGAACACAAAATAAAACTGAATGATTATATAGATGATTATCTTCCCAAAGAGTATATTTTGCATGAAAGTCTTAAAAATAAAATCAGAATTGCTGATCTCGCCTCGCATCAATCCGGTTTACCGGATATCGACTTTGCAAAATTAATAGAATTGAATCCACAGCAGCCTATAAGCAATGTCACCCAAAATAACTTGACAGCTTTAATCAATACCTGCAATGAGCTGAAAGATTATGGCAAGTACAGGTATTCTACTATTGGATACACTTTACTGGGGCAGATTCTGGAAAAAGTGTATGGAAAGAGTTATGATACCATTATCAGAGAAAAGCTGACAAATCCATTGAAAATGACTACCACATTAATGAAGAATTTTAACGTGAAAAACAAAACGACAGGCCACAATCAGGATGGCGGAATTCAGGAATTTTTTAATTGGAATGTTATTGCTCCCTCCGGATTGGTAAAATCTAATTCAGCCGATATGATCAGATTTTTAAAGGTAGTATTAAATGATAAAACAAAAGTAGGACAGGCTGCTGTAATAGGGGAAAAAATCTTTTACAAAGATGACAAAAGAGAAATAGGATTAGGTTTACATATCTCAACGGATGATCAAAATACGCTCTATTTAAAATCCGGAGATTCTATGGGGCAGTCTTCTGTCATATGTTACAACAGGGCTAAAAAGTGGGGAATTATTATCCTTCTTGATCATAGAAACTCAAAGATGAGACAGGATCTTCTGAATACAATTTATGATACCGTCCTGAAATAAATGTAAAATGAATCTTTCGCAATCAAAGAGAGTTTAACGATTCTCCGTGGAAAATTACTAACCGGAATTTTCTTTTTCAAAGCTCTTGTCCCACGCAAAGAAAGCGGATAAAGCAATGGTCATTAATTAAAAAGGGACAAGCCTAAAATACAGACTTGTCCCCTATAATGATCTTCAGAATCATCTTGAAGATTATTTTAAGATTTGCTGATCATACAGGATATTATCATCTTCATCAAAGCTTATGATCAGAACTTTATATTGCTTGGCGCTGTCGTTATTAAAGAATTTAATTCTTGGAGGAACGTAGTCGCTGTCAAACAAATCAGGATTCCAGTAGAGGGTTTCGCGGGTATCATTTTCAATTTTTTCCGGAGCATCGTCATCGATCATTTCAATAGGGAACTCTGAAGGTTTATCATATCCTTTGATGATTGATACATTGTTCTTCTTCAATTCTTTTTCATTACTTTTAGATTTCATATTCCCCTTCATGGTATAGATGGCTACGGCATCGCCTATTAATCCGGATCCTTTAATGATCTTTACCATCGCAATATTATTAACCGGAAGACTGGTAATCATGGTAGGATCGGTCTGTATTTCATCCAAATAGAGCTTAGCCTGCTGCCCGCGGATATAAGGAACGCTTGCTCCTGAGTTATTTTTCTGAAATGTCAGGCCGGCAGCTCTTCCCTGCAGCCAGTCTAAAATATTGCTTGATCCTGAAATATGCTGGTCTTCATTAACGAAATCAAATACTGTAGAATTGACAGAACTGAACATGCCGCTGGACAGTTGTTTATCCAGCTCTGCTTTCGGATCTTTCTTTTTTCCTACCAAAGCTACTGCCTGGATTTGTATATCATTACTCTCTTTCTTTTTAGTATTTTTCTGAGTGTTGATCGCTCTGGAAATGGTTGGAGGCAGGCTTTTATTTTTGTCGGTTTTTACCAATGTGTATGGGGTTGCCGGGAAATTACCTGTAAATGGGGAAGGAGTCACTAACGGTTCTATGGTAACAAACAAATCATCATTTCCCGATTCTTTATTTTCTGAATTCACAAAGGCCGAGATCTCAAGCGGTTCATCATTATTGAGGTTGTTTAAATAGATATACCCATTCTGATCTGTTTTGAACTGACCGAATACTGGCTGATTTTCACCCGATTTTGATAGTAAATTGACCGCCGCATTGATCATCAGGGCATTGTTTTTAATAGGTTTCACCCTGTAAGACAGATATTGCTGAGACTGTGTTTTAATGGTGGGTGCCGCGCCGCTGAGTACAGAATTCCAGTCGAATCTTTTCCAGTTTTCTGAAATAAGCAGGGCGTCCAGCGCTTCAGTGTTGGCATTTTTAGAAAAATATTGCGCCGGGCTGTCTATTCTTGTTGTAAAATCTCCCGTCAGCCAAAGTCTGCTCAGAATATTTTCCTCTTCAGGAGTCTGGCTGCCGTCGTCTTCACTCACCAAAACCGTGTAATGTTTAAAATAAGACTCGGGGGAAAGATCAATACTATTGAATGCTCTTGGCGTTGGTTTTAAGCTTTGTCCTATTATTTCTGCTTTCTCAATTTTTAGATCAGCAGGTTTTATAAAGCAAAGCCTTTTTGCCACGATATTGTCCTGTTCATCAAAAATAACCAACTGTAAAATACCATTCGCACCATTACTTACTTTTGTAGGAATGAGACTTGATACATCACTGGTCAGATGGTTGATATTGGCTCTGTAAGCAAGATGGTTATTGATGAGTCCTACAACTTTATAACCCTGAAGCTGTTGTTTCAGATGAATACCCTTTATGTTGTATTTTATCCCTTCTTTGGCACTTACAACCTCTATACTCATACCGCTGTCTGCAGCTTGCGGCAGATCAATGGTCTGGCTTTTTCCTTTATTATCCTGAATAATGGCCTGGTATTTTTTTCCTGATGCCGGAGTTATTGTAAAGGAAGCCACATTTTTATCAAAAGATTTGAAGGTAGTAACAGGAGTATTGGGAGCTTGAATATCAATTATTTTTCCGGACCAGCTCTCCGGAAGGGATGAATTGCCGGATAACCTTACAGCAAATTTGGTAGAGGTACCATTAATGAAAGTTCCGCCTTCCGGAAATACTTTGGCAGACCAGTCGGAATTTTTTGCAATAACCAATGATTCTGCAGAGTTCGGATTGTAAACCGGAATGGTTTTGACAATCTGAAAATCTTCATTGAAATTGGTCATATAAGGAGTGTAGGCTCTCACAAAGTAAACCTGTTCCGGAAGATCTTCTTTCAGTTGAAAATCCCCGCTGCCTTCCCCGTTAGTAAGAAGTACAGTTTTCCAGTCGATTAATTTTTTATCAGCATTGTAAAGTTCTACAAATAGGGTAGTAGAGAGTGGCGACCGGTTGTAACCGTTAAATACAAAACTTTTAAACCAGATTTTATCACCTGCTGCATATTGTGATTTGTCGGTAAGTACATATACTTTCTCCTGCTCGTAATGATCTTCAAGATTGGTAATTGCTTTTTCCAGTCTGGTTTGTGCCAGTATAGGCTGTACCATTGAAAGAAGCATTACACAGAATATATTTTTCATAGAAATCTCAGCACATTTTAATTCTTTGCTAATGTAATCATTTAAAGACTTCCGGAAAGGTTAAAAACTTATAATTATCCGATTTATACCGTGTTTTTTCAGACTTTGATGCAAAGGCTTTAATGGGAAAACTGTTGGCCGTTTTAAAAAAAATAATGCTGATAAAACGGGCTGATCCAAGAAAAGTTATCCGGCATCTGCTCCGTATTTTATCAATAAAGTGAGATGTGGTACCTTAAAACCACAAATAAAGCCTATCTTTAATTAGATGAATTGGAGAAGCTTACAGATATGCGGAAAGTAATTCCGGTGTCGGCAAGATAGTTGTACTCAATGAACGACCAAACAGAATATAAACTATGAATGTACAGTTAAAACAGAATTGTCATTTTAAAAATGACGGTGCCGATAATTTCGGTTCGGACATTTTAAAAGGATTGTCCGCTCATCCGAAAAAATTATCTTCAAAATATTTTTACGACAAAACAGGCGATCATCTCTTCCAGCAGATTATGGCGATGCCGGAATATTATATTACCAATTGTGAACTGGATATATTTCAAAATAAAACAGAGGAACTTGTAAAAGCAATTTCCAATATCAATGAATCTTTTGATCTTATAGAACTGGGAGCTGGCGATGCGATGAAATCATCATACCTTCTCAGAAATTTAGTAGAGAAAGGAACAAATTTTACCTATATGCCTATTGATATTTCAGGAAATATTCTTTCTGTTTTGCAGGAAAACCTGAAAAAAAGCCTGCCAAAACTGGAAGTTTTACCGTTGGAAGGAGAGTATTTTGATATGCTTGATAAAGCCACCGGAATTTCGAAAAGAAAAAAGGTAGTTCTTTTCTTAGGTGGAAATATAGGGAATATGGAAAGCGAAGAAGCCGCCCATTTCTGCAGTGAAGTGAAAAGAAAACTGAATTCCGGGGATTTGTTTCTTGTAGGGTTTGACCTCAAGAAAAATCCGCACACCATTCTTTCTGCTTACAATGATCCTGCGGGAATTACCGCTTCATTCAATCTAAATCTTCTTACAAGAATCAACCGCGAACTGCAAGGAGATTTCAAGGTGGAAAATTTCCAGCATTATCAAAATTATGACCCGGTTTCAGGAGATTGCAGAAGTTTCCTGGTAAGTCTTTGTGATCAGGAAGTTCATATAGGAAACTGTTTGTTTACCTTCAAAAAAGATGAATTGATTGATATGGAGATCTCCCGGAAATTTTCTGAACAGGATATCAGAAAACTTGCCGGAGACTCGGGTTTTCATATTCTTGCTGAGATTAAAGATTCTAAAAACTGGTTTGTAGATTCTATCTGGATGGTATAATTTAAAAATGATTTTTTATGAAAAAAGATGTATTGTCTGTAAAAGCGAATACTCATAAAAACTGGACAAAAAAGTACTTTGAAGTTAGAAATCGTTCCGTTGAGATTTGCGGCCCTCTGGAAATTGAAGACTATGTAGTTCAGCCCGTCGTAGATGTGAGCCCTCCGAAATGGCATCTGGGCCATACCACCTGGTTTTTTGAAACCTTTATTTTACAGTCCAATTTTCCAGGATATGAAGTTTTTGATCCTCAGTATAATTTTGTGTTCAACAGTTATTACGAAACCATCGGAGCCCGCGTTATCCGCACCGACAGGGGAAACCTGAGCCGTCCATCTGTTTCTGATGTCTTTAAATACCGGGAATACGTGGATCAAAAGATGGATGAATTTCTTCAAAGCGGATATCTTACACAGCCATTGGAATCTCTGCTGGAATTAGGGTTAAACCACGAACAGCAGCATCAGGAATTGTTACTTACAGATATCAAATACATTTTAGGGCACAATCCTTTATTTCCTGCTTATAAAAAAGAAAATATTTCAAAAAAAGAATCTGCCGGAAACTCAGAAATGATCAGTTTTTCAGAAGGAATTTATGAAATCGGTTTTAAAGGTGAAGGATTCTGTTTTGATAATGAGCTGGGAAGGCATAGGGTATATCTGAATGATTTTAAAATTAGCAGTCAATTGGTGACCAATAAAGAATATGTAGAATTTATGGAAGCCGGAGGCTATGAAGATTTCAGACACTGGCACGCCGAGGGTTGGGACTGGGTAAAGCAAAATAATGTAAAATCCCCTTTATACTGGCATTTCATTGATGGGAAGTGGATGAACTATACTTTAAACGGCTTACAGGAAATCGACTTAGAGGAAGCGGTCTGCCATATCAGTTTTTTCGAAGCCTCTGCCTTTGCTTCATGGAAAGGAAAACGCCTGCCAACCGAAGCTGAATGGGAAGCTGCATCAGCCTGTTTCAACTGGGGAAACCGCTGGGAGTGGACTAATTCCGCTTATCTTCCGTATCCTGGATATAAAAAAGAAGCTGGAGCAGTGGGAGAATATAATGGAAAATTCATGGTGAACCAGATGGTGCTTCGTGGTGCTTCGGTAGCCACTCCGCCGGGACACAGCAGAAATACCTACCGGAACTTTTTCCCGACTCATTTACAGTGGCAGTTCACCGGAATCAGACTTGCACAATAATTTTGCCTATGATTACAGTTCAATCGGTTTCAAAAAGTTTTAATGGAAAAAAAGCAGTTGATGATATTTCCTTTCAGGCCAATGATAAGGAAATTCTGGTGCTTCTGGGAACAAGCGGCTGCGGAAAAACTACCATGCTGAAAATGATAAACCGCCTCATCGAAGTAGATTCCGGAACTATTTTGATTGATGGCAAGAATATTCAGTTACAAAAAGCGGAAGAGCTGCGCATGGGAATTGGATTTGTCATGCAGCATTCCGGGTTGTTCCCCCATTACACCATACAACAGAATATAGCAGTTATTCCCGATTTGCTGAAATGGGATAAAAAAAAGACAGCCGGAAAAATCCTTGAATTATTGCACAAACTCCATCTCTCTGAAGACGTACTTACACGGTTTCCCAACGAATTAAGCGGCGGACAGCAGCAAAGAGTGGGAATTGCCAGGGCTTTGATTGCCGATGCCCCTGTCTTGCTGATGGACGAGCCGTTCGGAGCGCTGGACAATATCACCAAAAGTGATATTCATTCAGAATTCAAATCACTCGAAGAACTTAAAAATAAAACCATTATTCTGGTGACCCACGATGTTCAGGAAGCCTTCGATTTAGGTCATAAAATCTGCCTGATGGATCAGGGGAAAATTATTCAGTCAGGAACTCCGGGAGAAATGTTGTATCAGCCCAAAAATGATTTTGTTAAGAATTTCTTTGCTAAAAACCGGCTTTTACTGGAATACAAAGTAGGCAGACTGAAAGATCTGAACTCTATGATTGAAGGCAGCCGCTTTTATGAAGAGCTTCAGTTTTCAGACCATACGAGTGTTTGGGACGCTTTGCAACATCTGAGTACAGATACTTTGCTTTCCGAAGATTACGAAAATCTGGTTAAAGCATTTAGTGAATACCGAAAATTCCAGACTGTATGAGCGAGCAAAGTTTTTGGCAGTTTATCACGGAGCAGCATGAAAAACTGCTTACTCAGGTTGTACAGCATCTGGGACTCACTTTTTTATCTCTTTTTCTGGCCATCATGATTGGTGTGCCTTTAGGAATTCTCATTGCCCGAAAAAGAAAATTATCAGGTTCTGTTTTAGGAATGGCAGGAATTTTACAGACCATTCCCAGTATTGCGCTGCTTGGTTTTATGATTCCTGTTTTCGGGATTGGAGCAGCTCCGGCCATTGTTGCATTGCTGATCTATGCTCTTTTACCGATCATCAGGAATACTTACACCGGAATAACGGAAGTAGATCCGGCGGTAACAGAAGCTGCAAAAGCAATGGGAATGAATGGAAAACAGCTGCTTTTCAAAGTTCAGCTTCCTTTGGCGATGCCTGTTATTATTGCAGGAATCAGGACGGCAGCAGTGATCAATGTGGGGGTGGCAACTTTAGCTTCATTTGTGGCGGCAGGCGGTTTGGGTGAATTTATTTTTGGTGGAATTTCCCTTAATAATACCCATATGATTCTGGCCGGCGCAATTCCCGCCGCTTTACTGGCTGTTCTCTTAGATCAGACCATTGCCGTTTTACAGAAATTAAGCTATCAGTCTGTAAAGAAATTAAAATATATTATTCCGGCTGTTCTGGCTGTTATCGGGATTATTTATCTTTTAGTTTCTGTTTCAAACCATAAGCTTAAGGCAGGTTTTACCCCTGAATTTATGGGCCGGCAGGACGGAAATCTGGGACTACGTTCGGTATATGGGCTTGATGCACATCCACTGGTTGTAAGCGATGCCATTATGTACAAAGCAGCCTACGAAAAAGAACTGGACCTCATCAGCGGATATTCAACAGACGGAAGGATCAAAGCTTTTGATTTGTATGTTCTGGAAGATGACAGGAAGATTTTTCCTCCTTATTTTGCGGCTCCGGTGATCAAAACAAAAACATTGGAAAAATTTCCCGGACTGGAAAAAACACTGAACCTTTTGGCAGGTAAATTCAATGATTCTATCATGACTGAACTGAATTACAAAGCCGATTATCTTAAACAGACTCCCGAAAAAATTGCTAAAGATTTTTTAATGAAAACAAATTTATATAAAGATCCACGCAAAGGAAATTCCCAAACCATAAAAATCGGATCCAAAATTTTTGGTGAGCAATATATTCTGGCCGAAATGTACAAAATGCTCATTGAAGGCTACACAGATTATAAAGTAGAAACAAAAACAGGTCTCGGCGGAACGAAAATCTGCTTTGATGCTCTGATGAATGATGCCATTGATGTGTATCCTGAATACACAGGAACCGGACTGCTGGTTTTGCTGAAACCTTCGGCAAAAACGATAGAAGAAGTGTCTAAGAGCCCGGAAAAAACATTGGAGTATGTTAACCGGGAATTCCGTAAACAGTACGGAATTGAATGGCTGCAGCCACTTGGTTTTAATAATGCATATGCTTTGATGATGCGGAGGAAACAGGCTGATGAACTTAAAATCAAAACTATTTCAGACCTGAAAAAATATATGGATTCCCAATGATGACGGACAGTTTTTAACAAAAAGAATTCTAACCTTATCTTATATAGCTTATTAAAATTAATCAGAGTAGATGGTTTTTCCTACTCTGATTTTTTTGTTTTTAATTAAGAGGCTTTCTGCCGGTAAAAATATTGATCAGAACGACAATAATGGCAACCACCAGAAGGGTGTGGATTAAACTTCCTGTGTCCATACCGGGAATGATTCCAAGCATTCCGAGTAGCCAGACTGCGATGCAGATGACTGCAACAAGCCATAATAAATTTCTCATACTATTATTTTTTTTGTGGTTAGTGTTGTGGTGTAGTGTATAGCTGCGGCCTCGTTTTATTGATGCCTTATACCTTTGTGGTGATATTGGGTGCTTTTATGATCGGTTTTATAGTTGGAATAAACAGTATCAGTAACCGTACTGTAATTTTTATTGAAAGACTGATCATCCTCTAACTGTGGCATGGAATAATGAAACTCCTTGCCGTTCTTATAAAGCTTATTATCGTAAGTACGGTAAATCTGGTTTTCTTTATAAGTATTTCCATCAGGGGCAAGATATACTTTGCTTTTCTTGCTTTTTTTTCGCAGGCCCAGATAAAGCAAAGAACTTCCTGCTGCAAGAGCCAATGTAATTTTTACTATATTGTTCATACGATTGTGATTTGGATTTAAATAGGTACAAATTTTTTGCCATAGGAGAGAAATGTGGTACTTTTTAAGTATTTACATAGCTCTTATCAAATTTGGAGAGAAGAAAAAAGTCTGGCAGAACCAGACTTTTTAGTTTCAGAGCGTTTGTTCCTTATGTTTTCCTTCCCTGATCTCTTCTACCATTTTGGCATTAAAGGCAGGAAGATCTTTTGGTGTTCTGCTCGTAACAAGTCCCTCGTCTACTACCACCTCGCTGTCTTCCCAGCGTGCGCCTGCATTTTTTAAATCCTGGCTGATGGAGTTGACGGAAGTCAGATTTCTGCCTTCTACCACACCCGCGTTGATCAGTACCTGCGGTCCGTGGCAAATGGCTGCTACAGGTTTATGCTGGGCAAAAAAATCTTTTACAAAGGTGAGTGCTTTTTCATTGGTTCTCAGCTGATCGGGATTAATAACTCCTCCCGGTAATACCAGCGCATCATAGTCTGAAGCGGCTGCATTGTCCAGCGTTTGATCTACAGGATATTCCTTTCCCCAGTCTTTTTCTGCCCAGGCTTTAATGCTTCCCGGTTCAGGACTTACGATATGGGCGGTCCATCCCTGTTCTTCCAGATATTCTTTAGGTGAACTTAATTCACTCTCTTCAAAGCCATGTGTGGCCAGTATTGCGATTTTCTTTGACATAGTACTGTTTTTTGTGTTAAGTATCGGAAGATTTGTGACCTCCGATTACAACGTTCGATTGTTGTGTGATGATTAAATAAAAACTTACCTCATGAGAAAGAGGATATCTACTTCTTTAGATCTTCAAGAACTTCAAATTTATCATGAGAAGCCTTAAGCTGATGAAGCTGATCCAGTACCACTCTGGAACTTTCCGGGCAAAGATCACCGCTGTCTAGTGCATCCTGATACGCGTCTATAGCAGCACTTTCACCATATACAACATTTCCTAACGTAGAGCCGGCTGTATCTGCAGCAAAAGAATTTTTAACATCAATCCATGCTCTGTGGATAGCGCCTGCAGTAGATCCCGATTGATCCGGTGTGCCGCCTCTTTCCGTAATCAGATTGCTCAATTCGTTTTTCATCTTGTGAGACTGGGCTACCATGGTATCATAATCTGCTCTCAGCTGTGGATACTCATCCCATACTTTGTCTTCCACTTTTGAAAATCCCTGAATTCTGTCGTTGGTAATGTTCAGTAAATCATTCAATACTGAAACTGTTTTCTCGTTGTTCATATTTTATATTTTAAATTGGTACTATGAACTTTGCAAGTGCTGTGCCTCAAACGGGATATCTGCAAAGATGTGGTATTTAAAAAAAACTTAAAATTTTGAAAACAAATCTTAATTAAAAATACCTGAAGAACTGCAAAGAACTCCATAATCAAAAGCACCACAGAGGTTTATCTGGTTTGCGCTACGAATAAATATTTCCCTGAAAAGCGTTTGCCAGCAGCTATTTTATCAGCAAAAAGAATTGATAACAGTTTCAGCTTTGGCTTCTTTTGATGGAGTATAAGGACAGCTGCAATAAAATATAATTTGGACACGCAGAGAGATGATGCCATAATTTTTTCTATATTTAGAAGAAGTAAGTGTATGATTTACTCATGTTTAGAAAAATGGCTTGTGTTTGTATTTTACATTCCAAAACAGGCCTATCCATATAATATAAAAAATACAATGCCGATAAACCCGATACCTCCGGATGGAGGCCTGTTATATAAAGAAACAGATATGACTCAGTTGTTCCCTGAGCCTTTCAATGCATTAACAGCCTTATTGTTTTTAGGCATAGCCATTTTCTGGACCATTAAGCTGAAAGATAACTTCAAAGAATATCCTTTTTTAACCTACTGCCTGGTTTTATTATATATCGGTGCCATTGGGGGAACGGTGTACCACTCATTCAGACAATGGACCGTCTTTATTATGATGGACTGGCTTCCGATTATGCTATTATGTCTGTCTGCCGGGTTTTATTTTGTAGCGCAGAGCACCAGATGGTACTATGCTGCTGTAATGGTTCTGGGATATGTCGCTCTGATGTTTGCTTTAAGAAACTGGATTCTGATCGATAATCCTTCTCTTTTTATCAACGTCAATTATGCCATCATGGCCTCATTTGTAGTTTTTTCAGTACTCAGGTATCTGATGTATACCCAATGGAAAGCCGGCAAATGGGTAGGGTTTGCGGTGTTAGCGTTTGTTTTTGCACTGACCTTCCGTATCGCTGATAAATGGGAATGGTTCAGCTTCGGGACACACTTTTTATGGCATACGTTTGGGGCAGTGGCGACGTTTTGTATGTTTAATTATATCTATCTTACGAGGGATAGAATTAGAAAAACATAATAGTTATTTCTCTTCGCAAAATTGCATTTGCATGCAGAGAAGCATTTAAAAAAGGATTTGAAGGGTATGTATGCTTAAAGCCAAAAACAAAGCTTGAAAAACATTATATGCAGCAATATGGATTACAGTCAACCAAAATATATTTGATCACTGAAGGTGAAAATTCATTACAATTAATTCAGGAATATTATGAAGACAAACAGGAAGGGAAATAAGGAAACAGATTTTTCAAAATTGACAGGTGAAGAACTTGCGGATGCTTTTGTCTTTCCTACCGATCAAATTTTGAATGCGAAAGAGAAAAAAGAGGAGGAGGACTTCTGGGTAGCTCGCCGGAAACAATTTGAAAATCGTACTCATCGTCAAAAAATGTATTCAAGATTGTTACAGCTAAAGTTTCAATTGGAAGACTATATAGATAGCAGTCAATATCTGGAAGCTTTTAGTTTTGGATTTTTTTTAAATGAGTACGTAAGCAGACAAGAGAAAAAAGATAAGGATTTTGCTTTTGAGGTTGATGTGAAGCCAGCTGTACTTAGCCAATATATTAATAATCATCGAAAGCCGACAGACGAGTTCATTATCAGGCTTGAATTACATTCCAACGGGCTGATTCCCGCAATACATTGGTTTAAGGTTATCCAAAAAAATAAAGAACATGAAATCATGACCAATCAGAAATTAAGAGAGGAAGAAAGTAAGCATGTTAAAAATAGACTTGGATTTGCTTATTAGCTTTCGCTTACTTAAAAAATCCCAACGAAAGCTGGGATTTTTTTTGTTTTGATTTGTACTATGGAAATAATCCTGATTTTAGGTTGGTGAAGGTTCTTTTTCTTTGAACTTGCCCCGAAGTCGGGAGACTTCGGAGAGCAGGGATAGATGTTAATAAATTAAATTTTGAAATTGCTAAATATTGATTTTAATACGACGAGTTCTGTCGCTATTGTTGGATACTTTTGCAATAGATATCTAGAGAAATAGATTATTTACTAACCAATAAAATCAAAATTATTATGAAACAAGAAACATTTATCTGAGGATAGTTTAGTCTGTATTTAAAAATTTAAGACACCTCAAAAGAGAAGAAGACTGCCTGTTTGGCAGTCTTTTATTTCTTTAATGCGGTTGTAATGAAAAGGAGGTTTATTTAATTTGACTTGATGTGCCATCCTTTATTTTGAAGTTTATCATTAATATATTCCTTTTGATTATCAATATATGCTTCCCCTTTGATTTTATCTTCTAATTCTTGTTTCAAACTTCGAAGCTTAGTATTTTCCTTTTCATAGCTTAGTCCTAAATTACATATATCTATAGCTTTTGTAACATCTCTAATATTATTTCTATAATTTATTGCATGGTTAAAAGCAGCTATTGCATTCGCATGATTTTGAGATGTAGTTAGATTATCTCCACTATGATAGCTTTTATCAAAGAATTCATTTGCTTTTCTTGCTAGTTTTAGTCTCTCAGACTTATATAGCGACATACTTGTTTTTGTTGCCTGATAAGTGTAAGCTTGTGCAAGTCCAAGACAAGTCCTTTGATCTGTATTGTCAAGTTCGTATGCTTTTAAGAAAAACTTAATACTATTTTCAACTATTTGTTTTGCATTTTTTGCATTACCAAATCTGCTCTTAAATTCTAGATATCCTAATTCAATATAAGCCTCTAAAAAGTCTTCATCTATATTGATAGCCATTTTAAATTCTTTCTTGGCCATCTCATACGAATCATTAAATATTCCATTTTCCTCTATTTTACCCTTAATTAGATATAAAAAAGCGAAATTTTTATTTTGTTCAATTAGATCATTAATATTTAGAATAGCATTATCATAGTCATAATTAGCTAGTGTCAAGGTTTTTAGTGCTTCAGTTGCAGCTACTTTTTGAACTAAACTTTTAGCTTTTGATCTTTGAATTAAATTTAAAATTGATGCATCTTTTGAATTGAACTTACTTTTTTCTTGAATGAAGTTTTCATAATTAGCTAAAATTTCAGATTCGTTTTCTAAATTTAAATATTGTTTTGAATATAGTTTAGCCAAAAATGGAATTGAATAACCAATACTACCATTACTGTCCAAATTTTGATAACATAGAGACATTTTGGTCAGGTTTGGAATTCCTTGTATTCCAATTTGATCAGAAGAATAATTACTTATATAAACCAATTCATCAAGACTTAAAAATTCCTCTTTTTCTGGTAGGGAGAAAATATATAAAAGTGTTTTTTCAACTTCAGATAATTTATCAATTGATCCTTTAAAACAGAAATTTAAAATATTTTCATATGATTTACCATTTTTTAGATTATTTAAAACTTGATTTATAGGTGTTCCATATGCTAATTGATGAGATATCAATTGACCAGCCAAAGGCATTCCTTTAGTATATGAGTATAATTCGGCCAAATGATCTCCATATAATTCAACAAATGTTGGAGAATCTTGTCCAGTAAAAATTTTAAATTGAGAATTTAAAAAGTCTGGGAATTCATTAGTTTCTTCAAATCCATGTAGATTAATTCTTGTCAAATAAAAGTCACCTAAGGTTTCTCTAGTTGTTAATATTATTTTTAAGGAAGGTGGGGCATCTTCTAAAAATGAAACTAACTGAGTATCATTGAGTGTTTCAAGATTATCTATAACTAAGAGAACTTTATTATTAGATAAAAAATTTAATACATACTCTTCTATTTCTAATTCTTGATCCTCTTCAGACTCATCAATTAATTTATTTGATATAATAAATTGATAAATCTCATGGATTAGTTCTTTATAATTGGCAATATATTCCGTTAAGTCTTTAATACCGTTTGGGGTATATTTATTTCTTTTGGAACTTGACCATATTATAAAGTCATAATCTCTTTTAATATTTTGATTTTTAAGGAGTTTTGTTACATAATAATGAACGAAAGTTGTTTTTCCTATACCACCTATTCCATCTATTTGAATAATTCTATTGTTTAAATGATTTAATTTGTTGTCTAAATCGATTAAATATTCCTTTCTTCCAATAAACTCATTATATAAAATGGGCTGTGAGGTTATATTTTCTATAATTTCAAAATTATTGCTTTTTTGCCTATAAAATAAACTGTCAGCTTTTATTGACCTGCTACCTCTTCTACAATAAACATCTCCTTTTCTAAAAACAGTTATATTTTTATCTGGCTTATTGCCCCAACTCTTTTTTACATATTGTCCATCTTTTTTAAATGATAATATTTCTTTTGAATCGGTAGGTTTAATATAAATGATGAAAAAATAATTTCCTTCTATTTCAACTGTATTTGTGAGAATATTTATTTCTCCATCAATAAAGTTATCAAAAATATTAGCAATATCTGCTTCATCTATTTTATCATCACTTTTTTCATCTAATCCAATCCATTCAGCATTATTGTTTACTCCATAAATAATATATCCACCTTTAGAATTAGCAAATGCTAATATATCTTTTACGAATTCTATTTTGTCCTTTGAATCTTTTATCGAGAAAACCTCTTTATAATCTAAGTCAGTTGTTTCTGACTTAATATTGTAATTTTTGATTTTTAATATTTGTTCTTCTGAAATTAATTCTAAGTTTATATTCATTGGTTATTGTTTTTAGCTATGAAAATTTTAATATATATATATATATATATATATGAAAATTGAAATTCCTTTATATTGTATATTCCTAAATTATATACAAATTGGTAGGTTTGTAAGAAAAAAATCTTATCACAAAAATTCCTTTAGTTTTATTTTCAAAATTATTTTTTATATAGTATGACAACATAAGAATTACTCGTCCTAAATTTACAAAAGAGTTTCTAGCTTTTATTATGGTTTTCCGTAAAAAAAATCCCAACTCTCGTCAGGATTTATCAATTATATTATTTTCATACTCTATATTCCAACCATTTTAAAAAAGTTGGCAAGAGTCAAATTTCTTGCATGGCAGATTCGCATAATCGTGAGAAGAGCAATTTGATAATCTTTGTCGTCTTTTATTCTTCGAACGGTCTTTTCGTCTATATTATGATCTACTGCAAATTTGCTGTTATTGTTCATAGGGATAACCCATTCATCCCTTATAAATTCAACAATTTTTCTATTTGCCTCTGTCATAGAAACAAATAAATTACATATTCTTATAAAAATCTCGGACTCAAATCCGAATGTTTGCAATTTTTTCTTACATTTATAAAAAATAACCCATTAAGAAAATTGAAGAAGAATAAAACGGTTCGCTTAAAAAATAGCTTCAGCTATAGCTTAACGATTCTTCACCCCTTAAAAGCTCTTAATGGTTAAGAAAAATTTCAACACTAAAAAACACAAACAATGAAAAAAAGCAGAACAAACTTCGATCCCCGGTTTCGGGCAGAAAAGAAGAACTCCGGCTTGCAGCTGATAGAAACTTTCTTTCAGTTCAATGAGCTGGATGTTTCCAAAGAAAGGCTCAGCAACATTATGAATTATGCGGTAAAGAGAAACAGCTGGATCCATGAAGATCCGGCGGAGATCTTCCAGTTTCATCAGTCGATGAGGTCATTGATCCGGGCAGGCTATCTCATGATGCTGAAGGACAGAAAATGGACGGTCGATACCCGGCCGGAGAAGATTTCCCCTTGGGTTCTTGGTCTGCTTTCGGAGAAGGAATACCGGAATCCTCTGCTGGTTTTCAAAAAAGCATTCAGTGCCTACACCCTCAAAGAATTTGATTATTTTATGTCCGGAATCGTCTATTTTTCAATGGGTGTTTATGAAAATCTACCGGAAAGAAATATCGTGATGCCCTACATCCATATGGTGAAAATGCTGGATGCGGCACATCTTATTCTTCAGAGAAGAAGAGAAAAGAAAGATAACTGAAACCCATTAAAAATAAAAAATGCCCCTTTTTCAGGGGCATTATATTATTGAGCTTTTACTTGCTCTATCTTTATGTAAATTTTAGAAAGGTTGGGTTGGGCACTCCCTGAGGTGGGGGCTCCTGCCATAATGGTTGCGGTATAAGCAGTTTTTGAAGAAGCGTTGCTGTCTATCCAGGTATATCTTCTATGCTCAGGTCCGCCACTGGAACCATCTATAATCCCTACGTTCCCCCAGTAAGCGCTTCCTACTGCTCCGGTGCCTTGAGGAAACCAGGTAGCTGTTGCATCTCCCATACCGCCCCATACTCCTGAAGTAATATTGTTGGTAGTTTGAGCTGCTCCAATATAACCGCCATATTCGGTGTTATAATTCCAATACAGATTCACGGTAGCCCCTGTATTATTAAATAACTGTACATTTGGAACTGCAGCGGTTGTACCACTGGTGGTGTCAAATATTACTCTGATAGAATACTTACCATCCGGGGTAGCAAGAGGAAAAGTATAGGCTTGTTTCCCGTTGGGATCGGTTGTTAGGGTGGGATATCCCATCACAGCAACAGGAGTAATGTCTGCACGGCTGCTATTTCCCACTGTAGCGGTACAGTTTTGCGCTGCTGTTAGGAAAGAAACCGTACTGCTGGTCATCGGAATAGTCATGTCATTAGCAGTGGTGGGAGTTCCGCTTACTGAGAATACCAGTTCGCCATCACCAAACTCTAAAGTTCCCGGTCTTAGCTGGAAAGTTAATCCGTTGATCGTAAAAGGAGTTCCTGAATTATATGCTCCGCCGTTTCCTCCGTTATAAGTAACTCTCAGGTTTCCGGTGTAAGGAGTACCGGGAGTATAAGTAGAAGGACTTAAGTAAGCTGTAGTACATTGTAATGCAGAAATCGCTGGAGCTACGGCATTGGTTGCCTGTGTCAGTCTTTGCCATACTGTTCCGTCAAAATAATAATAGCCCATAGCAGTAACATTGATACGTTGGCCTGTGGCATCTCCGCCAGTGACGTCCGTAATATAAATCAATGCGCCGGTCTGATTAATGCCATAGGTAGCGGTATTGGCTGTAAGCTCAGCTCTGGTGAGCCTTGGGGCCTGTAATCCGAATGTTTGTGTGTTATTCGTAATCAGCCCCGAAGTATCCCTTGTGGCAGATACATCCAATGTTGTTTTAGGTGAGGCGGTATTGATCCCTACCTGCGCAAAGGAAGCTCCTGAAATAAGAATGGCAGTGAGGTGTGTAAATTTTGTTTTCATATGAGGGTGTTATTTTGTGTGTACCAAATATAATTCTTTTTTTTGTGAAAAATGAAAAAAAAACCTTTGTGATTGATAAAAATTAACTAATTGGTAATATTCAGTTTCATTATGATATGTTTTTTAAGATAAAAATTTCATTTTTTTAACCTTTTAATTTTTGTTTTTTACGAGCAATAAAAGCCACAAAAGCTTTTTAAGCTAGGCTATCTAGGTTGTGTATAGAAGTATACTAAAGGTTTTTAAGCAATAAAAACTTTTGCGACTTTGTGGCTAATTTTGAAAAACCTTTCTGTAAAATTCACAGCCTGATTCTTTTAATGTTGAAAAAAGGATGATTTACTTATATTTGCCTGCAAAGCAAATTCAAATGTTCAAAAAAGTAAGCACTGTATTTATCCTTGGATTTTATACTGTTTTTTGTTCGGCCCAGCAGGTCCGGCCTTCAAAATCATCTGAAATTTACCGCGAAATCAAAACCCTTAAAAACCTGCCTAAAGTTTTATATCTTGCGGCTCATCCCGATGATGAGAATACGGGATTGCTCTCCTGGTTAATCAACAGTCAAAATGTAGAAACAGGGTATTTATCTTTAACCAGAGGTGATGGCGGTCAGAATTTATTAGGCACGGAGCAGGGTGCTGCATTGGGATTGATCAGAACACATGAGCTTTTGGAAGCAAGAAAGTTAGACGGTGCGCAACAGTTTTTTACCCGCGCTATTGATTTCGGATTTTCTAAAAATACAACCGATACTTTTAAACAATGGGATGCAGACAGCATTACAGCGGATGTGGTTTGGGTAATCCGCCAATTCCGGCCTGATGTTATCATTTGCCGTTTTCCTCCTACGGCAGCAGCTGGCCATGGACAGCATGCGGCTTCGGCGGTAGTTGCGGAAAAAGCTTTTAAGCTGGCAGGAGATAAAAATGCTTTCCCGGATCAGCTGAAATATGTGAATACATGGCAGCCAAAACGCGTGTTGTGGAATACCTTCCGGTTTGGCGGAGTCAATACTACAGCTGAAAATCAACTGAAAGTTACCGTTGGGCAATATGATGCGCAACTGGGAATGGGCTATGGGGAACTGGCAGGATTAAGCAGAAGTTTACATAAAAGTCAGGGTGCAGGAACCCAGTCTGTAGCTGGCATCAGAACAGAATATTTTGCCCACGTTGCCGGCGAGCCTGCAAAAGCAACTCTTTTTGATGGAGTCACTAAAACATGGACTTCACAGGGAAATGCTGATATTGACCAGTCATTAGATCAGATTATTTCTGCTTTCAATTTCAATAACCCCGATCAGAGCCTGCCTGCTTTGCTTGCATTAAGAAAAAAGGTCATGGCGCTGCGGGATTCGGACCAGAAAAAGGATAAAATTAAATCTCTTGACAACATTATTTTAAGCTGTGCCGGGTTTATGGGTGAGGTGGTTACCAATCAGGCTGAAGCAGTTGCCGGAGATCATTATAATTTCAGGTTAAATCTGATTTCAAGAACTGTAAATCCTGTCGTTTTAGAAGACGTTAAATGGTTAAGCCAATCAGAAAGCTTCAACAGGGAACTGTCAAAAGATTCTTTAATTACCATTCAGCATGATATTCAGATTCCTGCAGATGCAGCACTTACAGAACCTTACTGGCTGGCAAAACCACCTGTGAACGCAGCAACTTTCGCTGTTCCGGATGAAACTTTAGTTGGTCTGCCTGAGGCAGAATCACCATTGAATGTTTTGGTCGGTTTAAAAATCGGTTCGGAAAAGTTTCAGGTTAAACTTCCTTTATCTTTCAAGAAATTGGACCCTGTGCGTGGTGATGTGGTGGAAGCCTTGCGTATTGTTCCTGCTGTGGAGCTGAAATTTACACAGCCGCTTTATCTGGTCAAAGAAAATGAAGACCTGCATGTAAGTTTAAATTTTAAGGTTAATTCCAACAAACCGTTCAATAAAGGAATTCTGAATCTGATGTACAACGGAGAACGATTAGGAAGCGCTGATGTAAGAGCTGTAAAAGAGAAAGATTTCACTTTCGATTACGTTATTCCAAAAGCTAAGCTTGCTTCCATAAGCTCAAACCGTTTGCAATTGGATGCCAATTATGTTGCAGATGGAGTCACTTATCATAAAAAACAAGTGTTAATTCAGTATCCGCATTTACCTTCCTTACAATACTTTGAGCCTGCCACTGTGACGGTGATGAAAGGCGATATTCAGGCGAAAGTAAAAAAAGTAGGTTATATACAAGGTGCGGGTGATTTTATTCCCGAGTTTCTGCGCATTGCAGGTGTTCAGGTAGATATCCTGAAAGACGGAGATTTTTATGGTAACTTAGATGAATCCGGTGGAAACGGCAGTCAAAACAAGCTGTCGCAATATGATGCCATCGTGCTTGGTGTCCGTGCCAACAATACGGAGAAAAAACTGGGGCGCTGGATGCCTTTTTTATGGTCTTATGCCAAAGCCGGAGGTAATCTGGTGATGCAGTATAATACCAATCAGGATGCCACCGTTGATCAATTGGGAATGTACAATTTCAATATTGCGAATAAACGGGTTACGGAAGAAAATGCTGCGGTAAAGTTTTTAAATCCCAGTCATAAATTACTGAACTTTCCGAATAAAATCACTGCGGATGACTTTAAGGGCTGGGTACAGGAGCGCGGTGCCTATTTCCCCGCTCAATGGGATGCAGCGTATGAACCGCTTTTTGAAATGCACGATGCAGATGAAGAGCCTCTTCAGGGTTCAACTTTATACGCGAAGTACGGGAAAGGTAATTTTATTTATACGCCATTGGCATTTTTCAGACAGCTGCCTGCAGGAAATGCCGGAGCAGCACGTTTATTTTTAAACTTTTTATCTGCACAGAAAAACTAATGAACAAAAAACTTAAAAATTGGAATACCTGGTATCTGTTATTAACAGCTGCATTAATCTTGCAGATTGCATTTTATTATTGGTTTACTAAATTCTGGGCATGAGTACTATAGATTGGACCGTTCTCGTTATTACACTTGTTGCAGTGGTGGTTTACGGCGTATTCATCGGCCGTGGCCAGAAAAGCAACGAATCCTACCTGAAAGCAGATAATAAAATGCCCTGGTATATTGTGCTGATCGGCATTATGGCCACCCAGGCGAGTGCTATTACATTTCTTTCAGCACCGGGACAGGCGTATACAGATGGAATGCGCTTTGTGCAGTATTATTTTGGTTTGCCTTTGGCGATGATTGTGATCTGTATTACTTTCATCCCGATATTTCAGCGCTTAAATGTTTACACCGCCTACGAATATTTAGAAAACCGTTTTGATAAAAAAACAAGGGTACTTACGTCACTGCTTTTCCTTTTTTCGAGGGGTTTGTCAACGGGGATCAGCATTTATGCTCCGAGTATCATCTTATCAAGTGTTTTAAACTGGAATATTTATGTAACCAATGTTTTAACAGGTGGTATTTTGTTGATTTATACCTACGTTGGCGGGGCAAAAGCTATTGCTCATACCCAGAAATTACAGTTTCTTATTATTCTGGGAACCATGGCTTTTGCAGGGTACCTCCTTATTCAGAATATGCCGGATGGAATTGGTTTTAGTGATGCGCTGTATCTGGCGGGAAAATCCGGGAAACTCAATGTCATCACCACAGAATTCGACTGGAAAGATAAATACAATATCTGGAGTGGCTTGATTGGCGGTTTTTTTCTGGCGCTTTCTTACTTCGGTACGGACCAGAGCCAGGTCGGTAGATATATCACTGCGAAAGATAATACCAATGCAAAAATGGGCTTGCTGTTGAACGGACTGGTTAAAATTCCCATGCAGTTTGCTATTCTTCTGATTGGTGCTTTGCTTTTCGCATTCTTTTCTCTGAAACCGGCCCCGATTTATTTTAACGAACGCTCCTATGAGTATTTAAAGGAAAAACAACCTGAGCAGGCAGCAGTTTTTGAAAAAGAGCATCAGGATTTACAAATAAAATTTAATGCAGAATCGAAAGAAATTTTAAAGCTTAAAGAACAAAATTCTCCTCAGCTTGCCAAAACGATTCAGGATTTTAAAGATACGCAATCGCAAGTAAAAGCATTGCATGGAAGGGTAGAGGAAGCTATTAATAATTCAAACTATAATGCAGAGAAAACGGACACGAATTATATTTTCCTGTATTTCGTGAAAAATACCTTGCCTGCAGGAATGATCGGGCTGCTTTTTGCCGTTATTTTTCTGGCCAGCTGGGGCTCCATTTCGGCAGCACTGAATTCCCTTGCCGCCTGCTCATTAAAAGATGTTCATTTACTATACAGCAAAGAAATTCCTGATGATAAAACCGAATTGAAATACAGCCGCCTGCATACTTTAGCCTGGGGTATTTTTTCAATTGGTGTAGCTATGTTTGCCACTCAGATGGGTTCACTTATTGAAGCGGTTAACGTATTAGGTTCTCTTTTCTACGGACCTATATTGGGGATTTTCCTTGTTGCATTTTACTATAAAAAGATCAACGGTCCGAATGTATTTATTGCTGCCATTGTATCGGAAATTACAGTTATTGCCGTGTATCAGTTCGATATCGTTTCTTTCCTCTGGCTTAATGTAATCGGGGCAGCAGCAGTTATTATATTTTCTGCAATCGGTTTGCTGTTTTATAAGCAGAAAACAGTAAATTCGTAAACGAACAATATTAAAAACAAACAAATAAAATATTATGAAAACGATTCTTAAATCTGCAACTGTACTTGTTGCTACGATGACGATCTCAATGAATGCCTTTGCACAGGAGGCTAAAAAACCTGCCAGCCCTCCGGCTACGGCTACGGGAAAAATTAAAGATGCCAACATTACAATAAACTATAGCAGCCCTTCTGTGAAAGGACGTACAATCTGGGGCGGTCTGGAAGCTTATGATAAAGTTTGGCGGGCGGGAGCCAATGAAGCCACTACTTTTGAAACGGATAAAGATATTACCGTTCAGGGTAAAAAACTGCCTGCAGGTAAATACAGCTTTTTCTTAATCCCTAAACAAAGCGGAACCTGGACAGCCATTTTTAACAAAGAACCAAAACAATGGGGTGCTTATAAATACGAACAAGCTAAAGATGCTTTACGTGTTGATGTAAAAACAAAAGCTTTGCCAGCAACACAGGAAACTTTAGTTTATAAAATAAACAGTAATGGATTTACAATGGATTGGGACAAAATCTCAGTTCCTGTAGAGATAAAATAATTTGAATTACAAATTAAAATCCCGGTTTATCCGGGATTTTTTGTTTACAATTTTGATATTGTATAAGGCTGCTGTTGCAGTTCTAATCATTTCCTGTTTAAGTTTTAAAATGCAGAACAGTCTCAATTACATTATAATACAGCCTCTGACCATTCCTCAGCCATCTTTTCAACATAATCTACAAAGTTGTCAACATCTTGTATCGTGTAAAAAGTGTATTCAGGCTGATCTTCAAGAGGATCAACATTCTCAAACCAATGATCATGTGCAAATAAAAGTACCTTCCCTGAATTCTTTTCATACATTGTCATATTGCCATTAGCTTCCAGGGCAAAGCAAATGAAGTCATTATATTGTATCGGTTGTTTGTGTTCTTCTTCACAAAGATTTTCATAATATTCTTCCCATTCGCCGATTCCCGTTATGCAGGCAGATTTTAAGAATAAATAGTCCTGATTATTAGTCAGGGCCGGTTCGGGCTGATGATAAGATTCTGAAATCCCGCCTATCTCTTTAAGTAATAATTCATGTTCTTTTGTTAACACAATGTTATCCGTATCTTCTAACTCAATTTTGGTTAACCAGCCACAGCTTTTATTGTACTTATTGGTCCATGAGAACAATCGGTAGGGATTATTGTTTACACTAAATTCCAGCTTTCTGGCCCTTTGAATAAGTTGAGATAATTTAGGGAATGTTGATGTAAAATTATCGGAAAGATTCAGAACTGATTCTGTATCATACAATGTAACAAGATCATTTGGCCTGATAAACCAATTGATGTCTTTTTTAAATGTTTCAAAGTCTAAATTCATTTGATTTTGATTGAATAAACAATAAATATAGGGAAGAAAATAATAATTGAGTTACCTACATCGAAATTAGAGTATATCAACTGTAAACGAAACGGTCAAAAGTAGATTTTAATGAAAGCTGTGCTTACGTTTCAAAGGGACTCTAGTAATCATCTGTAAATCATTGAAATATAGAACTTTATAGCATAATCCAGTACATTCAGGTTTATTGAAATATTAACCCGTTATTTTAAGAGATTGAATGAGTCCGTCAGACAATTGAAAATGATATTTTAAAACAATTGGGCTGCCCGGAAATGTTCCCGAAGCTTCCGCCGATAAGATGTTTTCACTTTCGTTATAATCTAATGGTTTCATACTGGCTTTGTAATCTTTGTTGGCTTTGTCAATCCAGCTTTCAATTTCTGCTTTTCCGTTATGGGTTTTGCCTTCATCAAATACCTCCGCATTTTCAGCAAAACAATTTGCATAGGCTGCACTGTTAAATTCGTTTTGGGCTTTCACCAATTCTGAAATAATGTTTGGTAAATTCATTGTATGGTATTTTAAGATGATTAAATGGTTGGCACTGTACCGCCATCGATTATAAATTCAGTTCCGGTTAAATAACTGGCTCTTGGTGAAACAAGAAAACCAACTAATTCAGCTACTTCTTTCGGTTCGGCAGGTCTTCCGAAAGGTATTCCGCCCAATGCATCCATAACGCTGTTTTGCGCTTCTTCTATAGTACTGTTTGCGTTTCTCGCAATTTCACCCAGCCAGGCTTCCGAAGCTGTTGTATTGATCCACCCTGGTGAAACAGCCAGTACCCGAACACCTTTTGGGGTAACTTCGTTCGATAAACTTTTACTATAGTTTCTCAGTCCTGCTTTTGAAGCTGCATAAGGTAAGGTTGAATCATAAAGGGGTAATTTACCCTGGATGGAAGCGATGTGAATAATTACACCATTTTTTCGCTCTATCATTTGTGGTAAAAACCCTCTGTCCAGTCGAACCGGAGCAAGCAAATTAGCTTGTAAGGTTGATTCCCAATCTTCATCGGTTAATGCTGCAAATCCACCAGCGGGTGTTGATGAAGAACCCAAGTTGTTCACAAGAATGTCCAGTCTCCCATAAGCCGACAGCACTTCGCTGATGACTTTTTGTGTTCCTTCTGCTTTACTCAAATCGGCAGGAATGAAATGCAGGTTGCTGTTTTCTTTTTCAGGCGCGTTTCTCGCAGTTATTATAACCATTGCACCAGCTTGCAGCAGTCTTTCTGCTATTGCTTTACCGGTTCCTTTTGTTCCGCCTGTTACTAGGGCAATTTTACCTTGAAGTTCGTTGTTGTAATTAAATAGATTTTCCATTGTTAAATTCTTTGATACAAATTTCCGAAGTATCACTTTTTCAGGCAATAACGGAAAATTGAATTGCATAGGGATAATTTTTTCCCCTATTGTGCAATTTGGCACATTGGATTAAATTTGTGTATGCATGAAAGAAAAATACCCTTGAATTTAAACTGCGGTCTTGACCTTATCGGTGAAGTCCTTTACGGTAAATGGAAAATCCGTCTGCTGTGGTTTATCAATGAGGGTCATCTGCGCCCAAGTGAATTACAGCGTAAAATTCCGGATGCTTCGAGACGCGTTTTAAATATCCAGTTAAAAGAACTTGAAGAGCACGAACTTGTTACAAAGAAAATTTATGCTCAGGTTCCACCAAAAGTTGAATATTCTCTCACAGATTTTGGAAAGACATTGATTCCGATAATTTCTGCACTGGGATATTGGGGTGATGAAAATGAAGAGAGGCTGAGAAGAGTGATTTTGAACAGGATGGGTGAGAAGGGTTGAAATGAAGATTTAAAAATTTTTGTTACTACTTCTATCAATTTATAAATAAAATGCGGTTAATTGTTCTTTTAATTACACGAATTAATTTCATCAATTATTATTTAGCCCCTTCAAAATATTTATACAATCATGATTAAATATACTAAAAATTTTAAACGAATAGTCTGAAATAAAAATGGCTCAATTTGGATTAAGTTGAAGCTGTTTTAATCTTTATGACCCCAACAGGATTATCTTTGAACACTTATAAGGTGATTGAGTTCGTTTAAACCAAATTAAGTAAGAACTGAAAAGTTCATTTTTATAACGTCGTTTTCCTTAAAATAAAACTTCTGCAATTTAATTATAAGAACCTAAAACTGGCAAACTAAGTACGGCTAGTCTTCAGGTGGTTTTTGTAAATCTTATATAGAACTTGAATAAATATCCAAAGAGTATTATTTAACGAATTCAAGGTATGTATCGAACAGATAAGAGTCGGATTATTTAATTATCAGTCCATTGCTTTAGTACAATTGCATTAGTTATTTCAAATAAATTGTCTCAATTTTAGATGTATTTAGTTGTTTTTTTTATAATAAAGAGCTGATAATTTGATGATTGTGTTAATTTTTGCGCTTGCTTTGTTTTGTGTAATTATCTATTATGTTGTTGTTTTTTTTAAATATTATTTATTATTTTTTATCATTTAACATTTATTTAATTGTATTTTTGGATTATTTTATTATTTTTGAATGTGTGAGTTTTTTGTTGACTTTTTTAAAATTTTGATTATTTTCTAATATATGTAGCAGGGTTGTTAGATTCTGTTAATGATGAAGCTGGTTAAAGTTTTATATTCATTATTTTTAATTACAAAAGACACAAAGGTTTTAAATACTTACGTTTTAAGAGTCAGATTTTATGTATAATAAGTACACTTAAATTTTGTGAAAATCTTTGGTTTTCATTTTATGTGCACTTTTATGCATTTTTATTTTAAGCTTACTTAAGTGAACTCAAGTGTTTTAAAATGAAACCTTTTGTGGTTTTGTAAAGGTTATTTTAGAAAACAAGTGTTTTATCTTCAATGAATTTGGATTGAAACTCTTCTAATTGCCCAGTTAAATGTAATGATACTTCCTAAGCTACTATAAAAGGAACTATAGCAGTAAGGACTTTATACAAATCAGAAGCTGACCAACTGTAGTAAATTATAATTATGTCTATGCAAAAGATAACTTTATTTTTTTTATCCCTTATCAAAATTATTTTCGCACAGGAAGGGATAGGTGTAATTAATAATAATTTATATGTTTCAATGGATGTAGGGGCAAAAAGTATTTCTTTTCAGGAAAATAAGAAGGGTATATTATTCCTGGCAGTGAAGAGGATATTATTAATCTTTTTTTTGTTTTTGTCCGGTATATTCTATACTCAGAAATGGTCTCCTGAACAAATAGACCGTTTACAAAACAAAATAGGAAGCCAATACATTCAGAAAGGCAGAATTCATGATGGGATTGAACAAACTAAAAAGTCAATAGAATTGTCAGAGGAAATAAATTATACAAAAGGCAAGGCAAGAGGATATATTCATATGGTAAATTTTCTTCATTCCTTGGGAAAGTACAATGAAGAACAGCTATACCTGCAAAAGGCGGAAGCTTTGTATAATACATTTGAAGACGATCCTGCATTACTCTCAGCATTTTTTGCTGCTTACGGAAAAAACTACCAGGAATTAGGATTAATAGCAAAATCCAACGAAAGCTTTGATAAAGCACTTCAAGAAGCTGTGAAAATAAAAGATAAACAGCGAAAGAGAAAACGTCTTCATTATATTTATGGGTGTAAAGCTATAAACTTCGGACTGATTGAATATAATGATTCCATGTACTATTATATACACAAAGCTTATAAAATTTTACCAAGAGTAGTGGAAGCAACTAATCTTACAAGCTATTTTCTCGAAAATAAGAAAAATCCTGATTCTGCAAAATTTTATCTTGACGAGGCTGAAGGTTTACTTAAAAACTCTACGGAGACATTTGACTTTTTGGTATTTAATTATATGTCCGGACAGTATTATGAAAGTATAAAAAACTACAATAAGGCTTTGGAGTTCTACGAAAAATCTCTCGCTTTATCAATTAAGATGAACAGACCCAAAAACATGATGAAGAATTACAAAGAAATAGCTGAAATATATAATCTTCAGAATAATCTTTATAAAGCCAATGAATATCTGAAAAAATATACAAAAATTAGGGATAGCTTTGAGAAAGGTAATTTGATTGCTTTACAGACCTCTGGAAAAAAAATCATAGATGATGAAAAGAAACAGATCCAAGATTCGAATAAGAAATGGTATTACATAATTACAGGATTATTTTCAGGGATAACTATTCTAATAGTTTTACGATGCTTTGGATATTACAACAAAATACAGAAAAAGGATCTGTTGTTGAAAGAGAGTACAACAACTATTTGGCAAAAAGATTTACAGGTGAAAGTATTAGAGCAAAAAGTAAATGAAACTTTTGATGAAATAATACAATTGGCAAAAGAAAACCATCCCGAATTCTGGGGACGTTTTCAAGAAGTATATCCTGATTTTCGTAGTAAAATTCTCAGTATTAATCCTACTTTAAAAGTTTCCGAACTCGTCTTATCGGCTTATATTTATTTAGGGTTTAATACAAAAGATATTGCTAATTATACCTTTAAGGCTGTCCAGACGATAAAAAATAATAAATATAATCTAAGAAAAAGATTAAATATCCCTGCACAGGAAGATATAGTAGTTTGGATAAGAAATAAGACGGATAAAGAAATTAATATTTAGAAAGGATTTCAAATACTTCTGAAAAGAGAATATGACTCTTGGGTTAAATAGTGTTTTCTGATAATATATTTTCTACGCTAATTTTATTAAGGTACTTTGTGGGTGCCTTATTTCTTTTGATTTAATCGATGAATTGTTTTGCTTCGTCCCTTTAAAACTTGGAGCTTTAGATTCTTTCATATAAAAAAGCGCAAATGAAAAATAACGGATATTCTGGTCTTAGTAAAACTTATGATTACAGCAAGATAAAAGTATAGAGATACAATATATAAAGATTATATCAGCGACTTTATATTGTATCGTAATGAATATTGTCTTGAAGTAGTACTATTAAGCTGTCTATTGGCACGAGTTGGAACCAGATATTCAACTTGCAAAGAATAACAGTCCAGAATTTTGGGTGCTTTGTTAGGAACAGTTCCCTGACTTTCGGAAAAAGACCCTGGAACTACATGCCAATCTTAAAGTTTCTTAACTTATCTTCTGTGCATATATTTTTCAAGCCTTACAACGAAATATATAGCAAGCATATATTTAGAGCAATACAGATCATCAGGAACAAAAAAATAATTTAAGAAAGAGGATTAAAGTTCCTGATGGGGATGATTCAACTCTATGGTTCGGGAAAATTAGAATAAAAGGTTTTGTGTTTGATTATCAGTGTTTTGTAATGCTAAGTACTTCGTTGGTACCTGGCTTTTTTTGCATATATAAAGTAATTTCATGTGATTTGCATTAAGTAACACTGTAATTATTTGTACGGTTACGAATACAGTTTAAGATGAAAAATTATAATTATATCCTTCTTAGTAGGGTATAATTAAAGGTAAAACACAATTCTAAAAACATACACATGCAAAAAAAATTTATTATGTATGGAGCTATATTAGTTCCAATGTTCCACCTAGCTCAAGTGGGGATTAGAACAACTTCTCCCATTGCAAGCCTTCATATGGAGCCGACAAGTATTTCGGCTCCTACGGGGATGGATGGGATCTTGATTCCCAGAGTAAAATCATTTCCTATTGCTCAGTCGAAGGGGCATACTATTTTTTTATTTCAGAACGCTACACTTCCGGATGGTTTTTATTATTGGGATGGCATAAGCTGGGTTTCCTTTCTTAGTAGTTATAACCGGCTGTATGATGATAGTATTTATGCAGTAACAGGAGTTGGTTATTCTGCTTCCGGAAATACAGAGAATAATGTATTATTTAATACATTAAAGGCATATAATACCACAGGTTTTTCTGTTTCGGGTAATCAGATTACTGTAGGAAAAAGCGGAACCTATCTGGTCAGTTTTAATTCAGCATTAAAAAAAAACGTCGGTACAGTTAATGAGAATAGAGCAATTTATACTTATAGAATAAAAAAGAACGGATTAACAGTTTTGACAACTTCCAATTCGATAACTAATGAAGGTACAACAGCAACCAGCGTGGCGCTTAGTGGAATTTTAAATCTGGCTCAGAATGATGTTATAATAGTGACAGTACAAAAAACTACTGAGACGGGAAGTACATCATACACAGGTTATGGAACCAACTGTATTACAATGACATATCTGAATGATTAATCTTTAATGTAATGAAAAAGATAACTTTATTTTTCTTAATGCTTGCTGTAGAATGTTTGTCTGCTCAGAATGGGATAGGTATAAACACCAGTGCTCCGCAGGCTCTGCTGGATATACAGGCAAAAAATACTGATACTCCGGAAAACTCTGCAGGTATGTTATTCCCAACTGTAAGTCGATTTTCATCTGTGGATCCTGCTCAGATTCAGAATGGAATGCTGGTTTTTTTGGATAACGCAATTACGGCAGGTTTTGAGGGGTACTATTTCTGGGATGATCCCAAAAAACTATGGCAGTATTTATTCCAGACTAAGATTTTAGGAAAGAATCTATTTAAGACGATTGCTTCAGGAAATGGATTTCCTGTAATTTCCAATAGTGACACAAATACTAATGCTTGGTTTAAAACCTCCTTTACAGGTTTGAAAGCTCCGGATGCAAATTACACATTACAAAATGGCGATGTAGTTGTAGGGAAAACTGGAAATTATTCAGTATTCTTTACCGGTGGTGTATATAAAAATACAGGTGATACTGGGGCAACGGTAACAGAAGTGGGAATTTTTATAGATAACGGGGCTTCTCCTGTTCTTATAGCTAAATCACCATTACCGTCAGCAGATAATGCTAAAAGAAGTACCAATCATACGATTTCAAATATTATAACATTAACTAAAGGGCAGAGAATATCAGTACAGACACGGAGAACCAGTTCATGTACTACGGAAGTTGGGCCGGAGTCTGTTTATACACTAACCTTGTCTTATTTGGATTAATAATTATGAAAAATATATCAACTTTACTTATACTTGCTAACTTTTTTTGTTTTAGCTTTCTAAGCTCCCAGGTTGGGATCAATACCAATGCTGCTAAAACCACATTAGAAGTTAAAACAAGAGATAAAGATAATCCTTTAAGTAACGAAGGAGTAATCGTACCAAGGGTAACATCACTGAATGTAACAAGTGCCAAACCACATGGATTATTGGTTTTCCTTGACTTTGAAGATCCGCTCACTGAGGCTATTGAAAGAGGGTTTTATTGGTGGAATAATACAAGTAATACATGGATTCCCATTCTTTCTATGAATAAAATGACCAAGGACAAAACCATTACCTATGTAAGCTGTAAAAATGTATTTGATGAAGGACCCTTAACTTCTGTTTCAACCAATGTAAGAACTCTTGGTTTTGACGGTACTACACTTATTGCTAATGATACAGGTAACTTTGCAGTCAATACAGCCGGAGAACTGGTTGTGCAAAAAGCAGGTACTTATCATGTTCAGGGCGTAATTTCTCTTCATAGCATTACAAATGGTAATAATCCTGCCAGAGATGCCTATGAGGGAATCATTTTGGTAAATGGTGCAGAGCCTGTACCTAATCTGCGCACTGCATACGGGTTTCCCAGCGGGCCAAATGTTCTTGACAGCAACACAGCCATTTCCGGGTTTGTGACTTTAAATGTAAATGACAGGATCCGATTTTCCATAAACAGATATTATAAAGACCCTACTTTTACAGATGCTGCTACAATTACCCCCAACGGTACACTTTCTAATCTTACGTTGCGCTATATGGGCAATTTTTAAAAAAATATTAATAAAGTGTAAAAGCTGGATAATAAAAAATACACAATAAAAAAATACAATTATTGGTAAACTGTTTTGATTCCTGCTTTTTATTTTGGTCAAGTCTTACTGGTAAACGGAACCATTATATAACACGGGATTCAATATAGATAAAAATAGTGTTCTTAACTTTCATATTACCCCCAAAAATTTCTTTAGAGATTATTTCATAATGCCTATGCATCGATAAAACACGTAAAATTTATTTAAACACATGAAAAATTTATTCTTATTCTGTACAATCCTGATTCTTGGATTTTACAAATCTCAAGTAGGTATTAATACTCCAATACCTAAAGCTACATTAGATGTGGAAGGACAAGCCGCAAGTCCAACCGTAACAGATGGTTTTATACCTCCCAGATTAACAGGAGATCAGTTAAAAGCAAAAGATAACGTTTATTCAACTAATCAAACAGGTTCTATTGTTTATGTTACAGCAGCAACAAATTCACCTTCGGCGAAAACAATCAATGTAACAGCTGTAGGATATTACTTTTTTGATGGCACTATATGGAAATCCCTTGTTACCCCGGCTTCTGGTGGTACACTACTAGGATATAGTGCATTAGTATATGGTAATAGTGTTCCATGGACTGTTGACAATGTTATTACTACCTTTGATATAAGTCAGGGAAGTGGTAATCTTTCATCATGGAGAACAAATAATACCACACTTACTGTTCCTGCTAATCAAGGGGGAACATATATAATCTCATATACAGCAGGGCTTTTAATAAACGGCAGTGTCCCGACTACCTATTCTTTCATGGCTTTTCCGACTAAGAACGGTACTCAGATAGGTAATCGTTCCACAACTGCAGTGCCTGGGGGAGCGTCAACAAATTATAGTAATGAAACCGTTTCCAATACCTGGAGTGTAATAGTAGATTTAGTACCTGGAGATCAGATTCAAATGAGAGGATTTACCTATCTTGCTTCCGGTACTCCTACTTCTTTCAGAGTAGTACGTTTATCATTAGAAAGAGTAAATTAGTTTTAGTAAAAAAATAAAAAAATACGAAATATAATGCCTAATAAATATTATTGATTTTAATTTCATATCATTTACATTACAAATAAACACTAGAATGAAAAAAAATTACCTATTGTTGTTTTGTTTTTAAACTGCATAGTACATGCACAAGTTGAAATAAATACTTCCTGTACATGTGAAATTACAATATTCAGCTATTGTAACCGGAATGGTTTCTTTAAACGCTGGCAATCCATTTAATTTGGTAGTGTTTCTAAGTTACATAATACTCTAGTTACGGCCTTCTGAGGATACTCATTTACCTATATAATAGTCTGGGCTAAAGTTATTATTCAGTGTCACTGGATTGTAGAAATTAGGATTCTTTCATAAAGCTTGTAAATGCTTTTTTTAATTAGTTGCAACCTGATCTACAAACACAGTAATGCTATATATTGAATAGATTGTTCTTTTGGACAATCTATTTTTTTATAATAAAATATTCAAACATATGATCTGCAAATATTGCTTTAATATTCCGTTAAGTAATTAAAAATCGTTTATTGCTTTGATAAATAGGCTGCCGGCTTATTAGTAAAGCCAATATTATAATCTTTTTTGACTTCGTTTTTATCTTTTGAATTATTGATCTTTAATAATCAGAATTTACAATGGGAACTATAGTGTGTTTGATATTTCCCCAAAAAGTAGAATTTGACGGAAAAAGTTTTCAAACACCTAAAATGAATATCGTTGCTCAGTGTATACACCAGTATAACAACGGATTAGGAATAAAAAAAACCGACATCAAAGAATGAAATCTTCAAATGTCGGTCTTGTGACCAAGACGAGCGTATCTTCAAACACTTTTATCGATGATTTGGTTCGATTAAGCAAAATTAAAAATGAATTATGTCTCCCCAATTTATCATACAAATTCTATTAGACTTTTGTTTAATGCAATTAAGTTTTCAACACTTGTAGAAATTACTTTTGGAATAATAACTGTCTATTTGGCTGTTCGTTCTTGTACCCATAAACGAAGAGATCTCGAAACATTTGGTGGGAAATTTAAAAAGGATCTATAGAAATCCTTATCGTTTAATAAGTCTTCTTTGTCTATCATAACTATGTAATGGTTAAAAAATAATAAAAAGTTATTTCCGTAAAATTTTTTGAGCTCTAAGGGACTCAAAATTTTCCAGAATAACTTTTTAACTTACACAGTTAATGAGACACTACCAAAAAAATAATAGTAATGATAGTATATTGGATTAATTCCATTTATTTCCTTATCTGAATAGGGTCTGATTAGTAATTGTCAAATAACATCATAATCATTCACTCCCAAAACAAAGTAATGTTCAATTATTTTTTGAGCTTTCTTGCACATCGATAAAAGATCATTTACTGATGTGTTGTCGAAACTAAAGTCATCATGCGTTTTCACAATATATTCAGTTACTATTTCAATATTCATTAAATCAATTTCTGTTACATCGGTTTTCAGCCTATTTTCTTCTTTGAAGAAAGGAATTTTACGGAAAATAGAATCGTTAAACCGAAAGAGATGTATTGTTTTCATTATAAACTATTTAATAGGATGGAAAATTTAGGTTGATGCTTTGTCAAGAAAGTTTATCTTTTATTTTTCTGTAGATCCTTTTTTTAGTTAAAGTACGTTCTGATGGTAATGGGTACAAGCCGCCTGAAAGGATATACAATAGGCTGCCCCAAAAATTATTTTTCCTACATAATTCATGACTGTAGTTAGTTAATATTTTTATGTATTCATGTTCATATTCCTTTGCTTCCTGTAATGTGTAATTTTCTGGAATATCTTTAATAATATCCATAACATTTTGGTTAAAGGTTTTAGGTGAATATTTTTCTATAAAGTCTAATTCAAGCCTGCACATCCCGATAAGTGGAGTAAGTAAAGAAAAAATTTCATTATAAAAATTATAAATATTTACCTTCCAAGATAATCTTTCTTCTTCCGGTAAAATCTGAATAGTCAACAGAATAAGTTTTTTATGGATTACTTCCATTTCATCTGTGTAGAATTTGTTTTGCTGCCAGAATATGAGTGAATTGATTTTATTTTTTTTAATAATATTTCCCAGTATATATTCAAACTGGATTCTAATATTCTTTATGTTCTCACTCAGGTCTTCTAAAACAGACTGCCACAGGTTATGCTGGCTTAAGCTGCAATATGTGCTAAATATCAATCTTGATTTGTTAATAAGCTGCTGTAATTCTTTTAACATTCTAAGAATTTCTTTAGCGTCTCTTTCTAAGGTGATGTTGGTATTTCGCAGATAGAACAGAGAGGTAAACTGGGAATAATAGGCTCTTCTTGAAATATTTTTTTTATTTCTGAGACCCGATTTGCTCTTTGGATGCTTGATTAACTTTTTCATTAGAATTTTATTGTAGATCATTTTTCTTCATAGTTCCTTTTTCAAAGGATTTTTGTTGTATGATAAGGGAAACAAGATATTGTCTTAAATCTTTTATCGTAATATTTTTTTCTTTCTCAGAAAAAAATAATGGAGTTTCATCTAGAAGTTCATACAGTTCAGGAAATTCTTTTTGGATTTCAACTGTTTTTTTAAATATCTTTTTCGTTAAAATAGATATAGTGTTTAGATTATTCATAGCCGCTTTTTATTATTGTTACTATCATCTTAAAGCGTTTATTTCCTTTTATTGAATGACGTTTATGGGCAGGAATGATAATGCATTCACCTTCTTCCATAAAGTAAGAAGCTCCGTCTATAATGATTTCAGCTTTACCTTCAATGATCTGTGCAACAGTATCGAAAGGAGATATCTTTTCAGATAACCCTTCTTTGTCATCAAAAGATAAAACACTGATATTACCGGTCAGTTTTTCAAGTATATTTTTACTGACTACAGAATTTGGAATGTAATCTACAATCTGGCTTGTAATATATACTTTCGATTTTTCAAGTTCTCTATGATTCATCACTGTGGGTTTAAACATAAAAAGAGCAGATGGTATTGTAAATAAAAGGGACAGAACTGTCTAATATTCCATCCCTTTTTCCAGTGAAAGCGTTTGATAAATATATCTTTTCATTGGCTTTAACTGTCCTTGAAAACAATTTATGAAAGATTGATTTCTTTGATAATATTGAGAACTTCTTCACGGTTTTTTCTTAATCTGTTTCCGATTCTTTCCAGCATTTCCTTTTCTTTACCTTCTTCAAGCTTCAGGTCGTGGTCCGTTAATGTTGAAAATTTTTCTTTCAATTGTTTTGATTGCACATCCCAGTCTCCTGGAATTTTGAAAGATTGGTTGCCTTTGTTGTGGTTTGTGTCCATAAGGTAGGTTTTAGTGTAACTTCATTGCTACAATACAAAGTTGGGTATTTATTAATCTATTGTATTACAGATTGTTTCTTTTATGTTGCACATATCACACTTTTACAAAATTCCAGCTTATTTTGAACATCTGAAATGTGGTTGATCATAAAAGCAGTGTTTGATGACTCCTTATAAAGTAATGGAGGTGGTTAAGTCTAAGAAATGATTACAAACTTAAAATACTGCTCAATAATTCCAAATAAGTGATTGATTATTTGTATCTTGCTGAATAATTGCATTGAGCTGACAATCTGGACTCTAAGAACCAGTGTATTCACTTCTTTTCCTTTCATTATTTAATACTTCCGGCATACCTCTCTGTTCCACTTCAAATCATTTATAAAACTGTTTTTGAAAAGGAGAATATAAATCTGCTGATTCTCTCCAAAAGAGAATTCAATGGTAAAAAAATTATTAATGTTTTTATGTATATAAAAAAATATTTAAGGATGTGGACATTTTTGATTCCTATCCTGGCATGGTTCTCTTATGTTGGAAATTCTGTTTTTTCTTCAGGGTATTACTCTGTGATTCTTACTTTATTTTTAATAGGAAGTGTTTTAGCTGCGGTGTACCATTCCGAAGTTATTGCGCATCGTTTGGGGGAACCATTTGGAACTTTGCTTTTGGCATTTGCCATTACGGTCATAGAAGTAGGGCTTATTATTTCCATTATGATGGGCGCAAAAGGTTTAGAAACCATTACTCTTGCCAGAGATACGGTTTTTGCTGCAGTGATGATAATCCTTACGGGAATCATTGGAAGCTGTATTGTGATAGGATCCTTACGATATAGAGAACAGAGCTTTACCTTACAGGGGGTAAGTACGGCACTGATTACACTGACCTCTGTTATTATTTTTGTGCTTATTCTGCCCAATTATACGGTAAGTCACCTCGGAGGCGAATACACGTCCCTCCAACTTCTTTTTATCGCCTTGATTTCTTTAGGGCTTTATCTTGGATTTACCATGATCCAAACTTTTAGACATCGAAGCTTTTTCATTTCTCCACAAAACAAATTATTCGAGAATCTGCCTGTAGAAAGCAATAATAAAATAATTTCCACAAAACAATTGTATATCAATTGTATATTGTTAATTTTATCCCTGGGAATAGTCGTTTTGCTGGCAAAACTTCTTTCAAAGGATGTTGAACATATAGTTGTTTCTGTGGGTGCCCCCAAATCTCTTGTAGGTATCATTATTGCTGGTATTGTTCTGCTTCCGGAAGGTCTGGCTGCATTCAGAGCTGCAAAAAGTGATCAGATCCAAACCTCATTAAATTTGGCTTTTGGTTCAGCTTTGGCGAGTATCGGACTAAGTATTCCTGCGATTGCCATTATATCTGTAATAACCGGTATAAGAATGACATTGGGGATAGATATCAAATCAACAATACTTTTAGGACTGTCGCTTTTTATTATTACTGTTTCACTGGCAACAGGAAGAACTAATATCATGCAGGGAATTGTATTGATCGCTATTTTTTTAATTTATCTTTTTATTACAATTGTACCATAAACCTATTTAAGTTATGCATTATATAGCTTGATATATAGTGAAACGGCCATCTTTAGTTTATATGATATGATGGTTGATATAGAATATATTTCATCATGAATCCAAAAAAACGTTTGAAGGCTCATGAAAAGAACTTTTTTCCTTACCAAACCGACCTTTCTTATAATTTCTCACTATCGGAAATCATTAAAACGGAGAGAAAGCTAAAATTTCGATTATAACAGAATAAATGGAAAATATAAATCAAAGATGAGATACTTATACCTATAAAATCATGGAAATTCATAAACATGATCTTGGAAATTAAAAGTTATTACTTATTAGGAATTATTGCAGTAAACCATATTTTGTTTTATGACTGTGCAACAAGTAATGAGTACAAATCATATGATTATAAAGATGTTGCCCAAATATTGAAATTTCAAATAAAAACTAATGAGATAACACAGAAATTGGTTCACAACTTGGGTTAAGTCAATACTTTAAAAGTTTGAAAAGTACTCTGAACAGAAAAAAAGATTTTACAAATAAAAATTATTTATCGATATGACTAGTAAAAAATATTACTTCCACGATAAAAGTCAGAATATTATATCAGAAGATCAATTAATTGGAGAAAATATAGATGCTATAGAATGTTTTCTAACTGATTATCAGCTAGAAAAGCTACATACAATAGAGCGTGTTTATATTTTGAAAAAAACATTTTTAGGAATTTTTAAGACAAGATTGTATTTATATCTTAGTGAAGATACAATATATAATTACGCTATTCAGAAAACATAACATTACTATACTTTATTATTCCTCCGATCATAGCTTAATGTTAGAATTCAAATTTGTTTGGAATATTGATGCTTTGTCTTATTTCGTTTTGATGGTTTCTGAAAGCTATAGTATTTGTTACTCTTACTAAAACGATAACATCTTTAAAGGAGTGGTCAACGGCACTATGATGATGAAAATTAGAATTTTCACTTTCGGCTTCGCATAGCAATTACAATTTCCCATACAAAAGTCATTACATTTTGCAAAATCGAAAACTGTGTAAATAAAAAATCCCCGCTATTATGAGTAGATTTCTGTAGAGGTATAATCACACTCATATCCTGGAAACACTATATAGTAAATTTTACAGTCCGATTTAATATCCTACAGATATTAACCTTTCTAATGCTTAGGAGGAGAGTATATAACAAAACCCTCCTTTTTAGGGGAGAGTCAATTGTACTAATGAGAATGTACAACTATTATGAGTAGTAAATGTATATCTAAATAAATTACATTAATATGCTGCAAGTCATGTGATTCTATTTATTATTGTCGTATATGGAGTAGAAATAATACATTTATTTTTAACGCTCTTAGGGTATTTTTTAAGCATAACTTTTTAATGCGTCAATTCTGTGGTAATATTTAATTTTCTTTGCAAGAAAGTTATAAATTTATTTTGACTGTAAATTCCAGTTTTCAGGAATTTGAAAGGTTTGTCACCTTTATGATGATTTGTGTTCATGACGTGGAATTTAATATAACTTAATTGCTGCAGTACAAGGTGGTGTTTTTATAACCTATGTATTACAGCTTGTTTTTTATATTGCAGTTATCACACATTGTTAGTATCCGGAGTCTTTTTCTTACTGAGAGATTGATGTTTTATAAAAGGGAAAAAATCTGTGATTATGCCCATAATTGTATAAATTTGGAGCTGGAAAAAGAAGAAATCTTAAAGATCATAAACCTAAGGTCTTATTACAGAGTTGCAGATAAATGACTGATATCAGAGTTTTGATCATAGGGTTGGCTGCTGGTTGAAAAACAAGTAAACTAATTATTTAGTAAAACAGAGCCTTGCCATGAGATAGCTGACTGTTGATTCCGCTCCCTGATTGAGATTGACATTTTTCTCTTCAAGCCCATCATAACATCCACCTGTTGCAGGGTTATAAATAATCTGATGTAAATAATTTTTTCCTAAAAACCAACTAAAAGCACTCCTCATCATCTGCAAATATTTTTCATCCTTAAAAACCTTGTAGAATGTAGATAATGCAAGTATGGTGTAAGCAACATCTATGGGCTGTTCCCCGCCAATTGATTCAGGACTTTTAACCGTTTCTTTCTGTAGCCATCCTTTATTGGAGATTACTTTGATGCCGCCCTTACTAAATATTTTAGAAAGCAAAAACTTGAATGATTCATCGGCAACCTGTTTATACATTTCATCCTTGGTGGTAATCCACGCACACAATAAAGCTTCAGGGAGTACACCGTTTCCGTAAGTGAGATAGTTTTCAAACCAATGCCAGTCTTTATGTTTTTCATGCTGATACATTTTCACCAGACGATTGGCGAGTTTTTTCAATAATGGAATATTGTTTTCAGAGTTTTGATAATGCAATCCCTTGATGATAAAAGCCATTGCCCGGGTAGAATGGATATTCTCAATAGATGAAATACTTTTTTCAATGATTGATTCTGCTTCATCAGAAAACTGCTGCGGTAAGATTGCTTTTATTGAAAGAAGATATCCCAGTGCCCAGATAGCTCTTCCATTGGAATCTTCAAGGTTGGTTTCATAATTCTGTTGCACAAATTCCTTGTACTGATTTATATAATTGAGAAAACTTCCATCCGGTTGTTGACAAAACTTAATAAATTTTAGATAAGTGGAGATTAAGTCTAGGTCAGATTCATCTCTGCTCAGCTCATAATGTCTGCAGGCTACAATCATAGCCCGAGCATTATCGTCTAAAGTATACCCGGAATTGATATCAGGTTTGTTGATTTTAGAAAATTGAATCATCCCAAAATCCGTTGTCATATTTTTGACATGGCTTAGATTAATGTTGGGGAATGTATAATGTAATGTCATTTTATTTTTGATGTATTGTTGAAATAATAGGGCGTGCGAAATAGAAGAATTTTCCCAGGCTGTGGGAGCCATTTTTTCCAAACTATTTGACCGTAATTTTTCCTGTGCAGTTTCATTTTTTAGTAATGTATTCACGGCAACAGCAAGCTGTTTCGGATCTTCGAAATCAATAATGATTCCAAGATCTTCATTCAGTACTTCCAAAGCATGGGGAATAGGAGTGGAAACCACAGGGCAGCCACAACTGATGGCATAGGAAAAGGTACCACTTACTGCCTGATTTCTGTCTTTTGAAGTGAAAAGATAGATATTTGTAAGCTGAAGATAATCCAACAACTCATCTAAAGGCAGGTACTGGTTGATAAAGTAAGTATGTTTTTCGAGATGGAGCCTCTTAATCGTATGCTGCAAAAAATCACGATATTTTTCACCTTCGTATTTAATGATGCCGGGATGCGTTTTTCCAATAATCAGAAACATTACATCGGGGTTTTTTGTAATAATTTCAGGCAAAGCTTCTAAAGTGGTTTCAATATTTTTCCCAGAACCCAATAAACCAAATGTTGAAAGAATTTTTTTATCATTAAATCCGTATTTCGCTTTCAGTGAAATTTTATCGATAAATGGCAGTAAATGGGTGCCGTGGGGTATCACTTTAATTTTATCAGGTGGTATATCATAATCATTGTTCAGTATATCCGCAGAAATACTGGTCATTACAATAATAGATTTTACAAAACTGCTGATTTCTTTTACCTTTTCTTTTAATTCCCAATCCGGTTTTGGTAGAACGGTGTGAAAAGTCATGATGATATCTTTTTCTGTATTTTGAAGAAAAAGCAGTAATCCGTTGGGGGTTTCGTTGAAAAATCCAAATTCATGCTGAAGCATAACCAGTTGAATATTGTTATTCTTATTGATTTTAACAGCCAGCTCCAGATAAGATACGGCATCGGATGTATTTAAGCGATATTCTGGATCATCTTCATATTGATAATGCTCATCCTCAGTTTCCATTGGGCAGATGCTGATGCTAAATGAGTCTCTGAATTTTAATTTAAGGGATTGTACCAAGTCCTGACAGTATGTTGCAATACCGCATACCTTGGGAGGAAAAGTGCTTATAAAGATAATTTCAGGTATATGATAAATTGTGTTTTTATTACTTTGTAAAGATTGTCTTTTTGTCTTTTCCTCCACTTCTGATTTTATATTTTTATTCATATTGATATTTATTTTAAATCTGACATTCTGTATAGAATAGTCAATTATGATGTGTACTGTAGTAATTCCTTCAGTAATTCAGGGATGCTTAAAGAAGCAATAGCTATTCTTTTGTCTGCAGCGCCATAGTAAATATGGAGTGTATGTCCTTCTACGATGGCTCCGGTAGGGAAGCAGACATTGTTCACTTCTCCCTTCTGTTCCCATTCTTCATCGGGCTTGAAAAGAGGATAAGGAAGTCTTGAAATTTCTTTTTCAGGAGTATCAAGGTCTAGTAAAGCAGCACATGCGCTGTAAACATATCCATCAATGGTATCATGTACACCATGGTAGATTAAAAGCCATCCATGTTCAGTTTCTATAGGGGGGCATCCACCGCCAATATAGCTTACTTCATGCTCATATTTGGGAGATAATACAATATGTTCTTTAAAATGAAGGAAGTAGTCTTTCCAGAAATCAGGATTCAGATCTTCAATCTTTTCTATCCTTACAATTTGGATATCAGGCCTTATGCGATGTAGAAAATAAAGCTTACCATTAATTCTTCTTGGAAAAAATATCACATTTTTATCCCAAAGGAAGACCACTTTATCCTTTATATGAGTATGCGGGAGTTTGTTGAAACGTCTGTACTTTTCTCCTATTTCACCTTGAGATTCTGCTAAAAGCTTAAACTTTTTGTATGGAATTTTTGGCACAATGATTCCTAGCTTTTGCCATGATATTAGATCCTTAGATACGGCAAGTGCACCCAATGCATTAACCCCGTCATAACTGGTATAAGTAAGGTAAAATAAGTGATCGATTTTGACAATTCTTGGATCTTCAACACCATGTTTTTCGTATTCAAATTCAGGGATAATAACCGGATTGCTGAGCCGTATTTCAGGAGTCTTATAATCCGATAATATACAGTATCCGATACTCGAGAAGTTATTCCTGGCAAGAGCCCTGTATAATAAATGTATTTTTCCGTTATCCTGAATGACTGCAGGATTTAGAACTCCTTCACTCTCAAAGTCTAATGTTGTTTTTCTGAGTATAATTCCATCTTTTTTCAAGGATACCATTTAGTTGCCGGTATTTCGAGCTTCTTGTTCCCTTTCTCTTCGTTTACTCATTTTATCCTCCCGTTTCTCTTTTGCAGATTTTGCGGGTGGAGTTTTATCTGATTTCTTTTTTCCGTCTTTTTCTTTTGACATTGTGAAATATTTTTTTGTTACCTGTAAATTTCAATCATTAAAAAAGGAAAGCTTTGCAATTGTCTTTTAATTTGTTGTATAAATCATAGATATTTCCGATTTAATAGACTAACTTTGGATAAATGACTGTTAATGAAATAATTGACAGATGTAAACAGTAAGGGAGATGAAGTTGTATGTAAAATATATGGTAAGTTTGCGCTGCAAAATGGTTGTCCATCAGGAACTGGAAAGATTGGGCATTAAAAATGCTGTCGTTGATTTAGGGACAGTAGAATTATTGGATGATATTAGCTCAGAACAAAGACAGATCCTTAAAGAAAATTTACTTAAAACAGGACTTGAAGTATTAGATGATAAAAAAAGTATCCTGATAGAGAAAATAAAGAATGTAGTGATAGAAATGATTCATTATTCAGATGAACTCCCAAAAGAAAATTTCTCAGACTATGTAAGTGAAAAATTAGGCTATGATTATACCTATCTGGCTAATACCTTTTCAGAAGTGAAAGGAATGACACTCCAGCATTTTATTATTATTAATAAAGTAGAAAAGGTAAAAGAACTGCTGTTATATGATGAACTTAATCTTACAGAAATCTCTTATAAACTCAATTACAGCAGCGTGGCCCACCTCTCCAATCAGTTTAAAAAAATTACAGGACTTTCCCCTTCATTTTATAAACAGCTGAAACAAAGACGTCTTGGAAATCTGGAAGACTTATAAATGTGTGATATATGTAAAATTATGTCGGATATATATAGCTTAGTATAACACTTAAACGGCCATCTTTGTAGTATAATAATCAGGAATTCACAAAATCCATAAAGCTTATATCACTATAAATAGTGCAATTTTAGATAGGAAATATAGTGAACAGTTGAAAATATTTATCAAACAACAGGCTGTTCTCCCGTATTTGAAAACATTGTAGTAATAAAGAAAGATGTGAAAAAGCGAATATACGACATATAAAATTAGTAGGCTTAAGGATTCTCAATTTTGACAATGAGCATATTAAGTCCCGATAAAATAGTAGATATGTTTTCGAAAGGGTTTAATTAATCAAGGATGGAGACCCATGGTTTCTGTCCTTTTCATCCATATTATAGGAATTGATAGATATATAAAAATTTTCATCAACTGAGTCCATAAAATTGTTTGAACATTCATGAGTAAACAACATGTTTAAATACAAAACAGACTTTCTTATTATCACTTTAACATCAAAAGTCATGAAAACAATACACCTTTTTCAGTTTAAGAATTCCATTACCAGGAAACCTCCTTTTTTTAAGGAAGAATGTAGATTAGATAATTTAAATGATTTAATGGCCTATGATCTGATGAACACCGAAAAAGTGACTGAGTTCATTATTGAAGTTCATGATGATTTTATTTTTGAAGATATGACCAGAGAAGATCTTTTGTCAATGTGCAGAAATGCCAGAGAAATGATTGAGCATTATTTTGTTACAACCATGAATGATTATGACGTTATCTGAATATTGATTTCAGCAGCATAAAAGTTTTTTTGATCAACATAAATAATAGACCCATGAAATTTCAGCAAAGTTTACTTGATTATATCAGTACTTCACTCATTACAATGAATGAAACGGTTTCTATAGCAGAAAGCGTAACCTCGGGATTAATACAGCTGGCTTTTTCCCAAATGGCTAATGCAAAACTGTTTTACAAAGGAGGAATAACGACTTTTACATTACCTGAAAAAGTTCAATTTTTAGATATAAATCAAATTGAAGTTAAGGAAAATGGTTTTGAAACCCAAAAAATGGCTGATACAATGGCTGTAAAGGTCGCTGAATCATTTGGAACAGATTGGGGAATTGCTTCTACTGGATATGCTGCATCTGTAAGAAATTCGGGATTTAAAGTGTATTCATTCTGTTCATTCAGTTACAAAGGAGAGATTGTACTTTCCAAACGCATAGAGCTTCATGATAAGACTCAGGCACTGGATGCACAGTTGTATATACCGAATTTATTTTAGGGTGTTATAAAAGTGCATTGAATCAAATATTAATTTAAATTTGTCATTTATTCTTTGCCTAGCCCCAACTTTTGCACCTGATCCAATTATTTAGATATAATTTTTTTTAATAATTACAAATTTAATTAATTATTGATAATAATAAAAATAGCGCCAACTGAAGACAGTTGGCGCCGTTTGGCTTTTGGTGAACTTGACAGGACTCTATTCAAACCATTTATTAGCAGATATTGACAATATTTTGAAGGTTTTAAATGATATTTAAATTTATGTATCCTAAATAAAACTGTTATTATGAGCGAATTATTTTTATTTTACATTAAGATCATTATACAAGTTATCAACCACTTTTTCTAAAATTTCTCCTGTTTCATTAAAGCTAGTGTTTGTTAATATAGATATCCCAATATTTTGTTTAGGATAGATTACAAACCAATTCTGCATTCCGTAAATACCGCCGTGATGTCTGTAAATTAATAGATTATCATTTTCTATGATGTACCAATGATAGCCTTCCCAAAAATCAGAACCCTCTTTGTGTAATTTTCTATGAGATTCGTTTACAACAGGATTTGATTGATCAAGTTGCAATTTCATATATTTCACTAAATCTGGAGCCGTAGAGTGTAATCCCGAAATTCCACCCCATAAAGTTCTGTTGTAGTTGGGCATTAATTCATTTTTATCGTTATAACCTTTTACTAATCTTTTTCTGTCATTTTCATTGAGTGTAAATTTGGTTTGGTTCATTTTATTGGGCTTTAAAATAAATTCAATAACCAATTGCTCAAAAGATTTTTGATACACTTTTTCAAGAATATATGCGGTTAACTCTGGAGCTGTGTTGGAATAAGAATAGACTTCTCCGGGCTTCGTTTCAATTTTGATGAGTGTCAATCCTCCCAAAAAAGCCTTTATATTTTCACTTTTTAGAGGCATATTAGGAAAACCACTTGTATGCGTGATAAGATGTTTGATTGTTATAGGTTCTCCTTTAAATTCTAAATTGGGATAAGGCTCATCAAGATAGATTCTAATATCATCATCTAAGTTTATTTTTTTATCAAGTACGGCTTTTGTAGCTACATAACCTGTAAAAGTCTTAGTTACAGAAGCCAATTCATAAAGTGTAGAATCGTTTGGCTTGTTTCCTTTTCCAATCATTAATTCTCCAAAATGTTTAATGGTAGATTTTCCGTCTTTAAGCACTGCAACAGAAACAGAATGAAATCTTTTGTCCTCTAATAACTGAAGCGCATTTTTTGTAATCGCATTTTCAACCTTTTGTTGACTGGTTTGATGAACACTTTTACACCCAATTAAAGCGAAAAACAGGATAGCAATTAAATATTTTATGGTCATAATTTATAGTTTAATAAAAGTTTATTAATCTACTGTTTTAAGGATTGTTTTTTGAAATTTTTCAGCTTCATCTTTATGAATTTGATGCCCTGAATTTTCAAATAAGAATAAATCTTTCTTGGGCGCTTTCACTTGCTTATAATATTCTTCTGTAATAGAAGTTAATGTTTGAATATCGTTTTTCCCGACTAAGAAATAAACCGGACAATCAACTTTCTTTAAAGTTTTTGGTAAATCAATTTTCATCACTTCGTTCCAGGCAGGTGACCAGGTTTTTGACCATTGCAGAAAACCTTTTTTGAAATTATCAGAGGTTACATATTCCTTACCGTCTTTGTAAAAAAGCCACTTTCTCAAGTAAAACATAAACTCATCATTGGTAAAAGGAAAATGTACTTTTGATAGTTCTTCTGAGGCTATAGGGTTATCTTTAAAATGAAATTTTAATGTTTTAAGCAATTCTTTCTCACTCGCCAGCTGACTGATGACGGGATTAACAGCATAATAAGCATTCAATAATTCGGGATGATTTTTGACAATATAAAAGCCCAAAGCATTTCCCCAAGAGCTGCCTAATAAATAAAGCTTTTTCTGATTGAGTTTTTTGAGCAGGAAATTAATAACCTCATACGTATCTTTTCCCATAAGTTCTACTGAAGGCTGAATGGGTGACGGATTCAATTCCAATGTTTTTCCGGCATCTCTTTGATCCCACTGGACGATTGTAAATTTATTTTTTAAAATAGTGGTAAAAGAATCCGCATTTTTCATCATTGAGCTTCCCGGACCGCCTGATAAAAAGAGTAGGATAGGTTTATGAATATCATCAGTTTTAATGTCTATCGCTTGTTTTATTCCGCCAATTTCTACGGTGAGAAGAGTGTCCATTTTTACGACATTTGATTGTGCGAAATAAAATATTGATAACAGAGTGAAGATAAAAAGACTTACTTTTTTCATTATTTCTAAGTTTTAATTTGAGTTTAAATTTGTTGATACAAATATGCTTTAGAAAGTTTTGAAAGAAGTCCAGATAAAAAAAGTCGGACTCATTTTGATCAATAAAATGAGTCCGATTATCTGCAAACCAAAGTTCGAGTATTTACAATTGTTTAATTATCAATTGTTTCTGAATTCTGTTGGCGTTTGGTTCGTATATTTTTTAAAATAAGTATGAAATGAAGATTTTGAATTGAAACCTACCTCATACAAGATTTCTAAAACGGTTACTTCTTTTTTTGTGGAATCTTTCAGAATGGTCATTGCTTTTTTAATGCGGTATTCATTTACGAAATCAAAAAAATGCTGATTGATATGATGATTAATTAACACAGACAAATCACGAACAGGAATTTGAACCTGATCTGCCAATTCCTGAATCGTTAGTGACGGTTCTAAAAAAGGTTCTTTTTCAACCATAAATTTTCTAAGCTGTTCGATCTGGAAATTTTTTGTTTCATCGGTTTGGGTTTCAATTTCCAAATTTTCAACAAAATTTTCTGTCGGTTGTAAGGTAGAATCGATTCTGCGAAAAAGTTCAGGATAATTTAAAGCCTTTAGTATAAACCAACAGGCGGTCAGTAAAAACACCGTTCCAGCAACAATATTCAACCAGATAAATAAATCTCTATCGTGCGAGTATCTTACGATGTTTTTTACAATAATACATAAGTGGATGAATAGAAAGATTATTGTAAGCTGAGACAGCCATTTGTACAACAAAGTATTTGGATTGGTATAGTTTTCAAGGTAAATCTTCTTATATTTTTTAAGGATAAGAAATACACCAATGATATAAAAGAAATACTGCAGTTCTGCGATTGCCTGATATAAAAACATTTCTGGGGAATTCCACATATCTTTAAAGAACGACTCTTTAGCAGCACCTTCTGCCAGAAAAAGTCGTGGAACTAAAATTAAATTGGCAACAATAAACGGAATAAGATGCAGTAAATGTTTTCTTTTTAAGGTAAAATCTGAATAACAAACGGCATTAACGTACAGATAAAAAAGAGGCATTACCAATAAATAAGCGGATATTTTGAAAGCTTTCAGATTATAGCTATCAGTAAAAAGATGCATAAAAAGTCCGCTGATATCAATGGCATTAATGATAAGGAACGCTGCAAATAATCTGTTTTCCAGTTTTCTTTCTGTTTTTACCGTTAATAAAAAAACGGCAAGCAGCAGCGATATAAAAACGGCAATCACAGCAATAACTTCCAGAAAATTGAGTTTATCCATTTATTCTTTTTTGCAAAAATAGGATATAAGTAAGGAAGAAAAATGATTGATAATAGTCATTTTTAAAATATTGTATTTTGATTATGTTCCAATACTTAAAATAATATTCTCATTAAATAAAAATGGTGCTAACTATATACTTTAATGTATCAACAGAATCTTAGTAATTTTTAAGATATATCATTTTCTGAAAAATTATTTATTAGTATTTCGAATCTAAATTTTCTAAAACATTCAAAAAGATTATTTTAGAATCAAAAAAATGGCTCAATTTAGATTAAATTGGAGCCATTTGGGTGTTTGTGAACTTGACAGGATTATCTTCGAACCATTTTTTAGAAGATCTTGATAGAATACTGTGTTTAGAATTGATAAACACTTCAGAGTGATTGATTATTTAAAATTAATATTATAGAGGTAGTCTCAAAAATTGGTGTAAAAAAATTAGCTTTATAATAACAATCAATGATATATTTTTCTTTACAAAAATTCATAAACTTTCTATTTTTCAAGAGTGTTTTACAATATTGGAAGCCCTACGACGTTTCTTATCTTCACAGTTTCATGATGAAAATTTGGAATCGGATTACAGCATTACAACTGTGGTATCATAGCACAGCTATTCGTATCACGATATCCGGCAATGGCTCAGACACTAACTTTATTGATGTCTTCAAGTTTTAATCCAGCTCTTCCGAAGCCTGATGATGCATTGGTAAAAAAAATGACCAGCTCATCTGTTAATTTCGAAGATAACCGGGAAGCCTATTTGAAAGAAAAAATAGACTTTATGAAAGCTATTTACGGCAGCAGATATATCCTCAATGAGGAAAAAGAGCAGGTGCTAATTATTGAAGATGAAATCCGAAAATCTTCTTCGGTAAGACCTTATCGCCAAATAGTCGCCCTCGTAACTTATATATTTAATCCGAATGTTCTTATTGATATTCAGGCGCCTACTATAGTGATACATGGGAACGAAGATCCGCTTTTCAGTATAGAACATGCGACTGATTTAAAAAACAATATATCCGACTCTCAGCTGATCATAAAAAAAGGTATGGGACACGCTATACCAGATTCACTGTTTCCGTCGCTTGTGAAAGACATTTCAAATTTTATTGCTAAAGCTGAATGAAACATCATTATCAAAATGTGAGTAACAACGGTGAGAGATATGGTTTTGGAGTCCATTGCCATTGATCATGATATCTGTCAATAAAACCTATTCCCGGCCAGGGAAGGTGGGATGTGCAAACTATAGATTTTTGCTCATAACATTGTTCCAGTATATTTTTTCGGGTGTTGATTCCCAAAGAAAAATCAGCATCCCATTGTGTTCCCCAAACCGGATTAGAGATCAATACAGAACTATGAACCAGATCAACCAGATGCGTAATGGACAGCTTATCCGAATACACTGTAAAGATGATGTGCCCAGGAGTATGTCCGGGAGCTGCCTGTGTTTTAATACAGGAAAATAATTCATCACCTGCATCAAATATTTCTAAACGGTGGGTAATGGCGTTTAATATCTGCTTAACCAGTGAAACAGACGCATGCCCAAACTCCGGTCTCCGGCTGTTGGAAAAATCAGGATTCTTTGCAAACCAAAATTCCAGTTCAGTTCGTGAAATACAGAATCTTGCATTTGGAAATGCCAAATTACCATCTTCGGTTAATATGCCTCCAATGTGATCCCGATGAGCATGCGTTATCAATACATCAGAAATATCACTGGCTTTAAATCCGGCACTTTCCAGGCTATATAATAGTTTGCCTGCATTTTTTTTATCATAAAAGCCTTCTCCTGTATCTATGAGTATTAATTGTTCATCCTTTCGGATAAGCATCACATTAATAGGAGCTTCGTAGATATCGGCAGGTAAATGCAGTCGGTTAAGCTCTTTTTGAAGATCTGCAGGTGTTGCATCCGTTGCAATAATAGGCTGATATGATCCTATATCAAAATATCCATCGAAAAGAATATAGATTTCCAGGTTATCAAATGGAATCTTGAGGTGACTGTAGTTTATTTGCGTATTCATCAGGTACTACGATTTAATTAGTGTTTTGTTTAAAAAAGGAAATATTCGTGGTGCTAATCCAGTCAAAACATGTCCCATTTCCGGAATGGTTATTATGGTAAAGTCGTCGATAATATGTTGCAATCTAGCAGCAATTTCCTGAGTAGAGCGGATTACATCCTGTTCTCCGCCAATGAATAACACAGGCATTGTCAAACGGCTGAGCTCATCATCTGAAAAAATATATTCTTTTTCTATCCTCGCATTAAAATTGGTTTGTATTAAATCCATAAATGCTACAATTTTTTGATCCACACGCTGGCTTCCCAAGACCAATCTATTAATCTTGATACGTCCAGTTGTTCCCAAAAGGGAATAGAGGATGGCTTTTATGATAAATGTTGTTTTGGTAGGAACTACTCCCGCCGGTGTCAGCAAAATCAGCCGGTCGACTAATTCAGGAAAGCTTGTTGCAAAGCGCAATGCCAGCCATCCTCCTTGCGATAATCCGATTATATTTGCCTTGCTGATATTGAGCCTGTCAAAAATCTCTTTTAGCCATTTTGTGAAGTCATTTGTTTCATAAGAAAGTCTGGTTTCTGCGCTCTTTCCTGCCTCTCCGATAATATCTATTGCTATGACTTTATATTGTTTTGAATATTCAGCCATGTCGGATAACCATGATGTCGCATTAGAAGACGCGCCATGCAATAAGATGATAATTTCTTGGTGTTGACTTCCTGCCGCCAAAAAATGGGTGTCCCCATAAGTTGTTTTCAGGACACCGGTTTTCAAATTCAATGGAGCATTTTTTATGGCATCGTCGTAAGTCCGGATAATTTTGTCTTTTCCTTCAGGGCTTTTAAAGATTGATTGATTCATGAATGGTTTGTATAAAGTTGTAATTGAGAATTAGATTAACGTCCTGTCGCTTTATCATCTCTTAAAGTCATGACCGTACTTGTTATCATAGCGGCTTTTTTACCATCACTGCGGAAAATATCGCATTGATAATGGCTTAAGTTTTTTCCACTATGTAAGGGTGATGCTTTGGCAGTGAGTATATCCTCGAAAACGGGTCGGTAAAAATTGATTTTCAATTCTACAGATGTAAAAGTTTCGCCTTCCTGAATAAGGGTCGAATGTGCGGTTCCGATGGCTGCGTCTGCCAGTTCACAAAGCAGACCTCCGTGAATGGTTCCCTGTTGGTTACTGTGCTTTTCTTTTGTAGCATTGATCTGTACAGTAGCTGTACCTGAACCGGCTTCAACAATGTCTATCCCCAATGTTTTTGATATTGGTGTCGGGTAATGCATGTGCGTATGCATGTCATCTGTGATTTCCCTTTTTATCAATTTATTTAAGTAATCCAATATTGATAACTTTGTCATATCTGTTGTTATTTATATTTGTGTAAAATAAACCAATCGGTCTTTTTTGTGATAAAAAATTATATCGTTTCCATGCGTCCGATTATAGATTGTATGGCGTTCAAGTGGTGCAAATCATGCTCCGCAACAAAATGCATCAGGTCAATGATATTCATTGGTTGATGTAACCTAGGATGCATACTTGTCTTCAGTAAATCTTTTTCACTCAATGTTTGAAGCATTGTAATGGTCCCGGCTCTTACATTTTTCAAACCTTCAGCAAGCTCTTCAACCAACATTTTGTTGAAAGAAGATTGATCGGTTGCTGTATTGTTTAAATCGGCAGGAGACATATCAGGCTTTCCTTCCTTTATATCTCTAAAACGGATTCGCCATAGGCCTTCTAAGAGAATCAAATGTCCTATATTTTCATTGACAGACCATTTATTTCCCTTTTTGAGCGTTGAAACTTCTTTAGGACAACTTTTCAGCAGTTGATATAAAACGACCGGAAAATGTTCAAGGCGTTGTAGAAATTTGTCAAAATATTCCGAACCTGTGTTTGAATCAAATTGTCGATCGAACCATCTGACAAATGATTGTGACTTTACTTCTTTCATAAGTATCAATTTATAGGTTATTACTGTTTATCCATTCTTTGACAGGTATTATCCACTCATCTAATGCCCTGAACAGAAAGCCGTGTTCTAGGCCTGTGTTGAGGGTAATTTCTTTAAAAGATTTTAAATCAGAATCTTTAAACCTAAGTTGCCTTGATAATAACTCAGCGTCAACATCAGTTTTTTCATTAATCGATAAAATGTTACCGTAGAGCCTGAACTTTTGATTTTTATTCATCGAATCATTTTTAAAGCTTGCACCAATGAAAACAAATTTCAAATCTGGATTTTTGGCATAATAGGAGATATATTGAGCTATATAACCTCCCTGAGACGTTCCAACAATTGAAATATGGTCATAAGGAACTCCATCACTGTGTAAGCTGTCAATTTTAAGAATCATTTTTTTTGCATATATCTTGGGATTAGTGCCGGGCTTTCTTTTTTCAGATAGTATAACAGAATTTTTAGACTGAAGTTTTTCTAAAATAGCTGTATATGCCGCTGGTCCGTATTTAGGATGGGATTCATTTAACGAATGTTCTTCCAAAAATTTATTATGCAAAAAAAATACATACTTTTTTTGAGTACTATTTTGAGCATTAACAGTAAGTGGAAGAAATGACAGATAAAGAATTATTAACCTGAAAAACATATAATTTGAATAAACCGAGTATTTTAATTTAAGGACAATATAAAATTTTATTGTTCCTTATCCGTAAAATGCCTTTTTGAGGCTTTTAATGCATATACCATAGGAATTTTGTCTCCCAGATGAGCAATTCTGAACTTACCGGGTTCAAATTCAATTGAATTATTGAAATTATTGTATGGTGAATAATCAAATTCTTCAATGGAATTTATTTCTAAACCATTTTGCATCAAACTACCTATCACTTCGGCTAAGCCGTGATTCCAGCCAATTGATTTGACTTCAAATTCCGCATCCTTATCTGCATAAGTTCCTTTTTCGATTTCTATGATGGCTCCGGAATTAAAATACCTGTATTCAATCTTTTTAAACGCCGAGTCAAACATCCAGACAACCGGATGAAATTCTACAAAAACAAATGTACCGCCGGGTTTCAGGAATTTAGAAATAATTTTTGCCCACCGATCCAGATCAGGAAGCCAGCCGATGGTCCCATAACTTGTAAAGACAATATCAAACTCGCGATCCAGATGATTGGGCAGATCATAAACATCGCTGCAGATAAAAGCTGTTGAAACATTACTCTGTTTTGCCAGTTCCCGTGCTCGATCTATTGCTACATCCGAAAGGTCAACGCCGATCACATCCACTCCCAGGCGACTTAAAGAGATACTATCCTGTCCGAAATGGCACTGTAAATGCAATACGGATTTGCCTGTCAAGTCTCCAAGTAAATTAATTTCTATATCTTTTAATGAACTTTTCCCTTTCAAAAAGGCATCCAGGTTATAAAAATCAGAATTGATATGAGCTTCTGTTCTGGTATTCCAAGAATCCCTGTTTATTTCCAAATAATTGTCTTCTGCATTCATATTATTTATTTACTGAGGTGAATTGATTTTTTGCCATTCCTCGTAGCTGATTACGCCAAGTTCTGGTTGACTTTTACCGTTCAGAATATGGATAAACTCCAGTTGATTTCCGTCTGGATCGTCAAAATAAAGAGCAAGTGCGGGCATCCAGGTAAAAACCATTGGTTCATTGCTGCCATTTTTGAGAAAATTATACGCCTTTAATCCGTTTTTATCTAAAAAAGTATTTGCATCTTTTAAGATAAAATCTTTGGAACAGCTGAATGCAAAATGTCTTTTATGGAGATTACCCTGTTGTTCCCAAAGTCCAAGCATGGCCTTTTTATTTTCTCCAATCCAAAGAAATGCAATCGGTCTGGTTTCATCATAGTGTGCAAACTCAAGTCCCAATATTTGAGTATAAAACTGAACTGCGTTTTCCAAGTTGCTTACTTGAATGTGTGTCTCGTATAATCCTTCAATCATTTTTATATATTTTATTATTAATAATTATAGTATTTTGATAATTAGGGACATTTGTCATCTAAGCATATGAATTATCGGATAATCTTTACCTGATCCATCTTTTTCAGATCGTCCTAATTTTCTGAACCCTAATTTTTCATAAAATCCGATAGCCTGATAATTTTGCTCATTGACGTCAACCTTTGTAATGCCTATTGTCTCATCCATAAATTAAAATAGGCTCTTTCCATAACCTTTGCCGCGGTAGTCATTGTGAATAAAAAGCATTTCGAGGTTTCCTTCTGATACCGAAGAAAATCCGATAGGTTTCCTATTTTCAATAAGAAGAAATACTTCGAGATGGGTCAGATAATCTTTTGGGATGATTTCTTTGAAATAAATGAAATCTTCTTCGGCAAGAAAGTCGTGAGTTGCTCTTACAGCGGATTCCCAGATTTCCATGATTCCTGGATAATCTCCGGTGGTTGCGAGCCTGATTTGTGTTGGCATAACTTTAAGATGGTAATTTAGTTTTAATGATATTTTATTCGTTTTTTAGTATAATATTTATTAAAATAAACCGATCGGTCTTTTCATAAGCAAAAAAAAATTATGCTTTCAGATTGCTGATCATTCTCTCTAAAAAGGACATCGCTATATTAAGCTCTGTCATATGCTTGTTGACCTTTGCCTGCATAAAAGCACCTTCGATCATCGAGATCATCACTACAGCAATTTCGGTAGGGTCGGTATCTGCTTTTATTTCATTTCTATCTATGCCGCGTTTGATTTGATTTTCGATAGATGTTTTCCAAAATGCCAGGGCTTTTTGTACGCGTTTCTGCAGTGCCGGATGTGTATCATCAGCCTCCGTGGCAGTATTTAAAATAGGGCATCCTGCCTGCAAATAAGGGTACCTAAAATAGTTCTTGTAGGTATGAGGATAAACCAACAACCTTTCAAGTGAGTCTTTAGTTGCTAAAATACGTTCTTTCATATGCTGCGTTACCTTAGCAAAATTATAGTCAAATACGCTTAATGCAATCTCATCCTTATTCACAAAATTACCATAGATGCAACCTTTCGAAAGACCAGTGGCGCTCATTACATCATTTATGGATGTACCCGCATAGCCTTTCACATTAAAAACGGTCGAAGTTTTCTCTATGATCAGCTGTTTGGTAGTTTCGGATTTTTGAGTTTTCATCAGTACTATTTTCTTACCCGGGACAAAGTTAAATAATAAAATAGAACAATCGGTTTTTTTTATGAATAAAGTTAACAACTGAATTTATTTCACTGCTAATTAGATGGCAACTTTTATGATTTTCGGTAATTTTGCAATTATTTCATGTTTGCATAGTCAGAATCTTGCGAAATTAAGTAACGAATGATACCTAAGATTAACGATGCCAAGTACATATTCTTTAGACAAGTGTTCTTAAGGAGCCGGAAGCTTCTAATATAATATGGGCATTTAAACAAGTGGCCAAAGGTCATTTACCTACAGCTATAGTGCGTGTTGAAATGAACAAACATGATGGGAGGAATATTTCTTTAAATGCTTTTATGGAAGCCTTAAAGAATGTAGCTTATTGTGGGAAGTTATTATTACGTGCTAATGGAAAAGAAGAGGAGAAAATAGTGGAGGGAAAACACGAGCCGTTAATATCAGAAGAGCTCTTTATGAAGGTTCAGAATGTTTTACGACGAAAAGGGACCAAGGACCTAAGGTTGCCAGGAGGAAAAGCAATTAATGATGAAAGATACCCTTTGCGAGGAATTTTGCTCTGTCCTAAATGTGGAAACAATCTTACTGCGAGCGGTTCAAAAGGAAGAAAAAAGCATTACTACTATTATCATTGCAGTTCTGCCTGTGGATTTAGACATAATTCTGATTTAGTTAATGAACTATTTGAAAGTGAACTTTCAAAATATGAGTTTCAGCCTGGTATTAGAAAAATTTTAAATACGATAATTCTACATAATTTCAAAAGTGTTTCATCAACGATAAAAGATGAAAGATCTACTATTACAAATAGAATCAACTCTCTAAATGAAAGAATCTCAAAGGCAAGAGATATGTTTTTATCTGATAAAATCGATGAAGATGATTTTAGAGACATTAAGAATAGGTATAAGGGTGAACTGGACGAATTAAAAGAAAAGTCAGGTTTGATAAAGAAAAGCCCCGAGAGTGAAATTGAAACTAAACTTTCTTTGGCATTAGATGCTGTAACAAATGTAGCAGATCGTTACAGAAATGCCAATTTGATTGATAAACGGGCGATTGTTGGTTCGATATTTCCTGAAAAGTTAACTTTTGACGGAACTAGTTTTCGAACCGCTAAAATGAATAGTTTTGCTAAAAGTATTTTTTTGATTAAGAAGGAATTAGGTGGAAAAAAAAGAGGGGATCAAAATTTGAAAAATCTTAATCCCCGTCTTGTGACATCACAGGACTATATTCAAACCAATTAATATTAGATATTGATAATATTTTGAATGTATTAAATGTTGTTTAATTTACATTCATTAAAAATTGAAGCTAAAAAATATCTGTTTTTTAGCTGGGCAAATTCGGTTTGGTACTTTATCTATAAAGCAATAAAAAAAACATTGCATGGGATTATAAGGGATTAAAGTTTTAGCACCACGATTATACTTTTTCGTTGATGATTTGACCAATGAAAATGCTAAATGGAGAATCTCAATATATTTATTTCATAGCCTTTGAGCATAATTTTTTTAAACAAAATTGATAGTTTCGTAAAGCTTTGATACAATCAGGATTGAAATAGTAGTAAATTTCAGTTATTTCAAAGTCCATTTCAGTAGCCAATTATTCCGTTTCGGTAAAGATAAAAGTCAGATGTCGGCTTCTCGTTCATTTCTTTGTATTAATAAATATAAATAATTGAACCAGAATATTATGAAAAAATATTTTTTTCCAGCTGATTCCATAAAACGAAAAACCGGAATCAGATTAGCGGGTATTGCCCTTACTGCATTGCTGCTAGTTTCAGCCTTTGCGTGGTCTGCAGGTCTTATTGGGCAACGTAATACGACCAGAACATTTTTAGAGAATACACCGGATTCATTTCCGGCAGGATACCGTCGGGCTCACGGCAAAGGTATTTGCTTTGAAGGCACTTTTCACGCTTCTGGAAATGCTGTGCCATTATCTATAGCACAGGTATTTGGACAGAAAGATGTTCCTGCAGTGGGTCGATTTTCTTTAGGTACCGGCAATCCGCACGCGCCGGATAATTCCAGCCGTACAGTAAGTATGGCTTTGATGCTGACATCTGCTGATGGCGAACAGTGGCGAATGAAATTGAATAATAAACCTTTTTTTGGCACTCGGGATGCCGTAGGATTTCTAAAACAAATTGAAGCTTTTAAGCCCGATCCTACAACAGGAAAACCTAATCCTGAAAAGGTTGCAGCTTTTCTTAAAGAATACCCTGAAGCAAAAAAGTCTATGGAATATGATGCCAAGGCACCCTGGACTAAAAGTTTTGCAGGCTCGGAATATTATGTTATCAATGCATTTCTTTTAATAGATTCCAACGGAAAAGAACATCCTGTTCGTTGGTCAATGCGTCCGCACGCTCCCTTTGTTTCGATGAGCGCAGAAGAACGAAAAAAGGCTGGCCCAAACTATTTATTTGATGAATTGAAAAAGCGACTGGAAAAAGCTCCTCTTTATTGGGATCTGGTATTGACTATCGCTGAACCCGGAGACCCTGTCAACGACCCCTCCCAACAATGGCCTGCAAACCGTAAACAAATCATTGCAGGGACTTTGGAAGTTAACCGTGTTTTTGATCAGGCAGAAGGTGGGTGCAGGGATATCAACTTTGATCCAACGCTTGTGCCGAAGGGAATTGCGTTGTCTGATGATCCTGTTTTAGCAGCAAGGGCAGGTATATATTCTCATTCGTACAATGACAGGGTAAGAGAAATCGGTTATGGCAAAGCGACCGATGCTGTAGGAAAACCTAAAAAGACAACTCTCAAAACAAATAACGATGAATAATAAAAAGCTGACTCAGATGCCTCCTTCATCTTTTAATATTACGGCGCGAATCCTACATTGGCTGATGGCCGCAATGATATTAACAATGTTATTCGTGGGAGTAGGAATGATGACATCATTAACATTAAGGCCTTGGCTGCTGGATTTGCATATACCGTTGGGAGTAGCTGTACTGCTGCTGGTAATTGTCCGTTTGATCAACCGCCTGACCAGACCCGTTCCAAAGCTTCCCGGTGAAATGCCGGGCTGGCAGAAATATATGGCTACGATACTGCATTGGGTATTTTATGCGCTGATGTTTGCACTGCCTCTTTCCGGCTGGGCACAGCTGTCAGCCGGTGGCTTCCCGGTGAGGCTTTACCCGGGTTTCCATCTTCCCGCGATATTAGAACAAAACCCAACTTCTTATGCCTTGTTGCACGATTCACACCGGATAATGGCTTGGGCGTTTTTCTTTATGATAGTCGGGCATCTTTCTGCGGCCTTGATTCACGGGTTTATTTACAGAGACAACATTCTGCAATCAATGATAGGGCAAAAAAAGCTAACTGATAAATCTGAGGAAATCTGTTCTGACCAATAAACTTAAGAAGGGCAAAATGCTATCGGTGTAAAAGTCTTTGTATATTTAAATTCTCATTTTTTAATTTATAATGAATTTTAATAATATAATTCGACTTAACAATTGAGATCTATTTTATGAAGAAAGAACAAAATGCATTTTTGAATAACCGCTGGAAACGAATATTGATTGTTTGTTTTGCCTTTTTAATGATGTACCTCATTTCATTCATCATCGATCCGTTCTCTCCTTACTGGGGCAATTTTTTTAAAAGGGATTGGACGAAAGTAAGCCGGGATCTTGCAACCTCTTTTATTTTTTGCTTTATTGTATCAGAAGTGAGCATTCTCATCAGCAACAGGTTTAACCAAAGTGTTCCCTGGACCAATTATCCTGGAAAGCGTTTTACGATTGAAATATTTCTGAATCTTTTTGTAATCCTGGCAGTACAGCTGATTATTAACTTTTTCAAATCGAGGATGAATGGAAAACCTCTGACTTTTGGATTTGGTCCGGGAGGATCCGTAGAAGAGGCAAGAGGGATGATCCAGTGGCTTGTCGTTAGTACTATTATTGCACTATTTATCGTAGGAATTCATATTGGCAATTACCTGATATCAAATTGGAAAAACGAGGCATTAAAGGCTTCAGAGCTTAAGCAGGTAGCATTGGATGCTGAGTTACAGTCATTAAAACTTCAGATAGATTCACATTTTGTATTCAATAATCTGAGTGTATTGTCTGAGACCATCCTCAAAGATCAGATGCTGGGATATGCATATGCTGAAAACTTTTCCCGTATATACCGTTACCTTCTTCTAAATGCTAAAAAAGATATTATTACGCTGGAACAGGAGCTTAAATTTTTAGAGTCTTACCGATTTCTTATTGAACACCGGTTCTCTAATGGGGTACAGTTTCATATCTCTGCAGATGAGTCATCAAAAAATCTTTATATGCCGCCTCTTACCTTGCAGCTTCTTGTCGAAAATGCGTTAAAGCACAATAAAACGAACCGAAAAGAACCACTGATCGTACGCATCAGTACTGATAATGCGCAAACATTGACAGTTGAAAATAATATGCTGCCAATTGCAAAGGTTCAAGATTCTTTTGGTATAGGATTAACCAATATAAAACGTAGGTATCATTTGCTGTCAAAACGGCCGGTTGAGATCAGTAAAGCCAATAATTGTTTCAAAGTAACCATACCACTTCTTAAACTATGATGACAAGCAGGATTTTAATTATTGAAGACGAGATTCCCAATGCAGAAAGACTTGTTCGTCTGCTTGGTAAAGTACGACCAAATGCAGAGATAGTAGCTGTTATTGAAAGCGTTGCGGAAAGTGTGGAGTGGTTTAATGAAAATGAGCAGCCCGATGTTGTGATGATGGATATCAGGCTGTCTGATGGATTAAGTTTTGAAATTTTTGAAAAAGCGGAAGTCCTTTGCCCCGTTATCTTTACCACTGCATATGACGAATATGCAGTCAAGGCGTTCAGGTATAACAGTGTTTTTTATCTTTTGAAGCCTATTGAGCAGGATGAACTGAATATGGCTATAGAAAAACTCGAAGCAAAGACGATTGTAAAAATTGATCGTACATTAATGGAAACTCTTTTAACTTCTCTGAAGCCACAAGGTTACAGGAATCGTTTTCTGATATCATATAGAGATAGTTATAAGACTGTACTCGTTGATGATATAATGTACTTTTATTCAGAATTTAAAATGACGAAAGCCAGGCTGGCTAATGGTGAGGAGGAAATAATTCCGGAAACGTTGGAAGAACTGGAACAGCAACTTGATCCCAAATTATTTTTCAGAGCCAACAGGCAGTATATTATAAACATTAATTCTATTTTACAGATCAGCAATTATTTTAAGGGTAAGCTTAAAGTAAAACTAAAAAAAAGCGATGAAGCAATTATCATAAGTCGAGAAAAATCTGCACAATTTAAATCTTGGATCGGTTACTAATCAAGAGGTTGTCATTACGAAAATAATATTATAGCAATTGAGATTTTAGCTTAATAATATATTCTAATTTATTGTAAATTAAATGTTAAAATAAAGTATGGTATATAAAATATTTCCTCGTCACGTAGTCATTTAGAATTAAAATACATTAAAATTATATTGTAAAATTCTGGTAGCCACAAATTTTAATGTAGAAAAATCGAGATATAAAAAAACTTTCATACAACTGAGTTTGCGTAAGTGCACAATAACAAAATCGGTTCTTTAAATGTTCAAGCAAGTACAGTTAATTGAGTAAATTTTAAATAGACTGTTTTTTAATGATTGTCAATAGTTTCATCGCAGCCGTTTTTCCCATTTCATAGCCGTCGTTAATGATACATTCATAGGAATCGTCCAGATATTTTGGAAGAATTCCCTCCGTTATGGCAACGACTTTAGCTTTTGGGGAAGCCGTTTTTTTATTGACAAGGGAACTGTGCAGTCCGGCAAGAGTCTCATCACTCATTACAAAGTAACCGTCGAAGTCTTCATAATCAAAGATGATACTCATTTTCTCCTTTACCATATCGGCGGAATTGCAGTAGATGATCTTGCACTTTACATCTTTGTGCTTATCGATAACCTCTGAAAAATGATTTTTACGGGTTTGTGATATTTCCAGGTTTTCATCCCCGAAAATAGCAACAATATTTTTACAGCCAGCTTCTATGAGCTTTTGGGCGGCAGTTTGCGCATAAAGCCTGTTGTCAAATATCACCTCTTCAAAGACATTTTGTGGAATGGTCTTGTCGAAAATGACCAAAGGAAGTTCCAGCTCCTTAATTTTATTGAAATGGGTGAGGTCCTTTGTCTGTCTGCTGAGAGAAATCAGGATGCCATCCACCCTTGAGTTGATACAGGTAAGCAGATTTTCCTCTTCCATTCCCAGAGATTCTTCCGAAGAAAGCACAAAAAAGTTATAGCCTTCCGAATGTAGCACGGAGGAAATCCCTTTGATAATGGAAGGAATGAAAAACATCGAAATTTCCGGGATGATAAGTCCGATAACCTTGGATGATTTCTTTCGGAAATTGATGGCGAAATCATTCGGGACATAGTTGAAGGTATCTGCAACCTCTTTTACACGCTGTTTTACAGCTGCACTGATGTCAGGGTGATTCTTAAGCGCTCGGGACACTGTAGAGGTACTTATATTGAGCATTTTTGCAATATCTTTTATAGTGATTCTTTTCATTTTGAGTTAATGGAGTATATTTTTGGGGTAATTTAGTAATGATTTACATTGTTTTAATTGTTAAAATATGTTAAATTTGAAATATTCAAAGTTAATAAAACGTTAAAATAAAATTTTGTTACCAACCGCAACCGTTTGCGCAACCGGTTGATATTAACGCAATGTTAATACAATATTCAAAACGCATTTTTGATGTGTTAAAAAAAATACTTTTAACCCATAACAAAAAAACTTCATAAAGATATGGAATCAAAGATGTTCACTAAATTACTGATTTTCGGTGCGATGAACACCGCGGCCTTTATGTTTTCGCAGAGTACTGTAAATGACACAATATCAAGAGATAAAACAATTGATGAAGTGGTGATTACAGGGAACTCTAATCCTAAAGCATCCATCAAGACCAGTACGTCTATCTCTACATTAAAAATGAAAGATATAGAAAATGCAGCTCCAAGAACTACCGCAGAGATTTTCCGTACCATTCCGGGAATCCGTTCAGAATCTTCAGGTGGGGAAGGTAATTCTAACATTACCGTGAGAGGGGTTCCTGTTTCGGCCGGTGGTTCCAGATATTTGCTGATTCAGGAAGATGGTCTTCCGGTCATGCAGTTTGGTGACATTGCTTTCGGAACTCAGGACCAGTTTACAAGATTTGACTCGTTCGTTTCAAGAGTTGAGGCACTTAGAGGAGGTTCGGCTTCGGTATTTGCGAGCAACTCTCCGGCCGGAATTATCAACTTTATTACCAAGACCGGTGAGAAAGAAGGCGGAAGCATTACCCAGCAAATGGGACTTAATTACAAAAATTACAGAACCGATTTCGATTACGGAACCAAAATAGGCGATGATACTTATATGGCAGTGGGAGGTTTCTACAGGATAGGGGATGGCCCAAGAAAAACAGGATTTAATTCCAACAACGGCGGCCAGTTCAGACTGTCTTTTCTTAAGAAATTTGAAAAAGGAAGCTTCAGGATTTATGCAAAAGTTCTGGATGACAGAACTGCAGCTTATATGCCGATGCCTGTTGGCGTTAAAGGTACAGATGCTGACCCGAAATGGTCTTCACTGCCTAACTACAACATTCTTACTGGTGCGTTGCAGACCATCAATCTGCAGCACGATAGGACTTTGGGGAATGATGGTAATATTTTCAATACCGATGTTTCAGACGGGATGCATTCCCTTTCAAAAACCATCGGTGCCGAATTCAATTATGATTTGGGAGAAGGCTGGAAATTGGACGAAAAAATCAGATATGCTGCCAATGACGGACAGTTTGTGGCACCTTTCCCTGCAAGTGTGAGCAAGGGTAGCGATTTTTTCAATGCAACTAATTTCGCCAATTTCGGAAGCGCAGTCTATGCGGGAACCAACACGCCGGTTGATATGAATGCGAATTATATGAAAATTGCCCTTTTCAATGTAAAGCTGAACAACTTCAATAATTTTGTGAATGACTTTAACGTCAGTAAAAAATGGGATATTGTGAAGTTCAACGCAGGATTATACAAGGCATCCCAGAACATCAATATGTCCTGGATGTGGAACAACTACCTGAAGGAAGTGAGCGATAAAAATGCAAGATTAGTTGATGTTAAAAATACGTCAGGACAATACATTACTGATAATGGTTTGCTTAACTACGGAATGAAAGACTGGGGCAACCTGAAAAGAGACTACAACACCAAATATGATATTACCGCACCGCACGCTCAGGTGGAAATCAATGCAACAGACAAATTAACAATCGATGCGGGTGCAAGATATGACATTGGAAAAGTAACAGGCTATTTCTCAGGAGCTACAGTAACTTACACCAGCCGTGATATGAACGGAAACGGCGTGATTGACATTCCTGAACAGATGGTTGGTTCCAATGATAACATTAATGTTCCAGTAAATTACAGATACGGCATCTTCGGATATTCGGTAGGTGCCAACTATGCTCTGAGCAACAAAAATGCGGTTTTCGCAAGAGTAAGCCAGGGCGGAAGCGCATCTGCGGACAGAATCCTGTTTTCCGGTTACAATTATACTAATAATGACGACCCGGCTTTGGATGCTGTGAAAGTAAATAAGGTTAATCAGGTGGAAGCGGGATATAAATTAAGAGGTTCAGGCTATTTCCTTAATACCACTTTGTTCTATGCAGGAACCAAAGAAGCCAATTACGAAGCTACAACTCAGAGAAAAACGGATAACAAATACCAGTCTTTCGGGGTAGAATTAGATGGTTATTACAAAATTACGAAGGGATTAGATGTAAAGGCCGGTCTTACCTACACCCACGCAGAAATTAGAAATGCTATAGACCCTACTATCATCGGAAATATGCCGAGAAGAACACCGAAATTGATGTATTCAGTGAATCCTAACTTCAATGCGAACAAGTTCAATGTAGGATTCTACCTGATCGGCGCTACCAAAGCATTTACCCAGGATAACAACAAATTGTTAATGCCGGGTTACGCTATCGTAAATCCATATGTTTCTTATCAGGTGCTCAAAAACCTTTCCGTAAGTTTGAATGCTAATAATGTATTCAATACCATTGCGGTGACAGAGGCAGAAGAAGGTTCCATTGCCGGCGGAAACGGAATCGTGAGAGCAAGAACACTTCCGGGAGCCAGCTACAGCGTGAGTGTGAAATTTGATTTGTAGATAATTGATGACAGATCAGAATATGATATTTTTAAAAATATTTTATTTTGCTTATACTCAACTTAGTTTTATTAATATGAATTTATTTTGAATCGATAAGGTAATACAGAAAACATTTAAGCCAAATTTTGATAGATTTTGGCTTCATATAAAAGTAAAAATTAGATATGTTTAAACAAGAAGCCATAGATATTATCAGGAAAGCAATTACGGAAGAAGGAATTTTAGCATCGGCGCAGCAAAGGGACAACTATGCCCGCGTCTGGGCAAGAGATTCTATGATGACAGGCTATGCCGGTATTTTGGTCAATGATGAAGAGATTCTGGCGGGCTTGGAACAATCTATCCGCACGCTTGCCAAACATCAGGCGGACAACGGGCAGATTCCGTCCAATGTTGTGAGCGGAAAAGCAAGCTACGGAACACACGTTGGCAGAACAGACGCCACCACTTGGTGGATTATTGTAACCTGCGAATATTTGAAAATTTATCAAAAAGATGACCTAAAACAATCTTTCGAAGAAAAAATACTGAAAGCACTGTCCTGCCTCAAAACCTGGGAATACAATCAGAAAGATCTTTTGTACAGTCCGTTAGGCGGCAACTGGGCAGACGAATATGTAACTTCCGGATACACGCTCTACGATAATGTTTTGCGCTACTGGGCGGTGAAAAATGCAGCCGAGCTTTACCAGAACTCCGAGTTGGAAATTCAGGCAACACACATCCGGAATTTGATTCAGGAAAATTTTTATAAGAACGATTCATCAGAACCAAAATACCACGAAACAGCTTACGCCAAAACCGATGCAAAACCTTATTTCTGGGCATCGCTTAATGCCAATGGCTACGATGACCGATTTGACCTGGCAGGAAATGCTTTGGCGATTCTCCTGGATTTCGAATTGGATCTCGAAGCTTTTACCGGATTTTTGGAAGGTCTTCATACAGAATTCGAACACTGGATGCTTCCCGTATTCTATCCCGTGATTTATCCCGGCGATTACGATTGGAAACTCCTGGAAAACAATTACAGTTATAGCTTCAAAAACGAACCACACCATTTTCACAATGGCGGTTCCTGGCCTATATTTTTGGGATGGCTTTGTTTGGCACTTAATAGAAAAGGATTGGCAGAGATCCCTGGAAAAATACTTTCACAGTACGAACAGTTGATGCAGGAAAAGGGTTTTCATTTCAGGGAATATTATTCCACCGATAAACTCCTGCCTCTGGGAACCGAGCAATTATGCTTTTCGGCTTCAGGATATCTGATGATGACCCTGGAAAAACAGAATTAATACATTAAGAAAGAATAAAATGATTGGAGATATAATAGAACTTAAAGAGATTCATCTGGCAACAGGTAAAGAAATATTTGAAATACTGAATACAAAATTGCCATTAAAAAGTAAACACAAACTCACCATAGGAATTGCAGGAGAAAGCGGGAGCGGTAAATCTGTGACCGCTTTTGCACTTCAAAAGATTTTAAACGAAAATAACATCAAAAGTCTGGTGTGGCAGATGGATGATTATTTTAAACTTCCACCAAAGAGTAATCACGAAAATCGCCTGAAATCCATACAAAATGTAGGAATACAGGAAGTCGATTTGGCAAAGCTTTCCCAAAATATTTCCGAGTTTAAAAATGGGAAAACGGAAATAGAAAAACCTTTGGTACATTACAATGAGAATAGGATAGCCAGCGAAGAGACAGAGGTAGCAGATTACAAAGTTGTTATCGTGGAAGGCACCTACATTCTGGAAATTGATGATTTTGATTTTAAAATTTTCATCGACAGAAATTACAAAGATACCTATGAAAACAGGATGAGCAGAAACCGCGATGAAATGAGTGATTTTGTAGAACAGGTGCTGGAAATAGAACATCAGATTATTAAACAATTCAAAGCAAAAGCAGACCTCGTTCTTGGAAAGAATTACGAGCTCTTGCCGAAATAAATGATGTATTTAATAGTACTTTACCTTGTTGATTCTCACAAAGAAAAATAAATTATGACAACAAAGAAAATAATTCCGCATCTCAGTTTTTGGCAAATCTGGAATATGAATGTCGGCTTTTTCGGAATACAATACAGTTTTGGATTGCAGCAGACCGCGGTGAACCCGATATATACTTTTCTCGGAGCACACGCAGAGCAGCTTCCAATTCTAAATCTTGCCGGTCCTATTACAGGATTGCTGATTCAGCCATTAATTGGTGCCATCAGCGATAAAACCTGGAGTCCTAAATGGGGGCGCAGAAAACCGTTTTTTCTTTTGGGAGCCATTTTTTGCAGTATCTCTTTATTTTTGTTTCCTTTCAGTTCCGCTATTTGGATGGCAGTAGGATTACTTTGGATTCTGGATGCCGCCAATAATACGGCGATGGAACCTTACCGTGCTTTCATTGCAGACAAACTTCCGCACGAACAGCAGACTTTCGGATTTCAGATGCAGAGCTTGTTTGTTGGAGCCGGGATTACACTTGCTAACCTGTCATTGTTCATTTTCCAGAAATATCTCGGCGGCAATGCTTCCGGTGGTGGTATTCCTGTTTGGGTATATTATTCTTTTTTTCTGGGATCTTTCTGTTCTATAGCATCAGTGGTATGGTCGGTTTACAGAACACCTGAGATTCCTCCATCTGACGAAGAGCTTGAAGAACTCAGAAAGTTCAAGGAAGGAAGTACATTTTTTACACCATTCATAGAAATTTTTTCTGCAATACGGGATATGCCGAAATTACTCTGGCAGCTGGCTTTGGTCTATCTTTTCCAATGGTATGCGCTGTTCTGCTACTGGCAGTTCATCACGCCAATGCTCAAGCTGTCGCTATATGGAATTTCTGAAAGCGATGAGCAAAAGGCAGGCAAAATCATTGCACTGGCGAAGAGCGGAGTTTCTGTAGCAGAAAAAGATGTATCCTGGGCAAAAAACGTGCTTCACATAGTGGAAGTTGCTGTTGGACAAACCGGACTAATGAATGGCTCCTACAATATCGTAACGATGATTTCGGCCTTATTACTGGTGCCTTTTGCCAAAAAATTTACTTCCAAAAACACCTATATTTTCTGTCTTTGTATCACGGGATTTGGTATAATGACATTGCCATTCATCAAGAATGAGTATCTCATTCTGCTTCCGATGGTCGCGTTGGGAATAGGCTGGGCATCCATCATGGGACTGCCTTATTCGATGGTTTCTCCATCTATTCCATCGAAGAAGAGAGGAGTTTATATGGGCGTTATCAATATGATGATCGTAATACCGATGCTGTTACAGACTGTTTCTTTCGGATTCATTTACAAAACCTTTCTGAATGACAACCCTTCGTTGGTCATTGTTCTGACGGGATTTCTTTTCCTGATTGCTGGTGCGTGTGTGATGTTGATGAAGCCTGAAGAAAAAAAGTACGAATAGTAATTATGTAATCGAAGATCACTTAATTTTTAGATATCAAATTTACTTACTTAGAAATTATCGCAGATAGTTGGGTTTTTGAGAATTACAATTGTGTGGTATATAGTTAATAAGATAGCGATAATTATTTCCTATTTTTGTAAGTTAGTATGATAGCAATAATAAAGAAAATACCAGTAAATCTGTTGACAGAGCGCATTGTTGTTTTTCTGTGCTTATTTATTATTGCATTCTATACCCCGCAGACGCCGAATGATGTCGGAATCCTGAGAGAAGAGATCCTGGACAAGATGCAGTACGACAGTCAACAGCTGGAACCGCTGCTGAAGTATTATTCCAAAATTTCACCAGCCGACGCGCAGATTCTCCGCATTAAGTCATTATTAATCAAAGGCAATTACGAGGAAGCATTGAACAGTTTATCAGCATTAAAAAAAATTGCAACGAATGATAAAAAGTCTGAGATTTTCTTTCAATATCAATACTTGTACGCAGAACTTTGCCAGGCTTTAGGTCTAACCAGTGAGTTGAAAAACATAAGCAATGATGTTCAGAATTTTAAATTTTCAAAACAAATAATTTTTGCAGATCTGGCGATTGATAAAACCAGTTTTGAAGTATTTGCACCTTCCGAAAGAATTGCCATTCTGAAATCTGCCATTGAGAATTACAAAAAAGCAGGTAATAACAAGGCTTTGATTCAGAGCAGTATATGGCTTTCGGAATTATTGAACAAGAATAGTGCTAAATCGATACTTGCAAGAAATTATGCCCGTGGACTAACAAGCATCAATAAGTCTGGTATTTATTACGAGATTCTGGTTTTCAACTCTTTAGCTAAAATTGAATTGGAAAAGAGTAACCCAAAGGCTGCATTTGATTTACTCAAAAATTTCCAGAGTTCGGCTTCCGGTATTTCTAATATTGGACTGAAAGCAGATTTTTACAAAAATCTGGCAAAAGCTTCTGCAGGAATCAATGAATTCAATATGCTTGGTTCGGCGAATAATAATTATTTCAACATTATTCAAAACATCGAATCAAAAAAATCGGTTGCCAAAGCAATGTTGGTGAACCATATCAACAAGATGAATGAGGAAAAACTGGCAGCTCAGCAAAAGATGTTCCGGTATATCTATCTCGCAATTATTGTGATTTTCATCATCGCAATAATATTGATTTATTGGTCTGTAAAGTATAAGTCCAGGCTCGCAAAAAAAGTGCCTGCTAGTACAGAGGTCAAAAATTTCGTCATTTCAGATAAAACGGAAAAAAGGATTCTGAACAAGCTCGAAGAGTTTGAAAAAAATCAGAAATACATCCAGAAAACGGTGTCGCTCAAAACTCTGGCGCAACAGTTCGATACCAATCCGAAGTATTTGTCCGAGGTGGTTAACAAACATAAAAACTCTAATTTTAATACCTATATCAACAATCTCAGAATCGATTATATTGTTGATAAGATCAAAGAAAATCCAGAATACAGGAAATATAAGGTAAGTTATCTTGCAGACGAGTGCGGATTCTCGTCACACAGCCTTTTTACAACGATTTTTAAAAACAGGATGAACCTTTCGCCAACAGAATTTCTCCAAAAAATAAATGGATGAGAAAATTATTGAACATACTATTGATGCTTTTCGCCTTCGCAGTATTTGGACAAAAAACGGAGAACGATAAACAGTTGGACGAAGCCGCGAATCTTATTTTTACCGATCCAAAAAAATTGGTGAGCATTTCTACGAAAATACTCCTGGAAGCTAAGGATTATCCTACAAAAATTAGAGCACTTTCCAAGTTGGTCAATGCGCAGATGGTTCTGGGAGACATCAGTCAGGTCATTAGAAATTGCAATCAGGGCATTAAGATGGCCAAGGAAAATGATGATAAAATCAATCAGGTCCGTTTTCTCTCGATGCTCGGAAACCAGTATCAGCAAATCAATATGAATGCTGACGCCAAGAGAAATCTAGACGAGGCAGAGAATTTAATCAATATAATATCGTTGCCCAAAGACCTTCTATTTATTCAAGGCAATGTCTATAATGTGAAAGGTATTGTCTTCAAAAATGAGCTCAACTGTGAGTTTGCCATAAAATATTTTGACAAGGCACTGACCGTCTATGATCAGTTACCAGCTGAGGATGTGGTTGTTACAAACCGGCTTTTGATTGATATCCAGAAAGCTCACTGTTTGGAATCCATTGGGAAGACCCAAGATGCAGAAAAGCTCTACGCCGAAGTTCTGGACAGCAAAAAAGATGGATTAGGTTATAATAAATACTTTGCATCTGTGGGGCTGGTCGATATCTATTTAAAAAGAAAAGATTTGGATAGAGCTGGCCAATTACTGAAAACTATTGATGTCGATGATTTTGTTCAGTATGATGCAGAGCTTACATCTCTTTATTATCGACTGATGGCTCAGGATAGTTATTTAAGAAAAAATTACAAATTATATCTTTATTATTTTGATAAATATAATCAAGTATTATTGAAAATTTCAAAATTTCAGAATGAAACAATTGAAAGGCTTGTAATTAATGATAATGCAAATTTTATCCATAAAAATAATAAAAACGTAATATGGAATTTCATAACGATTTCGATTTTAGTCATCATTTTAACTCTTTTAACTTCGTTTTTCTACCATTTTTCAATGAAAAAAACTTTTAATTGATATTGTTTCTTTTTGAAATGTAAATAATTCATTCAGAATTATTTAGATGGTCTTTTGTACTGTCATATTCAAGTATTTTTCTCAAATGTGAAAGCTTTTCTCTATTTTTTTTACGCTCATATTGATAATTTAGAAATCTAAAATGATGAGATAAAATATCTTTTAATCAATTTAATTGATAGATAATTTTTCTGAATCATTTTTAGAAACCTTATTTATTTAAAGATAATTTATTGATATGAGAAAAATCAACTTTTTAGCAATTCTTTTAGGGGGACTTTTATCCGCCCAAACTACTTTTACTCTTATAAGGGACATTTATCCCGGCCTAAACAATTCGGCCCCCTCTAATTTTATGGTGTTTAATAATAAAATGTACTTTAGTGCCACCTATGGTCAGACAGGTTCTGCCACAGGAACTGAACTTTGGGAAACGGACGGAACAGAGGCTGGTACAAAGATAGTGGCGGATATCAATCCTGGTGCACCTTCGTCATCGCCGACCAATCTTTATACCTTCGGAAACAAACTTTATTTTACAGCCGCTCTACCTGTGAATGGAGTCAGTAGTTCTGGTGTCCTGATGTCCTACGACAGCGTTGAAGGTCTTAAAACAGTTTCCACAACTGCTAAGTTTGCAACCACTTTTCTAACCAGCAACAATAAGCTTTATTTCAAGGCGACCAACAGCACAATGTCACCTAATACGCAGCGTCTTTATACTTTGGATGATAGTTTACAGCCTGTGATGGTCGATGATAATGTGACCGTGATGTTCCTCGGAAATGTGGGACAGCAGATTATCGCCAATGGCCAGTACAAAACGGCTACAAACCCAAGTTGGTATCAGCTTTTTAGTTTGAACGGAAATACGCTGGATATTTTAAAAACCATTAATTCTGCAGCTACTGCTTATCCTCAGAACTTTTATTACAGTCCCGCATTAGGAAAATCGTTTTTCTCTGCAAACGGAGGTAACGGTCCGGAACTGTGGATGTCAGACGGAACTGCGGACGGAACTGTTCAGGTCAAAGATATCAATACCACTACGGCCACGGCAGGCTCCAGTGCCACAAACTTTACAGAGTACAATGGGAAAGTTTATTTTACTGCATCAGATGGGGCAACCAGCGGCAGCGAACTGTGGGTGACAGATGGCACCGAGCAGGGAACCAAAATGGTGAAGGACATAGTGCCTGGTTCCACAAGTTCATTTCCTGATAAACTGACGGTTTTCAAAAATAAACTATATTTCCTTCTGAACAACACTGGCAATTTGAGACAACTTTGGGAATCAGACGGCACGGAAGAAGGCACCAAAGTGCTTTCAACACTTCCTGCGGCATTTGGACTAGCTGTGTATAATGACAATCTTTATGCTTCTGCCAGGGTAGATGCTGCAGACCAGATCGGTGTGGAACTTTACAAGGTCAATCTTCCTAATGAAACCCTTGCTGTAACGACTGCTTCATCATCAAAGCTTAACGTGTATCCTAATCCTTCTAAAGGCGAAATTAAGATCAGCAATGTCAATTCCGGTTCGTTTGAGTTATTCGATACGACTGGTCGCCTCATCAAAGCTGGAAAATTTGATAATAATAGTAAAATCAATCTGAATTCAAAAGCAGGAAACTACATTCTGAAGGTTACTTCTGATGATAAGAAGATGAACGCGTCGACCAAAGTTATTGTTCAATAATCAAAAAACATCATTATGAAAAAAATAGTATTTACCCTTTTTATAGCCAATGCGTTAAGCGCACAAAGCATTACTTTATTAAAAGATATCAATCCCGGTGCAAATCCATCTACTCCGGCAGAATTTTTCAATTACGGCGACAAGCTGTACTTTAATGCCAGCAATCCAACTTATGGTAATGAACTCTGGTCCACAGACGGTACCCCGGAAGGTACAAATCTCGCTTTTGATATAAACCCAGGTACTGCCAGTTCTTTACCGATTTCTTTAATGAATTACAATAATAAACTGCATTTTCTAACAGTGATTGGTACGACAGGTCTTTATTCCTATGATAATAGCGAAGGTGCGCATCTTGTAAGCTCCGGACTTTCTACTGCCGCAAATCTTTTGCAGAGCAATGGAAAGATCTTTTACAGATTAAATAATAAACTATGGTACTTTTCTGATAACGCTACACACGATATCAGTACACCCATTGTCATTACCGGACAGATGGGCGCTGTCAACGGTAAAATTGTAATGGCCGCATCTCCAGCAGCAGGCGTTAACAATGCCCAGATATATATGTATGATGGCACATCGGTTTCTCTTCTTAAAACCATTAATCCTAATACAACTTCCAATCCTCAGAATTTCTTTTACAGCAGCCAATTAAATACTGTATTCTTTTCAGCAGGTTCTAGTACATCAGGATTTGAACTCTGGAAAACAGACGGAACAACGGAAGGCACTGTAGAGGTGAAAAATATTAATCCGGGCACCTCAAACTCTTTCCCTGGGAACTTCAAACAAGTTGGTGATAAGGTTTTCTTCAGTGCCAATAATGGATCCAACGGTACGGAACTTTGGATAACAGATGGCACAGGGGAAGGAACGAAACTGGTTAAAGATATCAACCCTGGTTCTGCGGCATCCAATCCCAGCAGTCTGACCGAACTGAACGGTAAGCTCTACTTTCTGGCAAATGATGGTTCCGGCGAAGCAAGGCTTTGGGAGAGTGATGGAACAGCGGATGGAACTAAGCTTACTTTGGAACTTAAACCAGGATACACCAATTTTGTTCTTGGGAAGATGGAAGCATATAACGGGGCTCTTTATCTGTCAGCGAAACTTAACGTGGCTAACGGACAGGAACTTTACAAGATAGAGTTTCCAACTCTTGCAGTCTCCGGCATTAACAAAAAAAGCGAAATGGTTTATCCTAATCCTACCACTGGCGATATTTTCTTCAGCGGAAAAGAATATGTGAGCTATGACCTCTATGACCTGAACGGGCGTCTTCTGGATCAGAATGTTAAAATCAACGGTAACAAAACGCATTTATCAGTTCCTAATGGAAACTACATCCTGGTAGGTAAAACCAATGAAGGAACTGTTAACACCACTAAATTAATTGTAAAATGAAAAAAACTCTAGCAACTATAGGATTGATGCTCATTAGTGCCAGTTTCACGACAGCAAACGCACAGAACATCAATTTCGCAGACGAAAATTTCCTCGAGTATATTCTGCTCTATACCGGTATTGATACCAATAATGACGGCGAGATACAGATGACAGAAGCTGAGGCTTATACCGGAGGATTTACTCTTACCGGAAATATCAAAGACGTTCCGGAGGTTAAATACTTCAAAAACCTGACTTCACTTGTTATCAATGGTTCCAAAGTGGCCGTTGTAGATGTGACGACTAACAAAGAAATCAATCAAGTGCGGATCAACAATTCTCTCCTCACCAAACTGAACCTCTCACAAAATTCCAAACTCTTGGCAGTAGACATTAGCAAATCATCTTACTTGAAAGAATTGACCTTCGGATCGCATCCTCAATTGTCATTTATCAGCCTTATGTTCAATGCGATCGAAGCATTGAATGTTACAGGATGTCCAATGCTGACCAATTTTTACTTTGCGTCCAACAATGTCTCCAGTATTGATGTAACCAAGAACCCAAGACTTGCGGAACTAAACACAGCAGCCAATCAAATCTCGACGCTTGATGTGACGAAAAATACGCGTCTTACCTACCTCAACGTAGGCCTTAACAAACTTCAGCAGATTGATGTATCGAACAATCCTTTGCTGGATACTTTTATGATTCAGGCCAATCCTATCACATCTATTGACATCAGCAAGCAACTTTACTTAAGGCAATTTATAATGGATGGTACGCAAATACCCGTAGTCAACTTGACCGGTCATTCTATGCTGCAATATTTTTATGCTAATTATTCGCAGCTGACCGAGGTGGATGCATCTACAAACGGCGATCTGATCTATGTTAATGCGATTGAAAATCAGAAGATGAAATTCATCAACGTGAAAAACGGGAACAATAAAAACGCCATCGGTTTTTTTGCACATACCAGCCCGAATCTAAAGTGTATACAAGTGGATGATGTAGCGTACAGCTCCAGTCAGACGCTTTGGCAAATAGATTCGACAGCAGTTTTTGCAACGGATTGCAGTGCCATTATGGGCAGTCAGGAAGTAGCAAGCGCATCGAAACCATCTTTTTATCCTAATCCTACATCGGGCTATCTTTTCCTGAAAAACAAGGTCAAAGATGCAACGGTATTTAATATGGCAGGGCAAAAAGTGGCGAGCTATCAAAATGCCACGATGATTGACATCAGCCATCTTCCAATCGGTAATTACATCATCAATATTACCGATGCAACAGGCAAAATATCATCACAGAAAATCATTAAAAATTAATTTTGGTCTAATGAAACTAAATCATAAACATACATTTAAAATTACGATAGCGGCAGTCGCCCTGTTTGCGGGCACCGTGATGCAGGCTCAGAACAGCGACAAGGCTATCATAGAACAATATCTGGCAACAGGTAAAACGACTTTTAGCCAGACCTTTGACATCATTCATTCCGAGGCTAAAAAAGATTCTGACGGTAAAGTTGTAAATATACAGCAGACTTATAGAGGTATTCCTGTTTACGGTGCCATTTCGTCTGTGTTGATGCGAGGCAACACGGTGAAATATATGTCTGACAAATTTATTTCCGTATCGGATAATATTACTGCTGCCAAGCCTTCTGTGGATGTTCCCAAAGACTTCTCGGTCATTTTATCATCAGCTAATCTGAAAGGAGACAAAGGCGATTATACCTTCGAGGGACGAAAAAATAATTCGGTATTATCTAAATTAGTTTATTTTCCAACAGAGAAAGGACAACTGCAATTGGCTTATGCTGTCAATTTCTATGAAAAAGGAACCAACAATTACTGGGACATCATTGTAGATGCAGTAACAGGTGCTATTATTGAGAAAACCAATCTCACAGTATCTTGCCAGTTTCACGACCATTCTTTTTCTTCTGAACATCAGTTGGATAGTATTCATTATAATTCTGAAAAGCCAACAGACCAACAAACTGGAGAACACAAGTCTGTACTTGTAGATAATGCCTCTTACCGTGTGTATGCATTTCCAATCGAATCACCTAATTTCGGTCAGCGCACGCTGGAAACCAGCCCGTGGTTTCTGGATGCTTCTCCACTAGGTTGGCAAAATGACGGTGACGAAATTTATAACATCACGAGAGGAAATAATGCCTACGCCTACGTAGACCTCAATGGTTCCAATGCATTTGGACCTAGTGCCGATGGAGGGGTACAGAAACTTTTTGATTTTCCACTAGATTTGAATCAGCCAGTAACTACCTATACCAATGCTTCTATTACCAATCTTTTCTACGCGTCCAACAAGATGCACGACATATTCTACAAATTTGGATTTGATGAAGCGGGGCGTAACTTTCAGTCAAATAATTTTGGAAAGGGCGAACCTTACACCGATTTCGATCCTGTTCTATCAGAGGCCAGAGACGGCTCTTCTCTTAATAATGCAAACTTTGCAACACCTCCGGACGGCTTTTCTCCAAGAATGCAGATGTACCTTTGGAGGTATGGCTATTTGCTGAGCTACAATGCACCAAGTGATTTGGTGAACAGAAAACCTGCTGCAGGCTATAATGCTGACTTTGGAGGTGCCTTTCCAATAAACTCACCATTAACCGGCGATGTTGCCATAGCTACACCTGCAGACGCTTGTACGAACTTGGACAATACCAATCTGAACGGAAAAATTGCACTTATCCAGAGAGGAACCTGCAACTTTGATGTCAAATTCAAAAAAGCACAGGACAAAGGAGCGAAAGGTGTTATCATATATAATCCTACTCCGGGTCAAACGATCATCAATATGAGTGGTACTGATACCACTGTAACAATCCCCGGAATCTTAATTGACAATGAGGAAGGAGAAATCATCAAAAGCAAAATAGACCAGAACATTAATGTAAATGTCAACCTGAAATACAATACTTTCGATGTAGATGGAAGTCTCGATAACGGTGTTATAGCACACGAATATACGCACGGCATCTCTACAAGAAGTACAGGTAACGGCTACAGCTGTCTCAATGCCGCTTATGCCAATGAGCAGATGGGAGAGGGCTGGTCCGACTTTATGGCACTAATGGTCACCGGAAAAGCTGATGCCACAGCTGCGCTGCCAAGGTCTACAGGAAGTTTCGTGGCGAATCAAGGAGCCGACGGTCCAGGAATCCGACCTGCTAAGTATTCTCCTGATTTTGCCATCAATGATTATACCTATGGAGATACAAACGGGAAATACATAGACACGGGCGGCGGTGCCCTTGCCGTAGATGTTCACGGTGTGGGTTTTATCTGGGCAACGATGCTGTGGGACCTTCATTGGAAATTTGCTGATAAGTATGGTTATTCTAATGACATCGCAAACAATCCAAACTCAGGAAGCGGAAAAGTGGTTCAACTGGTAATGGAAGCAATGAAAATACAAGGTTGCTATCCGAATTTCGTAACTGGCCGAGATGCAATCATAGCAGCGGATGCTGACCTGAACAACGGTCAAAACAAATGTATGATCTGGAGCGCATTTGCCAAACGTGGTCTTGGGGCTAATGCCAGCGCCGGCGCTACAAGAGGAGCGTTGCCTAATGCGATCTCTGACCAGATAGAAGATTTTTCTGTGCCGGCAGAGTGCTCTTTGGGGACTTTTGAAATTACAGTCAATAAGAAAATTTCTATCTATCCAAATCCGGCCAGCAAGGAAGTTTTTATTAAAACCAATGGCGTACAGATTTCTGGAAAAATCAAGGTTTCTATCTATGATATGTCCGGGAAAAAGGTGGATGAACAGTCGGTTAACGCCGATGAACCGGTTCTGACCTCTGCACTTCCTAAAGGTACATACATCCTGACCGGCACTGGCATTGGTGTGACATTCAGCAGTAAGCTGATTATTAATAAATAAAAGTTATTCCTCAGAAATTATTAGTATGTAAAATCAATACGACTGTAGTTTACAATCAGGAGAAGAGAAGCTGTCTCATTTGAGAGACAGTTTTTTTTGTGGAATAATACAACTTTAAATTAGGTTTGTAATTTTAAAGATTTTCTGATCTTTATTTCTCATAACGGAACTTCTAAAAAGGAAGTTTGCTACAAAATTTCTGTAATGGGAGAGCTCAGAGTATGTAGCCTATTTTCGGATTGTAAGAATTTTATCAAAAGTTCAGTATGAAAATAGATTACCTAAGAATCGACCGTAGATCAAATTATAGAACTTCATAGAGACTCACAACAAGTCTGGCTGCGAAAAAAGCAATGAAGATGTTTTACTCTGCGCGATACGTGGAAGACCTGGACTAAAAAATAGCAAAAAGTCTCGAAAGATCTATGGCAACTCTCTATTGCTATATTCCCGCTTTAGGAAAAGGATATTAGGTTAGGAAAGATATTTTAGGATACTTGATAATTTCTAAACAAAAGATATTATATAGTACTATTATTTAAAAAATTGGATCTCGCCTCACTAAACTCATTGATATTATCGGCAATCCAAAACCAAAGAGGTGTTACCTGTACTAATAAACCTCTGCCTAAAGTCGTGAGTTCATATTCAACTCTCGGTGGCACTTCGGGATAAATATTTCTCGACACCAATCCGTCCCTTTCTAATTCGCGAAGGCATTTTGTCAACATTTTTTGACTGATGCCGTTAATATGATTCTGTAGATTTGAAAAACGCATTTTGCCATCTATTCCCAGAGCGTGTATGACAAAAAGTGACCATTTGTTACCAACGTGATTCAATACATCTCGTTTAAGTTCATCCTGATCTTTATTCAAAACTTTACAAATGTCGTCCCAAGCTTTTACGATCTCTTCATCTGACATCAATCTTTCCATATTCTCTTATGTTTAAATAAAATATTTTGCTTAAAGATAAATGATTCTGATGAGAAAATTGAGAATAATGAGAATTTTAGAGACTATTATTATTTGAAAATTATTTGAAATTAATGTGGCTATCAATCAAAATACTAACATATAGGTAACTAGCTGACATCATTGTACCTTATTGTTTTACAGGTTTTAACGGTTTAAATTTGTAGAAGAAAAAGGAAGTGAATTGATCAGCAATGAACGAATTTCAATTCCAATACTTAATTTTTTTACAATGAAAAATACATCAATTTTAATTTTGGGCGCGGGCGAATTAGGAATGCCGGTCATCAGAAATATAGCAAAAAAGGCTAAAAGCTACCATAACGTTACAGTCACCGTACTGCTTAGAGAAGCAACGATCAATTCCGAAGAACCTGATAAGAAAAAGAATATTGACGAGATCAAGGCACTCGATGTTCAATTGCTTTCAGGAGACTTGTCTGCACCTTCGTCTGAATTAGTTTCAATATTCAAAAACTTCGATGCCATTATTTCCTGTACAGGCTATGGAAGTGGCGCCGGAGGTTTTCAGCTAAAATTGGCTAATGCTGTTTTAAAGGCAGGTGTTGAAAGGTATTTTCCATGGCAGTTTGGAGTTGACTTTGAAATCATCGGAAGAGGCAGTGCACAAGATCTTTTTGATGAACAACTTGATGTACGTGAACTTCTTCGTGCGCAGAACAAGACAAAATGGGTGATCATATCGACCGGGATGTTTACAAGTTATCTGTTTGAACCATTCTTTGGCGTATTGGACCTGGAGAGAAAAGTGGTCAATGCGATCGGGGGCTGGGATACCGCTGTTACCGTAACCACACCCGAAGATATCGGAATGCTAACAGCTGAAATATTTTTTGCAGAGCCACTTATTGAAGATACGATCGTTTACATTGGTGGAGACACCCTGACCTATGGACAGTTAGGAGATATTGCAGAATCATTATCCGGACAGAAGTACGAGCGCATACTTTCTGATGTCAATGAATTACAGAATGACCTTCAAAATGATCCCACTAATTTCGTTAAAAAATACCGCTCAATTTTCGGTGCAGGGCGTGGAGTATCCTGGGATTTTGACAAGACATTTAATTTCAAAAATGGGATTGAGACAACCTCTGCAAAACAATGGGCAGAAAAAAATATCGACTGGGAATCTTATAATAGTTAAGAACTAATAATCATTCTTAATGAATCGTTATGGCCGGTAAATCTGTTGGAATAGAGAAGTTTGAAATTGATATGACGTCATTGCAAAACTGCGTAACCATATTGAACGGCAAGTGGAGGCTTCGCATTCTCTATTCTTTATTATGTCATCGTCAAAGAAATTTCTCGAGTATAGAAAGAGATGTCAGTGGGATATCCGCCAGAATGCTGAGCAAGGAGCTGAAAGAACTGGAAACTAACCAGCTTATTACCAGGAGAATTTTAGATTCGCGGAATGTTGCTGTACAATATGAACTGACAGATTACGGAAGTACTTTAAAAAAAGTAATCATCGCACTCATAGACTGGGGTAAAATAAAAAATAGAATCAAATAATAAATGAAAATAACATTTTACGGCCACGCTTCATTGGGAATTGAAGTGGGAGGAAAACATATCATTGTCGATCCTTTTATAACAGGGAATCCGCTAGCCGCTAAAATCGATATCACAAAACTCAAAGCAGATTATATATTTTTGACGCACGCTCATTTTGATCATGTTTTGGATGTTGAGGCCATTGCTAAAAATACAGATGCCGTGATCGTTTCAAATGCTGAGATCACAACCTATTATGAGAAAAGAGGATTCAGATATCATTTTATGAATCACGGCGGAAGCTGGAACTTTGATTTTGGTAAAGTAAAATACGTCAATGCAAGCCATTCCAGCAGTTTTGCGGACGGTACCCACGGTGGAAATCCAGGTGGGTTTGTCATCGATACCGAAGATGGAAATATGCGGGAGATACCGCTCTCACCTATGATATGAAATTGATTCCGGTGCGTACAAGATTGGACCTGGCAATTTTACCCATGGGTAGTAATTTTACAATGGATGTTGAAGATGCAGTAATAGCCTCCGACTTCTTAGAATGTGATAGGGTTTTGGGTTATCATTTTGATACCAATCCTTTTATAGAGATAGATCATGAAGAATCAAAACGAATATTTTCCAAAAAAGGCAAGGAATTGCTGCTCTTAGATATTGGAGAGTCAATGGAGTTGTCGGTTGAGATTTAAATTTCTTATCAATAGAAACAAAACATTTTAAATGCGCAATCTTTTGATCCTAATAAACCACCCGATTTTCAATTAGCATAAAGTGGAATCAAAAATCATATTTAAATTGCATAATATGAGTTAGTTATTTTGAGTATACTTTTGGTGATCTCGTTTAAGATACTCCATATTATTATCAATTTATTTACTTCCGGAAATCCAATTGTTAAAGCATTGCTATCAATTGCTCCAAGCAGATTATACTTTCTACACCTAGACATCTAAACCATGCGTTAGATGTTCAAGAAATTGCAAAAAAATGCAGGTGTCGTTTTATTGTTTCAAATGAGGAACTTACAACCTACGCTGAGAAAAAAGGTTTTAAATCACGGTTTATGAATCATGTCTTAAGCTGGAAGTATTTGCCCTAGGAAAAAATATGGATAAAGTTCAAGATTCAATTTTATACCTTACCTTTTTTACAAGGCCGTGTTTAATTTAAAAGACAATTTTTAAAAATATAAAAACATCAGTTAGATTACTGGTAAAAAAAATGTATCCGGATGATTTCTTATCCAGAACCTTTGTTTTAAACATTTTAAGAACAACTAAAAAGGGGCTTAGCCCAAAAAAGATGAGAACAACAAGCATAAAGTGGCTATGGGGATTTTTACCATTTGTCATGGCATTATCAGGTTGCAGCAATGATCCAAAGCCACCTGCCAAGAAAACGCACAGCATCACGCAAAATAATGGATGGCAGTCACAATACGATCACATCGACCCAAAAGATCTACCTGACAATGCTATCGAGCTTATCAGTGAGCAATGGATGGTGGTTACGGCAGGTAAAGAAAATGCATTTAACAGCATGGTGATCAGCTGGGGAGGACTGGGTTATATATGGGAGAAACCAGTTGTTTTTACTTTCATAAACAGCAGCAGATATACTTATCAGTTTTTACAACAGGAGAGTGGCTACACATTGGCTGTCTTCCCTGAAAAATACCGAGGAGCAATGCGCATCTTAGGTGGTAAATCGGGAAAGTCTAACGACAAAGTGAAAGAAGCAGGCCTTACACCTATAGAGACACCTTCCGGACTAATTTCCTATAGGGAAGCAAGGATGATTATTGAATGTAAAAATATAATGATACAGGATTTAGACTATAATAAGACTGTTCCGTCCTATAAAATTGCCGATATGTACAAAAATGCACCTATGTCCCATCACAATATGTTTATATCTGAAATAACAAATATATGGCTAAAGAAATAATCAACGATTCAACCTGGGGCAATACTTTACGCAAGTACAGCCGTAATCTACATGGTCACTTATCCTTCTTTTTTTCGGGAGTGCTTTTCATTTACGTTGTTTCCGGGATCGCAATGAACCACCAAAACATTTTTAACCCCCAGTATGACGTTTCCGTCCAACAGTACAGAGCTGAAGGACAATTTCCGCACAGTGCAAATTTTACCAAAGATGAAATCGTAAACCTGCTGAAACCTGTGTCCGAAGACCAACATTACAAAAAACATTTTTATCCCAACTCCCAAACACTTAAAGTGTTCCTTTCTACCGGTTCCTCCTTTACCGTTAATACCGTAAACGGGCAGGTGGAATATCAGGGGATAAAAAGGCGGCCTTTTTTCTTCCAACTATCTTTTCTGCACTATAATCCAGGTACATACTGGAAGTATTTTTCCGATGCATTTGCCATCAGTATCATCATCGTCATCATCACTGGGTTGATTATGAACAAAGGCGACCGCGGTTTCTTTGGTATCCGGGGTATTGAATTCGTTATCGGCATTATCATTCCACTGTTGTTTTTGATTTTTTGATGAGAATACGGATAGATAATAAAATTGTAAAATAAAATGATCAAAACAGTTATGGCTGTTATATACATCGATAACATTGCAACTATTTCCCTAGAACGGTGGCTTGCTATCCCTATTTCGCTATTACATATAGGAGGCCCCATTGACAAAACTGGGCCTATCATATCCCTCATTGCGGCGTTGGGACTTTTAATCTATATCTTGTTAGGTGTTATTTTAAGGCAACCATATATTTGAATGTACCCAATCAAATATCTAAAATCTAGGTTTCTAAATTCAATATAACTGGTTATATTTAGCAGTACAATAATGTTTTCAATAAAAGATATTGGGTGGTACAGTTAAGTATATTAGTACCAAAAAGAATTCTTAAATATAATGTCTGCATTATATCTAGTTATTGCAACAAGTTATCAATCGCTGCGTAATGTTTACTTTAATTTACCAAATATTGTTGTTTAAAATAGAATTTACTAGATCGATCGAATGGACAAAGTCATTCTGCTAACAATATTTTTTATCAATATTTGCTTTGGCCCATCAAGTATAGATATTGTCATATTGATCAAGATGTACTTTTAAATGAACAAGGGAATTAAGATCGCTGAGAATATTCCTTATAAGATCTGAAATCAACACTAAAAATTGTGCCTTCACCTGGTACAGATTTCAGTGAGATCTGTCCCTTGTGGACCTCAATAATTCTCGATACTATAGATAATCCGATACCATTTCCTTTTTGATGATCTTTATTGTTCACTCTGTAGAACAGATCAAAGATCTTCGACTGGTCTTCTATAGAGATACCAATACCCTGGTCAATAAAATCAATTCGAAGATCTCCATTCTGCATTATAATTTCTACCGAGCAATATTTATCTGGAGAATACTTGCAGGCATTCTCCATTAGATTTAAAAATGCAATTTGTAATAAATATGGATTACCGAAAAAATCATAATTATTCTCTTCCGTATCTGCCCATCCATCCATGTAATTGATCCCGACCCTGTAATCCGAATTTTTCTGTATTAATGCTATTTTCGCATCAGCTAGAACTTCGTCCAGGCGAAGATCTGTAAAGCTGATCTGTGAGACATCATAACTTGCCCTGGCAAAATCCAATAAAGCCGAAGAAAGTTGTGAGGCCTGTTGGGCATCCTGCAAAGCATTGTCAATAGAATTCTTATAATCTTCCAGGGTTACATTCAATTCTTTTGCAAGTTCAAGTTCTGTTATCAGTATGGACAATGGCGTTCGGAATTCGTGGGAAATCGTTGTGATAAACTGTTTATGGTTATTAAACGATCTCTCCAACCTGCTAAATGTTGAGTTGAACGTTTCCGTCAGTTCATAGATCTCGTCTTTTGCCTTCGGGACAACCAACCTTTTATTCAGATTATGCTCAGAAATATCGCGGATCTGGAGAATGATATCTTTCAAAGGTTTCAAAGTATAATATGAAAATATAAAACCAACGATGAAAATGATCACGATCGAAATGAAATAGATGATAATGATATCATACTTAAACTCGTCGATATGGGCTTTTCCTGTTATATCCACTGCACTTCCTATGATGTAATAATTCTCTCCGTTAAACTCATATCTAATGGCCATATACTGGCGCTCCCTTCTTACCCAGGCTATTCTTTCCTTTTTACTTCTGATAAGTCGATCCAGATATTGCTGATTTTTTGAAGAAGGCCTGATGTCTGTAAACAGAAGCTTTTTATTACTGTCGTATACGGTGATGTCCGCTTCGTTCAGTATCTTCTTGTTTCGCTCGTGAAGTTCCCGGATCTTGGAATTGTTGATCTTTGCATCGAATATGAATTCCGATCTCCAGGTGATCTTATATCCCAAACGGTCATTGAACTCATCTTCCCTGTTTTTCTCTGAAACGAAATACAGGACATACGCAAAAATGAAAAGGATCCCGGCGGTCAGTAAAGCATAGCTTAGTGCGGTTCTGGTGGCAATTTTCATATTATAATTGATCTGTAAATATGAAACCCACTCCAGGTTTTGTGTGGATCAGTTTTTCATTAAAATCTTTATCGATCTTCTTTCGGAGATAGGCAATATAAACATCGATATAATTGGTTCCCGTATCAAAATGATTTCCCCATACATTCTCTGCAATATCGTCCCGGGTCAGGATCCTTTCGGTATTACTCATCAGAAAAACCAGGAGCTTGAATTCTTTTGGGGTAAGGCTGATCTCTATTTCGTTACGGAAGACACGGTTGGTATTCCTATCGACTTTAAGATCTTTATATTCAAGATGACCAGAATTTCCGTTTTTTTCCGATGAGGTCGATTTCCTTAATAAAACCGCTTTAATCCTTGCGTAGAGCTCTCTGATCTCAAATGGCTTTACCATATAATCGTCGGCTCCCGCATCAAAACCCTCGATCTTTTCATCAATTGTTCCAAGTGCCGTCAACATGATAATGGGGAGATCAGGATCTTTCTGTTTGATGATCTTGCTCAATTCGATACCATTCATATTGGGAAGCATAATGTCTGTGATCACAAGCTCAAACATGATCTTATCAACCATAACCAATGCATCTTCCGCATCTTCCGAAATATAGACCTGATAACCCTGGCTCTCCAGACCTCTCTTCAAAAGTGCAAAAACACGGGCATTATCTTCGATAATTAAAATCTTCATAAGAAAATTGTTTCCGGATAATATCAGATAATCGTCATCAATGGACTAATGGTCGATCACCTATTTTAAATTCTGTACAAAGGTATCTCATATTTTTATTTTAAAGGTCTTTTAATGGATTTCTAAAGATCTTCTAATAGTTTTCTAACGATGTTCCTCGATCTGCGAACCTAATTTTGTGCCGTTGAAATCAACAAAACGGACGATATATTATGAACAAAAAATCTTTTAAGGCCGGACTGGCAATACTTACCATCATTGGACTGTCAGCTAAAATGGAGGCTCAGAAAAAAAATGACTTTAATAATCCGGAGCTTACCCATTATCTGAATGACGAACACACCCGCTACCTTTCTTTCAGCGGCTATGCAGAACTTTGGGCAAGATATACGCAACTGAATCCGGGAAGCCTTATCAATGACCAGGCAAAATCCGATGTTTCCGATCTCTCGCTAAGAAGAGTAAGAATAAAGATGACCTACAAACCAACAGAAAAACTGATGTTCGTTCTACAGACCGGAACTACCAACGTGAATATGAATGCGAAAGCCAGTAATTATATCGATCTTCTGGATGCCTATGCAGAATATGCCTTTAATGATAAAATCGCTGTGGGAGCGGGGCGGTCTACCTGGAGGGGGCTTTCAAGATTCACGACAGGCCCTTTGAATACTTTATTATACGATCTGCCAGCTTATGCCACATCCAATGCCGGAGCGACAGATTACACCGTGAGAGAGTTGAGTGTCTATGCTAAAGGTCAATTGGGAAGATTTGACTACCGATTGGTTGTTGCGGATCCTTATACAATGGCCACGGCGGAACCAAAGCTAAATGTTGCCACTTTCAGTAAAAATTCTCCGGGTAAAGACTTTTCAGGCTATTTCAGATATGCGTTTTTGGATAAGGAAAATATCACGACGCCATTCAACTCCGGGACCTATGGTGGTAAAAAGAATGTCCTGAGTCTGGGGGCAGGTTTTGATTATATCCATAATGCCACTTGGCACAAAGACCTCAACAATAATGTCCAGAATGATGATATGCAGAACTATGCGGTCGACCTGTTCTACGATGCTCCGTTCAATAAAGACAAAGGAACTTCCATTAGCGCTTATGGAATGGCGATGTACAATGATTATGGGCCTAACTATGTCCGGTACGTCGGAACCAATAATCCCGCGACCTCAGTAAATGCCTCACAAGCCAGCCTCAATGGAGCAGGGAACGCAATGCCGGTAATAGGAACGGGAAATACTTATTATGTACAAGTTGGCGGAACGCTTCCTTACTTCAATAAAGATAAAAAGAATCTGCAACTACAACCTGCTGTGGGAATTCAATTGTCAGATCTGAAGGGACTTCAGGACAATGCGATCGTCTATGATGCCGGAATCTCATTACTGATGAACGGAATGTCTTCCCGCCTGACCTTTGATGCTCAGAACAGACCAATTTTTACAGGTGATGCGCTTAATAAAGGTGTTGTTTCCGACAGACAATGGCAATTTGTTTTGAAGTACAGAATCGATTTCAATTAAAAAATATAAAATGGAAAGAAGAAAATTCTTAATGCGATCGCTTCAGGCTTCTGCCCTGATGTTGATCTCGGGAAGTATGTTTGCCTCGGTCTTCCCAAATCTTAACCCTTTAAAACCTAAAAAAGTGTACGCCCACAATTTATTATTTTGGCTAAAAAAAGACCTTTCTGACAGAGAAGTGAAAGATTTCGAAAACTTCTTCGAAGGTCTTAAAAAATTGCCTTACCAAAAAAACCTGCGATACGGAAAACCGGCAGGTTCAAGTCCGAGAAATGTCTTGGACAGCACCTATACTTATAATGCCTCAATGGAATTTGAAACATTGGAAGCACTTGAAGCTTACGGAAAACTCCCTGAACATCTTGCCTTGGTCCAAAAATATAAACCAATGTTCGAAAAAATGCTGGTTTACGATACCGTTTACAATTAAACCTAAATTAATATAATTTTTACAATGAAAAACATCATCAAAGGTATTAGCTTTGCCCTGGCCTTAAGCACATTTGGAATAATGAATGCACAAAACAAAGAGAACAAGAACCTTAGCATCAAGGTAAACAAAGAAGAATCGAAGGATTATATCCCTGCTGTAAGGTTGATCAATAATCCTGATGGCTCCTGCACTTTCGAGAAAGGCAGGATCCCAACGCTGAAACATCTCAATACGACCACATTTTGGATGAGCAACAAGACCGAAGATTGGGAAAAGAATGCCCATCCCGCTCCCAGAAGACAATACGTCATCACCCTGAAAGGAAACATCAGATTTAAAGTGACCGATGGGTCAACCTTCATAATAAAACCTGGAACCGTCCTGTTGGCCGAAGACCTTAAAGGAAAGGGACACAGTTGGGATATGGTGAAGAGCAAATCCTGGGAAAGGCTGTATATTCCGTTAGATGAAAATGCCGATGATAATTTCATCAAGAATGATTAATGTAATTTTTAGATACCCAAACGCCTCTTCAATTAAAGAGGCGTTTGGGTTGGAAACATGATATTAAGATAAGATTAAAATTAGGGAACATGTGCTGTACGATAATTTAGATAACCCACTATAGTTCAACCGCAAACAGAAAGCCGGTAAATACTGACTATAACAACAAATACCTCCATTAAAAAACCCAGATTAATAAATGTTAATTATACATTTATTATAATGATCACTATATTTGTTAAACACCAAATGGTGGAGAAAAAATTTTTCAATCATACCATTATCCAAAATATATATGTATTATGAAAAAAGTTAACCGTCTTCATCTGACAGAAAGACTCTGCCAATTCACACTAAAGCTATTCGTGATTTTAGCATTTTTGTCCACAAATCCCGTATTTTCGCAAAATACAGTTCCTTTACGTAGAACAGTATCTCCACAACAGCCCATGTATATGATCCACATCGATACATGGAACTATGCCAATCCCCAACAGATCATTGACCTGATCCCTGCCGACATAAGACCTTATGTCGTGATGAACATTTCTCTTTCCATAAGCCATGATGTGGTAACATCAAGATTCAAGGTCGCAGAGTATGGGTATGAAGTGGCAAAATCATGGCTGCGTGTATGCGCCGAGAACAGAATGTGGACAATGATCCAATGTGCCAGTGGGGGCTTTAGCCAGTTTTCCGATACCGATCTGTCGGTATATGAGGAATTCTATAAAAATTACCCAAATTTTCTGGGGTTCAACTATGCAGAGCAATTCTGGGGGTTTGATGATTCCACGGATCCGCTCTCGCCGGGCTGGAGCACAAGGATAAACCATTTAACCAACCTCCTGCAACTGTCTAACAAATATGGAGGCTATCTGGTGGTGAGCTGGTGCGGAAACCAATGGTCACCGAGTATCAATCCTATTGGCATGCTGAAAAGAAATCCGCAATTTGCTGCAGCAAGTGCCCAATATAAGCAAAATTATATCCTGTGTGAGAAATATACCACCCGAAGCTACAAATTCGATATGGAGAGTGTTACGCTGGGTGCTTACCTGTCAGGGTATAGTGGTAACTATGGGATACGTTATGATGATACAGGCTGGTATGATGACAATGGCAACCACGCCGGTTTTACGATGGCTTCGGCAGGAGCTCCGGTACTGGAGCATGCCATGCTTACCGGACAGACCGTGATCGACGGTCCGGAACTGATATGGACCCAATGCTTTAAAGAACTTTCTTCAGCACTAACTTCTGATGGGTACAGGGAGAGAAAATGGGGTACCTACGATCAGTTCAGCAATGTAAGCATTGATCTGTTCCGAAAGATCATTGATGGTCATGTGAGAATCCCCACACGTCAGGAGGTCATCAACCGTACTAAAGTAGCGATCATCAATAACGTAAGCTCCGGCAATGGCGACGCCATTTACAGTTCGCCACAAACTCTTTTTGATGGTCTATACAGAATGGATAATGACGGCACTTATCAGGATAACCTTAACTTTTTCAAGAAATCCGGAAGATATCCTACGATTCCTACGGTTTTTCAGCTGAATGACTATGCAGCCAATTCGTTCCAGGTAAAGATCAATAAATCAGATTATGGTTCAAGGTGGCCCACGATAAATAGTAAAATGGCAGAACTTGATGCCTTGTTCCCGCAAGAATATACAGGAAACATTTATGCAGGACGGCATGAAAACGGATGGGTCATTTACAATCCGTTCAGAAACGGGCAGCAGGCAACGGGAAACATTCCATTTAAATACAATACCAGTGAATCTATGGACCTTACCTTGTCGCAGTATACATCCGGAGTGATAAAGGAAACCGCCAACCAGCTAAAAATATATCTGAATAATTATGATAATGTTTTGAATACAGGATTAAAGACCGATATGATCAGGATACATGGCAGCGGCTCAAAACCTGCATGGTCATTCACAGACCGAGCTGCACACCAGCCGAGTACTGTAACAGAAGACTGGTCAAACGGAATTCTGACCTTAACTATTGCTCACAATGGTCCGCTGGATATTACTGTAAACTGTTCAGGAAATGCCACCGGAAGGCTGACACAATATACTGCTTCAAATATTATCTCACCTGCATTGCCGCCGGTATATCTGGGTACAAGGCAATACGAAATGGAATGCCTCGAATATAAAAATATAGGACCGATCACCACGAGTGGTTATAGCGGCAATATCAGAAATTATCACGGCCAGGGATATATCCAGTTTGGGACGAATGCTGCAGCGGCTGTCCGAAAAAATATCACCAATATCAATGGTGGAAACTATAATTTACAGATCAGATATTCTCTTGGAAGCGGCAGGGTAGATAATATTGGGCTATTCGTCAACAACGCTCAGGTGGCAACAATGAGTTTCACATCTACAGGATCATCAAATACCTGGAATAATGCAGCACAAAATATCACGTTGAATTCAGGAACAAATTCTATCGAACTGAGAGCGCTTTCTTCCAATACTAATCTTCTGTATCTGGATGAGATGACAGTTTCACCGGCCAATGCAGGGCAAGAGATCTGGCTGGAGGCAGAATGTGGTACTGTCGGATCATTATGGCAGGTTCTGCAAAGCAGCCCGGCATCCTCGGGAAGATATATTACGATCACTGCAGGAAATAACAGTCTTACCAATGCGCCGTCCAATCAAAACGGTATTGCAACATATAATCTGAATATACCTGTATCCGGAACTTACAATGTTTGGGGAAGGTTGCGCGCACCAAGTGCGGATGATGATTCCTTTTGGGTAAAGATCGATAACGGAAACTGGCAAAATATCAATGGATTGAAGTCATCGAACGTATGGACCTGGGATGTGCTGGCCACAGCAAATCTAAGTGCGGGAAGCCACACCCTGCAGATCGGTTACCGTGAAGATGGGACCAATTTGGATAAATTGTACATCGGAACAAATTATCCAACAGAGTATGGAGGGAATTCAACAAACTGTCAGTCGTTTTTAGCTGTAAAAACTCCGGCATTATCTAGGGCTGAAACTGTCATATATCCAAATCCGGCAAAAAATGAGCTTAATATCAGATATGGGAATGGCGTTGTAAATGGTGATGATATCAATATTTATAGCAGTAGCGGACAGTTGGTACTACGCTCAAAGATAAGTTCAGAAACTGAAAGATTGGACATCGCACAGTTACCGGCAGGAGTCTATCTTATCAAAATTGGACAAAGTAACAAGTCCTTGAAATTTATTAAAGAATAATAGCTATCATTAATATAATATTGAGGCTGTCCTGATTAGGAGGGCCTCTTTCTTTTTCGCAATGAACTGCAATTTTAAGCGATTCTTTCTTGATGTACAGCAAGCACGAAAGTTTTGTGTCTGAAAATTCTCACTAATTCACTTATATCTTGACTTTCGTCTAAATGTCCGAAAGCAAAAATTAACGCTCCAAAAAAAATTGAATGTATAAACCCAAATTGCCTGTTCGGAATATTTGTCCAAATAGAAATTCTCTTGATTACTCTTAAGAGGGATTGAAAATATAAATAATACGCAAGCAATCGCCTGACATGATTCTTATTTCAAAAAAATATTGATTTTGCAACTTCTCAGATCAGTTCCTCCGAGATGGAAACATTTAGAAAAAAATTTTGGAAGTAATATACTTTAATGTACCAAATAAGTATTATTTAATCAGTCTCTCTATAAATCATACAAAGGGTAGAATACAAATTTACTATGAAGAACCAATTCGATATATTTGATAACCTAAAAAATCTAAAACGGTACATTCAAATATATAATTGCCTTAATCCAATATCAAATCAGTCAATTATAAAACCAACTGCTTTAAATGTTGGACTTGATGTTTTTTGGGTCATGGAAAAGCAAATCCACTACTCAAAAAAAGATTGAACTGATTTGATGTAATTTTCCTCTGAACTCTTCTCTTTGGAGTTCACAAAGAACTGACAATCCTCGCCGATTATGTATCGTAATTTATGGCTGTCGTCTGCGGCGGCGTTGTAAATTGTTTCGGCAACTTCTCGCGGTGTCGCTGTTTTGAAATGCCCCGTTTTCTTGGGATAATTACTGAAGAAGCTTGCTAAAAACGGATTATAGTCAGCAATTTCGTTATTTGTGCTTTCCCGGGCATTTCCGAAATTGGTTTGAGATGACCCCGGCTCAATAATTTTTACCTTAATACCCAAATTTCCAAGTTCAAAATATAGGGCTTCCGAGAAACCTTCAACTGCAAATTTTGAGCTTTCATAAATACTTGCGAAAGGCAGACCAACGCGTCCGGCAACCGAAGAAATATTGACAATTACGCCTTTTGGGTTGTTTCTCATGAAAGGCAATACAGTCTTTGTTACCCTCATCATTCCGAAGACATTCACGTCAAACTGATTATAAATTTGCTCTTCGGTTGCAGATTCAAAAACGCCCATTACGGCAAAGCCTGCATTGTTGAGCAAAGCATCAATTTTTCCGAATTTCTCAATTCCTTTCTCTACGGCGGTTTTAATGGACTTTTCGTTTTGAACATCTAATTCCGTCACCAGAATATTTTCTAACTGCGTTAATTCTTCATCCTTCTCGGGTGAACGCATTGTTGCGATCACATTCCAGCCTTTTGATTGAAATAATTTTGCGGTTTCTTTTCCAAATCCTGACGAAGCACCGGTGATGAATATTGTTTTCATATATTTTTTTTATTGTAACAGTACAAAGTTAAGAATAGAAGGTATAAATTTGAGACCTGTATCAAATAGAATACTTAGTATATGAAAAGAGACGAAAAACAACTTCATGAAAAAATTCAGGCTATTCAGGATACAATGTTTGTGCTTGGTGGAAAATGGAAATTGCCAATCATACTGTCCATATATGGCGGAAACAAGCGATTTAATGATATTTCCAATTCCATCCCGAAAATAACGAACCATATTTTATCCAAAGAGTTGAAGCATCTGGAACAAAATTTATTGATTAGTCGATCTGTAATTGATGATTATCCTGTACGAATTGAATATTCCGTTACGGAATATGCTTACGGACTTGAAGAGGTAATATTACCAATGGAAAGTTGGGGCAAAAAACACCGAAATAAAATCAAAGAGAAATAATTGTTCTCAATAAAACAACAATGTTAGACCTAATATCTATAGAACATTAGGCAACAAAATTTTCAACTGCTATATTCGGAGCAGGAAAAGGTGTTTCTTGGCCATTAGAGAATACCTTCAATGGGAAGAACGGAATCCCGACAACCTCAGCCGAGCAATGGGCAAAAGATAATATTGACTGGAAATCTTACAATAAGTATTAGGAACACTATAATGAGATCCAACAAATTATAATTTTTATCCGTTAAATTGAATTACAAAGTTTGTTGCAGATCACAGTTATAAAAACGTCATTTTTTAATCCCCGGATTATGTGTCACGAGTTATATCATCCTCAGACAATCAATATGAGGTATAGGACAAAGCCTATAACTCATATTGATCTGATGGATGTTTACTTCTTTACAACCCGTCGAAATAGATCTTTTTGATCTCTTTGACAGAAGCTTCCGCTCCAATTTGCTGACGTCTATCGTAAATTGCCTGAGCCTTTGTTCCTGCAAAATAACGCAACTGGTCTTTTTGGTCGGTTGCTGCTACAAAGATCACTTCCGCAATCTCATCAGGTGAAGAATCGGGTTTGATCATACTAAGCATTTTTTCTTCCGCTGAATCATAATACGGTAGTGCAGTGACATCTGAATTATGGTTAAACAGCTCCGTTTTCGTGGCGCTCGGAGCAACGGTCTTAACACCGACACCAAACATCGATAGCTCTATGGAAAGACATTCGCTCCAGCCTTCAACCGCCCATTTCGTACCATTGTAAATACTGGTGAACGGGAAGCTGGTATGTCCGCCGATGGATGTTATATTGATGAACAGTCCATTTTTATTTTCTCTGAAGTGAGGTGTAAAAGCTTGTGTTACCCGAACTGTTCCCAGAAAATTCGTTTCCACCTGTTTCACGATGTTCTCATCGGAAAAGGATTCCAACGCACCCATCAGCCCATATCCCGCATTGTTCACGACCACGTCGATCGGTCCAAGCGATAAAGCTTTTTCTACGGTCGACCTGATCTGTTCCAGGTCAGTAACATCCAAAGGCAAAAGGACCACATGGTCCAATTGCTCAAGTTCCGTTTCCTTTTCAGGATCGCGCATTGTAGCGATGACCTTCCAGCCTCTTTGTTGAAATAATTTAACGGTTGACTTGCCTATTCCTGATGAGGTTCCGGTGATGAATATTGTCTTCATTTTATAAAATTTTAAATGTTCTTTTACAAAATTACTGGCAAAAAGATATACATTTGATACCTGTATACAAAAGTATACTTAAATTATTATGACGGAAAAAAAACATTATTTCCAGGAAAAGATCAACGCCATCCAGGATACTATGTTTGTCATCGGTGGCAAATGGAAGATGCCGATTATCCTTTCTATCTATCAAGGCAATACAAGATTCAATGAAATTTTAAATTCAATACCGAAGATAACCAACCGGGTTTTGTCTAAGGAATTAAAACATCTGGAAGAAAATCTATTGATCGACAGAAAGGTCACAGACGATTATCCGGTCAAGGTAGAATACACTATGACGGATTATGGATTAAGCTTACAGGAAATTGCAAAGCCCCTGGAAAAATGGGGAAGAGATCACAAGAGGAAGATCAGGGAAAAATAATCATATAGAATATAGGTGATCAAAGGTGTTTTGATCAACAACTGAAATTGATCAGAATACTCTTTGTTATATTTCTAGGCGATCATCTGTTAGAGGTGAATAAACAGTCTGTCTTAAAATCCCGGATACTTTTCTGGATTGATCATTTGAAAATTTCTCCTGTGTAGGGTATACTTAAAAATGACAATCAAACAGGCTGTCTAAACTTGTTTGATTTTCGTAATATATTGTTTCAATTCTGTTACAACAGACTTCGGCAGTCATTCTAATTTTGTATCATAATAAGATCAAGATATGGAAACAGACAAAGTATGGTTAGTAACGGGAGCATCCAAAGGAATGGGGCTTTCACTGGTGAAAAAACTTATCGAAAGCGGTTATAGGGTCGCTGCAACAAGCAGAAAAGCGCAGAGTTTAATGGAGGCTGTCGGAGAATTTGACAAACAGCAGTTCTTACCGCTGGAAGTAGATCTGACAAGCGGAGAATCTGTCAGCAAGGCATTTGAAAAGACTGTCGGACACTTCGGGAAAATAGACGTTTTGGTCAATAATGCGGGCTATGGCATCGGTGGTGCTGTGGAAGAATTGAACCAAAAAGAGATCAGGGACAGTTTTGACATTAACGTTATGGCTGTCATTAAGACGATGCAATCGGTCATGCCTTACTTCAGGGAGCAGAAGTCAGGAAATATCATCAATATTTCTTCTATCGCAGGATTTGCCCCGGGAATCGGTTGGGCTATGTACGCCGCAACAAAATATGCCGTAACAGGACTGTCCGAGGTCATGGCAGAAGATGTAAAAGAGTTCGGTGTTAAGGTAACGGTGGTAGCACCAGGTGCTTTCCGGACCGAGTTCCTTGAAGAAAGCTCCCTCGTTTTCGCTGAGAATAAAATTGAAGGATACAATGCGATCAGAGCTTCACACCAAAAATACGCTGCTATGAACGGAACGCAGGCCGGAGATCCCGACAAGCTGGCCCGTGTCTTGATCGATCTCGCTGAAAATCCGAATCCACCCGTACGTCTGTATTTGGGGAGCGATGCCTACAACCGTGCAAAGGACAAGATAAGCTTGTTATCAGAGGAATTGGAAATCAATAAGGACATTTCATTTTCTACCGATTTTTAAATGACCATTTGAATCTAAATTAATAACGCTGCCATCAGAAAGTGGCAGTGTTTTTTTTGTTTGTTTGATTTTCGTATATTTATTCAATGGAAAAAATGCAGTCACTGGAAGAATTTTACAAGTCGAAATTTGACCGGGTTCCTGAAAATATCCGTAACGGGGTAGGGCATTTCAATGTCTTTGCCATCGATGAGTACATCGGTAAAAATGCTAAACCGGTGGTCTACAGCCGGAAAGATTATTTTAAGATCACCCTGATCGTCGGCCGAAACCGGATCCATTATGCTGACAAGGTCATTGATATCCAAAAGCAGGCACTTTTTTTCACCAATCCGCAGATCCCTTACAAATTTGAGTGGATTGACGACCATAAGGCGGGATTCTTTTGCGTATTTACCCCAGCTTTTTTTCATCATTTCGGAAGCCTGAATGATTATGAAGTTTTTAAACCTGACGTGACACCTGTCTTTGAGCTGACCGATGAGCAGTTGGAAGATGTAACGCAGATTTACAAAAAAATGCAGACTGAATTGGCCTCAGATTATGCCCATAAATATGATCTGTTGAGAAACCTGGTGTTTGAATTACTTCATTATACACTTAAAATGAAACCTGCTTCAAAAGCTGAAAAACAACAGGCTAATGCTTCTCAGCGGATCACCCATCTGTTCCTTGAGCTGTTGGAGCGTCAGTTTCCTATCGAAGATGCGAGACAGCGAATCAACTTTCGTTCACCCTCTGAATTCGCCGGTCAGCTCTCCGTTCATGTCAATCACCTCAACCGGGCCGTTAAAGAGATCACTGAAAAAACGACTTCGGAGATCATTACTGAGCGTTTATTACAGGAGGCAAAGATTTTATTGAGACATACCGAATGGAATGTTGCCGAAATTGCCTATTCACTGGGGTTCAAAGAGGCTACGCATTTTAATAATTTCTTCAAGAAAAATATGCAGATGACACCGATGCGTTTCCGGGAAATGGAGTGACCATTTTGATCGATAAAATAATTTTAGAAGCTGATGGTTTTATTAGACAACATATACTTTCGTGTACCAAATCAAAACCATAAAATTGCAGATGCCTTATTTCAATCTAAATTGTTTAGATCTATTGGTAAACATGACGTTTTAGATAAAACTTATATCTGTACATTTAAGTATATCATCACCTTATTTTCGGCAACTACGTATTTCAATGCACCATCTCAAAAATATAAAATAGTAAAATTCCTATGATCGATCGGTCCATCTGTATTATATTTTAGATAAAAATACTATCCGGCACATTTAAGTATATTATTTTTGCTTACCAGATCGCCACTCTATCTTGCGGCTTAAGATAAAATTTATCACCTACTTTGATCTTAAAAGCTTCGTACCATGCATCAATATTTCTTACTACTCCATTGACACGGTATTGGGCAGGGGCGTGATAATCCTTTTCTACAATTAATCTGAACGTTTCTGGTGTGTAGAGACTTCGGTTGACTTGCGCAAAAGATAAAAAATAACGTTGATCAGGTGTAAAGCCATAAAGCTTTTTCTTTTCATCCGGATGATCTTTCAGATAGAGTTTGTAAGCAGCATGGGCAACGACAACACCTGTAAGGTCACCAATGTTCTCTCCAAGAGTTTGTGCTCCGTTCAAGTGAATTCCCTCTAAAGGCGAAAAACTGCTGTATTGTGCAATAAGACGCTGCGTTCGGTTCTCAAATTGCTTTCTTGTTTTCGGGGTCCACCAATCCCTCATTACACCATTTCCGTCGAACAAAGATCCCTGGTCGTCGAAGCAGTGTCCCAACTCGTGACCGATAATGGCGCCTATTGCTCCGAAATTCACTGCTGCATCGGCATTGGGATCAAAGAATATGGGCTGTAGGATCCCTGCGGGAAACTCTATAGAATTATATAATTTGCTGCTCGTCGCATCAACGGTCTGTGGCATTTGATACCATTCTTTACTTGTGAATTTTTTATTCAGAAGAGATCTTTCATGATCCCAGTTTGCTTTTGCGATCAGCTGTTCATTTAAGACAGGTTCTTTTGCGTCAAATTTCATTGATGAATAGTCTCTCCAGACATCTGGATATCCTATCCTGACTGTTACTGCATCTAGCTTGTCAATGGCTTCCTTTCTGCTTATTTCATCCAGCCAATCCAATTTTTCAAGTCTTTCGAGGAATGCATTGCGAATATATCCTACCAGATCTTTTATACTTTTGAGATGGGATTCAGGAAAATATTCTTCAACATATATTTTTCCGACAAGCTGTCCCAGGCGATTGTTTACATATTGTATTGATTTTTTCTCTCTGGAAGTATCATTTTTTACACCGTTCAGCCGTGTTCCATAAAAATCAAAATGGTTCTGACGGAAGTCTTTTGATAATAGGGTAGAATGGTTTATGATCCAATGGAATGCAAGATATGCTGACCATACCTCAATTGGTGTTTCAGAAAATAACTTCGCTTTAGCTTTGATCGCCGTATCGGCCTGTAGGATGACTTGATCTACGTCGTCAACCTGTCTTTCTCCTAAAAATATTTTCCATGGAAAGCCTGGAGCATACGATTCAAGCTCGGCAGTGTTCATCAAATGGGAGTTTATCCTGCTGTCTCGCATCTGAGCAGGTGTCCATTGTAAGGTTGCTAATTTTGTTTCAATTTCCAGGATCTTACCAGCCAATTGTTCATTGTTATTGATGTGGGCTAATTGTAAGGTACGAATGATGTGTTGTTTGTAATCTTCTCGGAGTCGTATTTTATCTGCGTCATTTTTCGTGTAATAATCAGGTGCAGGTAATCCGATGCCACTCTCGTTTAACGCAACTAAAAATTTGCTTCTGTCATTAAGATCGGGCGCGGTATGTATAGCAATGATCGAGAAAGATTTTGGATCAGCCATCCATTTTGCGATCTCTTCATAACTATTGATAGCGAGAATGCTTCTAAGGTCTTCCTCAATAGGCTTAATGCCAACCTCGTCCATATGGTCCGTATCCAAATATCCTAGATAGACTGCTCTGATCTGTTCTAAAGACCGATTTGTAGAATGCTCGGTTTTAGCTCCATCACAGATCATCTCGTTGATTCGCATATTGATTTTATCTTTTGCTTCGGTATAGCTGTTAAATCCCGAAGCCCCGGCCGGAATTTTTGCTGATCTTAACCAACCTTCATTCACATAGGTGTAAAAATCATTGCCAGGTTGTACCATCTTGCTGATAAACTGTGTTTCTACGCCCCAATTTCCATACGTAGCTTTTCCTTTATTGAATTCGTTCTTCTGGGCCTTTATATAGAACACTCCAAATAATAATGCAAACGATAATATGACAACCCTGGTTTTACTGATTTCTGTAAACGCAACATTTATTTTATGAAAGAGACGGGAAGGATCCTGAGTTGAGATTAGTAGATTCATCGTGTATTAATTGTAAAGTGGCGAATCTACTACAATTTGCATAGCTGAAAATTGTATAAATGCGAACACATTATTTTTTTATCGTAAGAAAAAAATCTTTTTCATCAAATTTTTTTGGCTTTCTACCTACAAACGAACTAAAAGCATTATTGAAATGAGGCTGGTCGTAATAACCATTAGCTAAGGCTAACTGGGTCATTGTTGCAGATTTATGATCTGCATATAAGATATCATCCAGGGCTTCCCGTACTTTGATAACATTGATAAAAAGCTTAGGGCTGATGCCTATAAGATCTTTAAATAACTTTTGCAGATGGCGTTCAGAACATTTCATTGATCTTGCCAGTGAAGCAACAGTCATGTCACCTCTTTTTTCCAAAATTAATTGCGTGCTTTTAGTAATTACTCCAACCTTGGCATTGGCTGTAAACAATGCAGAGAAAGTTTTTACAAGATAGCTGCAGACCATTTCATTGTTTACATCGATCATACTATCTAAATTCATTTCTTTAAAATGGATTAATTCGTTTGAAGGAAAAATCTTATCAGTAAATAAGTGAGCGTCTGAGATCCCAAAACAGGCTGGTGTCCAAGGGAAAAGTTGGACCATTGTTGCTTTTGTCGCGGAAAGAATATCAAGAGACAATGTTTCAGTGATCTGACCACAGAAGTAGATTCCTTCAGGTAAATGTCTGACCTGATCTTTATGCCTTACATTCAATCCATTTCCTTTGATAATGGCCATTGTGAAACATCCGTTAGGCGGAACACCTTTATCTAATATCGGAGAGTTACTTTTTACGTTATCTAGAATCCATAACTTTTTAATGAAATTTGCAATTATTCCATTGACAAAGTATTCATTATAGATAGTATTCATTTTGTAAAACTATAAAAAAGAGTGTGATATAATTAAAAATTTTAATGTCGAATTTTTAAGATCCCCAAAAACTTTTATTTTAAGCTCTGTTATTCTCAATTTTATAAAGAAGATATTCCTTCCAAGATCTTCTTCCCGTTTTCATTTTCCGGATTGAGCTCTATGGATCTTCTGTACATCTCGATGGCCTTGCTTTTATCTCCCATTTTCAATAAGATCTCTCCGTAGCTGTCATACACATTCCAGCTTTTTGGAAATAGATACACATTAAGTTTGAAAATTTCTAAGGCCTCTTTTTCCTGTTTATTGGCCATCATCCGGTATGCCCAATCGTTTAGCTCTGACTCGTTGGGGTTAAATGAAGGATTTGTCTTTTGTTCTTTTTTTACAAAATCAATGGCATTTTCAAACCCTATTGCTCTCAGATTTTTTCTTAAATAGGTCAACGGATCTGCCTTCACGATATCAGGATTGTAGCAACCTGCAATTTCTTCAACAAAATCTTCGGGACTGCTTCCTGCCAGATTGGTCAATACGATAATTGCCAGATCATCATCGGGATAGACCATTATCACAGATCTGTTTCCTCCGGACATGCCGACCGCACTGTGGTTTTTGCGGGGCTTTGTAATTCCCCAGCCTCTTGCCCAATTGGTCGGTGTCCCGTTATTAAATTGACCTGGCGTCCACATCATATCTAAAGTTCCTGGTTTTTTGAAGAGACGACCATCTTGTAAGGCGATGAGCCAGTTGGCCATATCTTCAGCAGTACTGTTGAGACCTGCTCCTGTCCGAACGAAATCTGGAAATTCTGTATAGGTGTAGGTCAGTTTTGCTTCACCCTGTTTTCCATCAAAGTAACTATTGTAGCGATAAGATGGCGCATAATTTTGAATAATATCTCTAGAATCTCCGAATACCGTATTTTTAAGATGAGCGATATTAAACTGATCTTCCTCGAAATTTGTGGCAAAAGATCGGTTGGTTAACTTTTCAATAATTTTTCCCAACAGATAATAATTGGTCTGATTGTAACTGAACTGTTCTCCTGTTTTAAATTCAAGGGGAAGCGTTTTGAGTTTTTCCCAAATGACGGCTTCAGTCTTCAGTGGTCCAATATTACCTGTCATTGGATCAAGTAGTTTCAGGATCTCAGGCAATCCGGAAATATGGGTCAATAGCTGGTCGACAGTGATCTTCTGCCATTCAGCGGGCAAATTATCCAGATATTTACCAATCGGATCATTCAATTTGATTTTATCCTGCTCAACCAATTGCATCATGGCAACACCAGTAAAAACCTTTGTATTGGAGTTGATCGGGAAAATAGTTGTATTGTTTACAGGAACATTATTCTGCAGATTGGCGATTCCGTAGGATCTGCTTAAAACAATTTTTCCATTTTGCACAACAGCCATCTGCAATCCAGGGATCTTTAGTTCCTTCATTTCCCTTTGAATGATCTCATCAACATTGGAATTGGTTGGCTGAGCAAAAAACTGTGCTGAAATAATTAGAAGTAAAAAGTATATTCTCATACTATTAAGACAAGTTCAAGGGTCCTTTTATTACATCATCAATTACGGTATAATAATAAGCTGTTTTAATTCAATTTTAGCGAAGTTTTATTAAGCGCAAAAACAGATCCTGCTCTTATATTAAAAACAAAAAAGCTGCTTCTTTTGAGACAGCCTTTCTTTCATTCTGTGTGCTATAACAATAGACTGTCATGTATCAAATTTAGTGATGAATATATTAACTCTTTGATGATCAAGTAAAATAATAATCAATAATTAATAAAACGAGAATAGGTTATTCCTGCTCTTGTTTATTTTTGGAGGTAAACATATCGCAATGATTAGAGGTCATTTAGATATCCCAGATTTATTAAAAAGTTTTTTTACTGCAGAAAAGTTTTTAACCTTGCTTCTCCAATTTTTTAAGAAGGCTTTCAGCATATAATCCGTGAACAGGTTTATCATCAAGAAAGTGTAATGTTTCAATCGACGTTACTACAGGATCAATGGTTTCATCTGTACCATATGCCTTGAGATCTTGGACAACTTTTTCAACTTTCATTCTTGGACTGCCTTCTCTAAGCATAACAATATCGCCTTTCTTTAATTTATCTTTTGCCATAATTCTATTTTTGTATCATCTACCAAAAAGAACGCCATGATAAAAAATTATAGTTTTTTGACTGCTAAAAATTGTACACAGAGTTATCTTCTACGAGTTAAAGGCGTTTGTAATATCCTTTTTTATCGACTGCAAAAACTCTTGCTGGTACATCATCATTTGATACGCTTCATAATAGCATTGGTGGTAGACAGCGGAATTTATCAATCCATTTGTTAACTTTTCATTTTTTGATAAATTTCTGTACTGTCATTGTTCCGTCTTCCAATTGTAGCTCCGTAAGATAGACGCCCTTTTCGAGATGGGAGACATCAATTTTATTTAAATCTGTACTGACAGCAATATTTATATTCTTACCGGAAGCATCAACTATCTTTATTTTTTTAACTTTAGAATCAGCCTCTATATTAATGTGATCAGTTGCAGGGTTTGGGTAAATTTTAATTTTGACTCCACCAACAGAACCAATATCATTTACGGCCAATGTCGCCGTCTTTATAGCGCGTGCAACGTAATTATCAAACGCAGAAGTTAAAGCGCCTCCGCCAGAAAAAATGTCAACTTCTGTTGGTGACTTAGCGGGAGTTCCTGCGAAAGGTCCGTATATAGTTGCGCCTATTTTTATATGAATATCTCCAGTGGTATAGTTATAAAATATAGTAATTGGTGTCCAGGTGTTGTCTGCAGCACCAGTAGTTAATGGCTGGGTAACTATCGCTGAATTCCCATTTCGTGTATATGTCAGGCTATATGCTTTAGCAACATGATCGTATAAAATAGAGCCAATCATAAAATTGTCACCACCATCTGCATACAATTGAAAACTAGAGGCTGCAGTTACAGCAGTAGTTGTCCCTGTATAGAAATCAGCAGAAATTTCGGCAATATTATTACCTGATGTCCTGTTTAGCCACGGTGTTTTTAAAAAATCATTTTTGAACAGCCACATATTTGAAGTAGTTGTTCTTGGAAGGGTCAAAGATTTGCCGTACGCGGCAATATTTATTTCTGCCACTTTAGCTTGCTCGGCAGTGCCGCCATCATTTGACCAGAAGCCTTGAGTGCCAAGATTCCCGATTGTGTAATCATTAAAATTATCTGAATCTAAGGTTTGTGAAAATGATAAATTAGATAATAGTGCCACAGCAAAAAATAATATTTTGTTCATTTTGTTCATTTTGAAATTATGTATTAAAACTAACCAAAATTTTGCTTTTATAAAAAATATTTTTGGCTATTTGGAGAGCATATCATTCCAAAACCTCCGTAAAAAGATTTGAGGTTCAATCAAATCTGCTTACTTATTGTTTCAAGGTATTGGTCACAGTTTCCTTTTGCCTGCCTGCATAGGAATCCGCATAGAAAAGTCATAAATCTTACAAGATGCGAGGCAGTTCATTGAAATTTCTATCCCTATTGTTCTCTTGGTATAAATCGGCTGATTTGATATTATTGTGAGTCAATTCATAGAATGTTTTAATGAACTAGTTCGTCTTACCCAATAAAAAGTCAGTTCGTTGTTTATAATAATGGCAGCTTTATATCTATTTCTTCTATTATTTGCAGGACATGATTATAAACTAGAGCTGATAGTGCCAGGCCATTCTGCTGAGTATAAAATTTACAAATTCATCTTCCGTTTTTGATCTGTCAATGAGTTTATTCCGGAATTCATATGAAGTCAAGGCTTTTACCAAGCGACCGTAGGTCGGAAAGTCTTATTCTTCAATCTTTATTCTTCCGGCGCCCGTTTTAGTATTGATAATTTCATCTTCTACAGTTCTGAGCTTAACAATAATGTGATGAAAGTTAAATGAACCCTTACTGCTGTATCTTTCAATAATATTTATTTTAATGCGGTAAAATATATCGTTTTATAACCAAGGTTGGATCTTTTTTCCGGTCGAGTGATTTCTACTGTAAATTTCATAATTATGAATGCAAATATACTATTGAGTAATTTAAATTCGTACCAATAACTGAATATATTTGAATGATTTTAGGTGATAATATACTTAAATGTCCCAGATATAACTTTTATCTGAAAACATCACGTTTACTACAAGATATAAACAACATAGATTGAATTTAGGCATCTAGAATTATATTTTTTTGATTTGGTACATTCAAATATAAAGGATATGGGTAAAAAATGTAATTTAAGTTCTTTATATCTAGTATTGGAATATTGTGGAAGCTGACGGTACACTTCGTATATTTTCAAGTAAACGTGCCAGCCGACATCCGACAAAGATCTGCCGGGATGGTATCGGCATGGGAGGATATAGATAATAACGTTTGGTTAGAAACCGGACTTATTTGTATTTGATTACTACAGTTAACCTAATCTGTTTTTAAAGTGGTCCTCCTGTTTTATATCTTACTTTGATTTGATAGGCTCGGGTTGATGTGCCGACCATGTTACTTTGGCGCATGATTTGAGCGAAAATGAAAATCAACGGAAACTCAGTTTGACCTGATCACATGGAATCAGAATTGAAATCGATCATAGATCAGTGTCAAACAAACTTCTGGTAAGACAAGAAGAGAATATGTTGATCATGCCGCTGCCGTAATTGAAGGATATGAAGGTTTCCGATAAAGCTACATAAAAAACTGTGAAATAGAATTGAGCTAAATAAATATTTTTATGAAAACAATGATCACCTTACTTCTTTTGCCGTTGCTGATGGCCTGCCAGTCCAATAGTTTTGATCTGGACAAATTATCATTTCCGGTAGACATATCAGGCCTTGAGAAAAAATATGAGATCAGTAGAAACAATGATCTTTCTGGCATTATCATTTACAACAGTACATACCCGGCACTGCTTCATTTTTCCGGAAATTCCTTTTCGGGAACTTTGAACAAACAGGAATCTTCCATATTGTCAAACAATTATGTATCTTTTTACGAGAACAGAACGACAAATAAGGTGAATGCCTTCATGCTGGAGATAAAGACCACAAAAAAAGCAGAGGAGTTTGAGAAAATGTTAGAAAAGAAATTCGGGAAGACCGATTTCTATTACCGGGATACGGAATTTTCGTACAGGATCTGGAATAAGGGCAACAAGCGCTACCTTTTGGAAACCAACAATACAGGGAAATATAATGGTGAACAATTCAAATCCTGCAGTTTACATGTGGTTGCAGAAGGAGATAAGCTGCTTAACGATTATTTTATTGCGGGAGGGTTCCAATATTACGGTGATTACCTACGCGAGAAAGACAAGCCTGAGCATAAAGGTAAGAAATATACTTACAGGAATTTTGTGGACGAAAAGGAAAAAGAGGACGGTCGGGATTCATTTTACCTGAGAGATTATGTTAAATAAAAGCTGATAAAAGGATGTGAATTAAATCACAATATACCTGCGATCAAAAGGTAAGAAGATAAAATTGACCGGATATGGACCGGAACTTGTAAGGACCTAGAATGGCTTACAAGACCATTATTAAATTTTAGAATAGTAAGAAGTAACCATTATTTAATTCAATAAAAAGCTCTGTCATGAAAAAACTTTTTTTTATTATCCTAATCCCTCTGATATTATCTTGTCAGGACAAACAATCTAAAAATCCCCCTATCACTAATTCCAATCCGGTCAATGTCACTGAGAAAAACCTTTTGTCGTCCTATGAAAAGTATGTGAGGCATTTTCCCAAAGAGCCTATATACTATGTCTATGTGGATCATGAACAGTGTTTCTTTGATATCCTGGTCAATGACATTCCCGCCTTTCAATATTTTGAGGATGGCGGCATGATGTCTCCTGTCATTCTCAATAATTACATTGCGAGATCGGGAAAGCAAAAGATCACCTACAGGTTATATCCGCAGACAGAACGTGAAAGGGGAGAAGGATTCAAGGAACTGACGCCTTATACTCGTTTCAACCTTACGCTTTACTCCAGAGACAACGCAGATTCTGTCACCAGTTTTGATAAGCAGGTGAAGCTGGTCGAACACACCGATCTGAAGAAAGCTGACGGAAAAACATTTATAGCGGCAGGAAAGCCCTACTATGAGTACACCATTGAGTTTGATGCAACTGTGCCATACAATGATATTGCAAATTTGAGTAGTGCTCAGGACCTAAGGAAAATGGACAAGAAAGAACTTGAAAAAAAGACAGTTGAAGCTTATAACTATCTTAGGGACATTATCATCGATAAAAAGAAAGATGAATATTTTCCACTGGTCTTCAACAGTGACCTCAGATATGTCCAATCAAACTATTGCAGTAAAGCTGAGCTTAAAGAGACTGCAGCTGACGACCTCTTCTATTTTAATACCCCATCGTTTAAATTGGAGCCCATAGAAAACTACGCCATGAAAATATATGGGGACGGGAAGCTGGTCTGCCTTGAACATACATCCAATGATCTTAGATTGAAAGGTCGATCTTCACTATGGGGAAAATATGATGCGAAAGAAGGTGGTGTTAGGGTGAGATTCTTACGTATTTTACTATATATGCCAAACGATAAAGATACTTTTGAGGTATGGTGATACAGAATGACTTTTAATAAACTTATCACAAAAGAAAAAATGAAGCTTGAGATCTTTGAATACATCGAGATCTTGTACAATAAAAAAAACAGCAAAGTACCCTAACTTACAAAAAGATCGAGGAATTTAATAATCAAGACAATATCTATCAAAATGCAGCTTAACTTATATCAACACACTACATGATATGAAGTAGCTATGATTGACACCCGTCCTGAATAATTTGCAACTATATTCACCACTTAAATCATACCTGTCCTTGATAAATTGACATAGTTCTTTTTCTGATAATATGCTTGCTGTTGCCGGAAAAGTATTCATGGAATATTTTTTTTGGTTATAAATCTGTCAGAAATTGCCAGATGTCTATGCATGTGTTTTTTTTAGTAGTGAGCCTTGGAAGCATTCATTTTATCTTTTAAGTAGCTGCATTGCTTTCATGATCTTCTTGTCTTTCTTGGGATCTTCGAAGTTATCACCCTGCAACACTTCTATGTCAGGTTGAATATTACTTGTGTAAATTTTTAAATTCCGGTCGACAACATAATCGGTCGACAAATTGATCCCCGCATCCTTATTGATCCTGAAACCCTGCACGGCAGTCGTATAATCTGCTGTAGGTTCACCGACAATATAGGTGTTCTTTCTTCCGATCAGTGATATGGCCGTCATTTCCCCGGCGCTGGCCGTGTAACAGCTGGTGAGGATAACGATTGGAATATCTTTTTTAAGCGGAATTTTCAGTTGTGTTTTACTATCCAGTTCGATACCGTCAATAAGCATTTTACCGTCCTTGATTTCCCACTTTCCTGAAGATTCACCTTTCGAATTCCTGAAGCCTCCGAAAACAATATTGTCACTGCCGATGAATTCTTTTAAACCCAGTAGGATAGGGTACATATTGCCACCGATGTTGACTCTCAGGTCGATGATCCAGCCTTTGATCTTGGCTGAATTGACTTTGTTGATATGAGTTGTGATATCATTGGCAATACTGTCCACCTTCTTAAAGCCAAAGTCATCATTTCCCGGTATCCTGATGTAGGCTGTTTTTTTATCGATTAGCTGGCTTACCACGGTCTTTTCAGTTTTTAATTTGCTTTTCAAATAAGCTTTGGCAGAAGCTGCGTGCTTGTTCCATCCATAGGTCTTTCCTTTGTATTTCAAACCTCCGTGATGGTCGTTGAGCAGTTCGAAGACCTCGGTGTATAAAGGAACCAAATCAGAGACAAAGTTGAGGTCTTTAGCTTTATCATACAATTTGCTTTCGATCAATTCGACATTGGACGTATCGACCGCATTTGATCTGATGAGCTTAATGGACGTTTCTACAAATGATCTGATGCTGTCATTTTTTAAAGTTTGGGAAAATGAAAAAGTGTAAAAGAATATAAAAGTAATGAAAAGAAAAGATTTGATCATGGTCTTGGTAATGGTTACAAAGCAATAGTCCAAATATAAGGAATTACCTTTAACTGTGCATTTGTACAACTGTAATGGTACTTACTATTTACAGGCAGGTTTAGGATTATGGTGCTGATATACTACCAGATATAACTTTTATCTGAACATAAAGTTACTACTAGCTATAAACAATTTAGATTGGATTCAGGCATCTAGAATTCTAGTTTTTTGACCTAGTAAACTAAAATATATAGTTGGCAAATTGATTTAACCCAATTTAGGCTACTTGAAGCCTATCGAGGATAATTAATTTAATTCGATAAAAAACTTGAAACTTCTGTAAAACGATCATACTTTATTCCTAGCAAATAACAATATCTTTGTTAAGAATTTTTTTGAACGATTTTCGTCTATGTCAGAACAAGAAGTAACTTATCCCGTTTACTCTCCCGCATCAGTCATCGGACTTTTCAGCAATGCTCTGAAGCTGAATGCTACCGTCAATATCATCTATCTGAAAGGTAGGTATTCCTTTGGTGGGGGTAAAGTCTATGGTAATTATTTTTATGACCTTCTGTTCTCAGAGGGTGACCACGTTTCCATCGGGGTTCGCATCTCTTCTCTGCTCAGAAGTAAGATGATCAACAATGAACTTTATACACTTAGAGGGTTTATTGAAAAGAGCATCAAGAATTCGTCTATTGAACTCCGTTTCGTGGTGGACGAGATCATCCAGAAGGAAGAAAGGTCTATATCGGAAGAGGAATTGCATAGATATGAACTTATTCAGAAAAAACTCGAGCTTGGTTCGAAGGATCTTGAAACCCTGGTCAGAAATAAAATGCTCAAAAATGAAAAGGTAAGGGTTGCCAACATTTACGGGAACAACGCTATTGTTCAAAAGGATTTTGCGGAAGGGATGGATGTTTCAGGGCAATATTTTGAGATCGATGATCATAGTTGTAGTATTACCTCCTCAACGGCAATCATTTCCAAATTAAATGAAATCTCATCGATGGAGTATGATATAGTTGCTTTGGTAAGGGGAGGAGGCGACCGTCAGAGCATGGAGACTTTTAATAATATTCAGCTTTCTGAGTTGTTCATTGAACTTAATACATTAACTGTCACGGCAATCGGACATACGATCGATGAAACATTGCTTGATAAACTTGCGGATAAACGTTTTCATTTACCTCACGACTATGGTGCTGGATTACATGCCATAGCAGAAAAACTCTCTCACGAACGATCCAACTCAAGAGCTCTTTTAATTGATGAGGTCAAGAAAGATGTTTCAAAACAGTTTTCCGAGCAGGTCAAAACTTTAACCGAACAGTTGTCTAAAAGAAACGAAGAATTCCAAAAACTTCAGGAATCGTCCGTCAAACAGCTTCAGGATACGCAGAAGAATTTCGCCGAACAGGAGAGGCAACGTAAAGAAGAAATGGAAAGCTACAAAAAAGAAATGCATACTCTTAATGAAAGGAATATGCAGTCCGCCATCAATGAAAAAACGGCCTCTATGCAGGCACGGTTGGAAACCTTGAACCAGGATAATATCAGACTGAATCAAGAATTACAAAGCAGCAAGATTGATTATGTAAAGATCATATTTGCATTTATACTGGCTTTAGTCATCGGACTTGTTTTGGCAAAGTTACTTTGATCCTTCAATATTATTTTTTCCATAAGAATAGAGAAGCTATCTATATAGATAGCCGTCAAATTAATTTCCGATTTGTTATTTATTCTCGCATATCGTCAGACCTTTCGTAATAAAATCTCCATAGGAAATCTTTAGCCCGGCCCATTTCGGATCATCCAGCCAGATCTCTTCAATCTTGCTAATTGAGACGTCATTATGTGAGGCTCCTTTCGCAGCTCCGTTCAGGGCATAGACCTTTCCGTTACTCGTTCTGCCATAGATCTCTTTGTAACCGGAACAGTAGACTTCGATCTCATTGACGGAAAATGGCCATTCACCGATGTAATCCTGTTTGGTGAATTTAAGCGTGTTTTTTGTAGCAGGTGCACTACATGATAAAATTAATGATAAGATAGAAAGCAGGGCTAGATTTTTCATAGTTGAAATGTGGAGCTGTAAAAGTAAAAAAACTAATAGATCGTTATTTACGGGTTTCCGTAAAATGAAAGTATAAAGTTTTATAGATTTTTATTATCACTGAATAATCATAAACTGGAAAAACAGTATGTTCTTAGTTTTAGACCAGGTTTTCCTGGATTGTATTATCTGTCCATCGGTAGATTACTCTAAAAGGTTAACTTTGATAAACAATAATTTCCCATTTAATTTCAATTTTCCTTCAATATAAATTTTATTTAATTTGCATTAGAAGACTTTACGTCAAATACAAAAACGTAGTCTTTTGGAAATGCCGTAAACTTTGAATTATTTTCAAAAGTTTCACCATGCTTAAATTTAAATATGTCTCTAACCATGTAAATAATATCATCTTTAACCAGTGCCATTTCAAAATTGTCAGGTTCAGAAATTCCTTTGTCCTTTTCGGCGCCGGAAATTATAAATTGATTGTCGGATATTGCTTTTACTTCAACAAATTTCCATACATCTGATTCGTTTTTATATTCAATATCATAATGTAATTTATCATTTTTGTTAGGCGTAGTTGAATTTCCTGAGACCCATCTGACATTTTCAATTCCAAACTTGTTCACTAATGTGTTGTAAACCATTTCTTCTGCTGCTTTTCCTCTGCGTTTTTTTCCTCTGTCACCAAATGATGAATGAACCCAGCTTCCTTTCCCATTTCCGCTATAAGATGACGTTTGTAAGATTCTTCCATTTTTGCTAAGGGATGCATCAGTCAGCGTTCCGGTTATTTTTAAATCAGAATTGCAGGAGTTCATTTCCTCCTCATCTGAGCCAAACTGTTCTTTAAGATGGTCTTCTATTTGTTCACTATTATTTTCAAAATACAAAAGGCTGCGGATATTCTCTGCTAGGTCTGTTTCCTCAATCTGATATCTTTTCAGGATTTCTTCATAATTGTTTTTAATTTCTACATCAGAAGATTGTTCATTTAAGTCAATCTGAAATTTTTTTTGTATTTCTTCTTTTATAATTGAATTATAATCTACAGTTAATAGATATTTCGCTTTAAGGATTTTCTGTTCTAGCTTATTTATTGAATTCAAATTATAATCGTGTAAAACTGAAATGAATTTATCCTGTTTATCGGAATTATGATTAAAATTTGACCAAAGTAGCTGTTTGAAATTATAAGAGTTATTCTTTATACAAACTTCGAACTCTTTTTTATGCCAGTTAAAAAGTCCTGTCGGTAGGATTTGTTCAACGGATAGTTTTAATTGCTCACATAATAATTTAATGAGCTCATACGATTCTTTATTTCCAAAATTATCAAAATCCACTTTTGAATATTCATCAGGCATTCTCACGGCTATATTATCAAAGATTTTTTCTTTTAGTACCGCAGTTGTTTCAATTGGCTCAATAAGCTGCTGGTTTTGGTATTCAAATATTCTTTTCCAAAAATCAATTTCAATCCTTGAAACCCCCAGTAATCTATATGATTCCTCCAATTTTTCTGCTCCAATATCATGATTCGTTAAATGAATGGTGTCCTGAATATCGTTTTTGAAAATTTGCCTAAAATCATTTTTTAGATCATTAACTTTGAAAACGATACACATCATTTCCGCAAATGCATCGCAGAAAAGAGAATCCTTCTTAAGCCCGTCGATGTTTTGTATTGAACCTTCCTTGTAATAGAATGTATCTTTCGAATTGATAAATTCCTTCTCGTCAATTGTGCTCTCTTTGTCACCAAATTTAAAATGGCAATCGAGAACAATACTAATTTTACATTCCTTTATTTTCCTTGCTTCTTTCCGCTTAGTATCAATATCAACGACTTTCTTTTTAAGTTGCGGCGAATCTAATCTGTAGGAAAGTATAAATGGTTTAATACTTTCAAAAAAATTGTTCAATTCAGTATTACATAATGTATTCAGCTTTAATTTTTCTTCAATAATCTGAATTTTAAAATCTTTTAAACTTTTTACACCAAAATATTTTTCTACATTGTCTTCACCTACTCTTTTGGGGAGGTTCAAGAGTGGTAATGTATTTAATATTTTCTGAGGTAAAATTGAATTGTCGGAATAATACACTTCTGTGCGTGGTTTGTATTCTTCAACATCAGATGTTCGAGAGAAATACTGAATATCATCAGGCACCTCAAAGATCGATTCTTGTTTTACCAAGCTTTCCAGTGCCATTTTATATATACTCTGAGTTGCTTTACCTTTTTGAAGTTTGTCTTTTTTAGGAATTGATTTTAGAATTTCATAAACGCTTTCTGGCGCTATGTCATTAAAGGATTCTTTTGCGCCAAGCTTTATAAGAATAGATTTAACTTCAGTCTTATTAATTCCGTATTTTCCTAAAAACTCATAATCGATTTCAAAATCATCGTTTATGAGTTTGTTTAAATCTTCACTGCCATCTTCCAGAATATACTTAGTGAAAAGTGCAGAATTATAAAACTGATACCTTACATATGAAAAGCTTGTAGTAATGGCAGGTCGCCAAGTAACATATGACCAATTTATCTTTTCATCGTTGGCTTCAAGCAGTCTTCTGAGTAAATCATCCTTTAATACAAGTAGAATAATCTTATTAGCCGGTAGATTTTTAATCTCATGAAAATACTCAATTTTTGATACAGTTGCAGTTCTTTGTATTCTGCTCATATCAAAGTTATCAGGTTTGTCTGTTCCATTGGTAAAAACAAAATCCATATAATCTTGTTCTGGCCAATTGTAACTTAAATTTATTTGGGTTACTCTTGAATATTTATTTACGCCTATCCATAGAAAAAAACTCTCAATAGAATCATGATCATCATCAACCAGCTCCCAAAAATCTATTGCAGCTACATAATCTTCTTCTGTGAGCATGTCTGAATATATAACCTCTGTCAGCTCGCCGCTAGGATAAGATTTGCTGAGATATAATTCATCTGAATTACTAATTTGGTTTGCTTTGGAGACTAGCGGTACTGAAATTTTTAATTTTTCCTGTCGATTTTCGATATTCTTAAAATTGACATAAAGAGCCGATATCATTTCTTTGATACGGAGTATTTTATTATCAAGAGAATCGTTCGTCTTTAAGGTGTCTTTTGTACCCGTTATTATTCTATCTATAACGGCGTTGCTGTCATATGGTTGTAAGTTAACAACGGATTTTATACTTCTTTGTAGTTCCCTCGATTTTGGTTCTTTCTTATCAAATTCGCTTTCAAGTTTTGAAATTAATAAATCATACAATTCAGGGTTCATAAAGTCAACCTTTACAGGGTTGGGAATTTTAAATTCTTCACCTGAACGCATAACAGGTGTAAATGCTAAATCATCTTTTGAAATGAGTTTGTCTGATTCATTCACTAAAAGCGAAAAGAGTTCTTTGTCATCTTTAGGAAGAACTTTTGCAAGTTGTCTTATTAATTCTGCACGAAGTTCTAAACTTAATTTTCGTGAGGCAAGTGTATCAATTTCTTTTACGAGATAACAACGTTCATAAGTGTCATCTTCAAAAGTATTGGCTATTTGTCTATCTATTGGAATAATTAATTCAGGTAATACTTCTGGAAAGTTATCTTTGAAAAATCGGTTAAATTCATCACTGTAGTAGACTGCCTCATCTAATTTATTATATTGATTATTAATACATGGGTAAATACTTTCTGTGTTTTTTAAATTTTCCAGATCTTTATAAAATGTTTCTATTAGTTTTGAGTCGGAAGTATTAGATGATGTACTTATCAATTTTAATGGGCGCCAGTCGATATTTTGCTTGGTTAGATATAACGCGCAATCCTTCATTAACAGCACTAATTCTTTTATGATAAATTCGTTTCTTTTAGATTCATTTAGATGATTTCTGCTGCTGTTCAATTCAAAAGTCCCATGAATGATACACGGTAGTGAAATTGTAAGTTGAGTAGGAAAGAAATTAAATAATTTATTGTAATCATCCGATAAATCTTCCTTTATAGCTACTTTTAAGTTATAGAATTGTTTTTCATTTTTACTTATGTCTTGATGCTCCTCTGGCAGTACATTTTCTTTAGAAAATACTTTCCATTGCTTATCTTGAATGGTTACCTGCTCATAATTTTCAATTTTTTGCTTTGAACTTTTCAATTCCAGCGATTCTGAACCTTTTTGTACTTTAATTTTGTGAATATTATTGAGAAATAACAATATTTCTTCCCGTATTTCTAGTAACTGATTTTCAATATCAGACTCAAAGTCTTGACGGTATGTGATTTCGATAGATGTCGTCCAATCGCTTAAATTCTTGTTTTCCTTAATCTTGGGTATCGCTAATACCGGAAATGGAATTGTTTGGGGAGATAGGTTTCTTTCTAATCTTAGTAAGTTTTTATCCTTATCTGATAGTTTTAGCTGAGTATTAAAAACATTTTCAGCTATTTTTTCAGAAAAAGAAATTATACAACCATTGGTTTTAATATCTATTTTTTCAGCCCAGTTCAGTATCGAACGAAATCCCAAGCCTTTATTTCCGATATAACTAATTTTAGTTTTTGTGCTGAGATTTGCTAGCATCAATGATTTAATGCCTGCTGATTCAAATGGCTCGCCCTTATTGGATATTGTCAATTTCAAATTGTTTTTATCCCAGATAATTAATACCTCGTTAGAACCGGCATCATCAGCATTTTGAAGCAATTCTAATAATTGCCTTCCATTATATTCTTTAGTAAGTTCTAATTCACGGTTATAGTCAGCTATAAATCTGTCTGAATTGTTTAGATAAGTTTTTAAATTGCTTTTGATTATTGTTGTTATTTCGTCTTTAAAACTCATGTGAAATAGGGAAATTATTATTAATAGGATTTTCTTAAAGTTTTTTCAGAAACTTTAGTTTACTGGTTATTTATATCGTTTAAACACTCTATTATTAGATTGCTTTCGATATTTGTCGTTTTTACAAATTTATAATTTATTGCTTAGAATATCAGAATAAAATGTTCTTTAATCGTAATATAAACATCTATTGGTTTTCCCTCTGAAATGTGCAATATCTTATGCAATTTATAACTAGATCATATTTCAATGTTACTTGCAGGCTTATCCGATTTTCTGTAGCAAATCTATTCCGTTGTCCCTGCTGAAAAAAATCTTTTTGGGTATCCGTGACCGGAGATCCCGGAGCCTCCGCAAAAAGATTTCAGGCCTGCATCAATATTTCTTCTTATTGTTTTTTTGGAATTGATTCCGCTTTTCATTGGAACTGCCTGAATGTGTTGATCCGCATAGAAAAGTCAGAAACCTCACAAGATGCAAATGCAGTTCATTGAAATTTTGATCCTTATGATTACCCCTGGTATCAGTCCGTATGTCTGAAATGATGATAGAGCATTCTCATCAGATATCGTAAAAAGATTGGTAGATCAGATGATCCGATCCGTAAAATATAAAATACCCATTAGTAAAATGAATGATACGATCAGGTAAAATAGAAAGGTCAAGATTTCCTTCAAGCTGCAATCTACAGGTTTTTTAACAGCAGGTGCGGGAAAACAGGTCTCCGCCGCACACGGAGCAAATCAGATGAGATTCAATATTGTGAACGAAATTAAACTGAGCTATTCAAGAAAGGGAAATTGTGAAAGGTCGATATCGTCATCAGCGGATGCGGTGGAGGTTTTCAGGGCGCATTTTGATGCGGATGAAATGGATTACAGGGAATCTTTCTTTGCGCTGTATCTGAACCAGGCAAATAAGGTGCTGGGCATTAAGAAGATCTCCGTATGCGGGATCTCTTCCACACTGGTGGATGTACGGATCGTGATGCAGGCAGCCCTGCTTTGCAATGCTTCGGCAATCATTGTTGCTCACAATCATCCTTCCGGAAATCTGAAACCATCCTCCTGCGATATTAAAATGACGTCCCAGATCAAAGAGGCGGCAAAGATTCTCAATATTTCCCTGCTGGATCATGTGATCCTGACCTCAGATTCTCATTTTTCCTTTGCGGATGAGGGGTTAATGTAGATTCTAAAAAGCTGTCTTGAAATGTCAAGCAAAGCTCTCAGGCTTTTGCAACGCCATGAAATTATAAAACTTGGAAGTTTATTAAAACAGGGTTCTCTTAAGACAGCTTTTTGAAAGATTCATTTTACAATGTTGTTGAAATACACAAATCCTATCCGTTGAAGGAGGTATTAATCCATTGTAGGTGTTTCAAACAAGTTTGTACATCAATTTTAATTAAAGACTAAAGACAATAATAACAACTTATAACATCAACGTCATGAATAATACGATCAATAACACATCAATTTCAGAAGCCAATACCTTATTGGTACTTCACCACAGTAATAATTCCGTTGAAATGGTTCAGAATGTCAGTGAAAATGGACATCTTATCGATGTTAAGCCTAGTTATGACAGTGTCGATTCCATGATACGAATCGATTCATCAGCGGAGTCTTTTACCGAATTCTATACGGATTTTTATAGTCAGCTTAAAAATCCGGAAGCCTATTCATTTTTTAAGGTGACAGAATTTGAAGCCATTGAAACTGCGATAGGATTACAAGATTATATTGACAGTTCTTCATCTATTGACAGAGAAGATTTGAAACAGTATGAGGTTTCTATTGATGCAGTGGGTGTTTTGAGGAATAAAAAGAGTTTGAAGACCGATAGCTTGAATGGTATTTCTTATTCTAAGAGACCATCTGCTGAAGTAATTAACCCAAGATACCGTTATCAGATCGAAGATGTAGACTGGAATGCGGTAGCTAAGATTGGACTTGATCGGGAGATATTGGAAAAGTGTAATGTTTTGGATGAATTACTGAAAGGATTTAAGTCTTCGGTATTGGTTCCTGTACGATGTGATGACGGGGAAAAGGAAGGTACTGTTAATGCCAGATTACAGTTGAAATTAAATGACAGTGGGGAAGTGGTACTTCACGTTCACCAATCACAAAAAATGCCTGATTTCAGGAAGAAGTTTTTAGGACATAAGTTTTCAAAGCAGGATCGATTGAATCTTTTGAATATCGGAAATATGGGCAGGGTGGTGGCTCTTGTGAATCCTGTGACGGGTGAGGTTATTCCGTCATTGATTAGCAGGGATAAGCTGACCAACGAACTGTTTTCTTTGCCCATCAATTTTGTCAGAGTTCCTAAGGTGGTCTGTGGCGTGATTTTGAGTTCGGAACAGAAGGAGGCTCTTCGTTCGGGAAAACCATTGTTTGTAGAAAATTTAGTGTCTAAACATAACAGGCTTTTTAATGCGACTGTTCAATTCAATGCTGAAAGACAGTGGTTGGAATTTTTCTTTAACCGGAAATTTAAAGAAGATGGTATTGAGTGGTGTGTTCCTGCAACTTTCAGAGGTATTACGCTTAGAAGATGGCAGCTCGAGAAACTAAAGGCAGGAGAGACGGCTTATATCAGGGGGCTTACAAGTAAGAAAGGAAAGACGTATCAGGGGTATATTTTGTTTGATAAGGAGGTTGGGAGAATTGTGTTTTCTTTTAAGAGAACGATTATGTAATATTTTTTAAGGTTTTAATGATCTTGAATATTAAATTAAAAACCTGCAAAGATTAGAGCTTTGCAGGTTTCTTAGTTTTTCTGGAAAAAGTTACGGCAAAAATGCAATTCCTCTCGCTGGTCGGAATCGCATTTTTGCATTGTTTTGAGCAACCCTATTTCAAAAACACTTCCTGATTTAGGCTTGGCTATGGTTTTGAAAAAAGTTGCGAAATAGTTCAAAATTTAAAATAACATACATAAGCAATTTTACTTTATATTACATAGGCAAACAAAAGCCGAAGAGAATTCTTCGGCTATGTAGAAGTGAAATCAAAATTTTACAATCGGAAGAATTTGTAGATTTTCTGCCAAATTGTAGATTTTTGACTTTCTTGAATAATTGGCTTTTCTTTTGGAATATCCGACATTTCATAATATTTGGCCTTACGTCCTAAATCATTTTCTCTGCCTAGACGGATTTCCTTTTCTGTCCAATGACCAGCAAACTCAATGTTATTGTTCCTTATCCAATAATGGGACTGACATTCAAAATTCCAATTGCCTATAGATGGATAAAGCGTAATTGATTTACCATTATATGTCAACCTCCAATCTGTCGGAGACAATGGAGTCACCACTTCATTTCCGCAACCACATACACATTTATGTATTGCAGTACAGTATTCGATTGATACGTATAAAACACCTTCTTCAACCTTATCGGGAATGAACTCAACGAATTTATGCTGTAAAAACATCTTCATTAAAAATTTTAGATGTGCTTATAGCATATGAGCTATGATGCTCATTTTCCAAATCAACATAAATTCCAGATAGCTTCTTCCATTTCAGGATAGCAAAAATTGCATTTAGTGCATTCAATTCCGCAATTTGAATATTTGTAGCATAATCATTATTATCGGAATCATCTGAAAAAATTCTAAGAGATAAATGGTCGTTTTTGTAACGGGTGGCAGAAGTAACTCTTACAGCACCCGTAAGCTTGTCATCAACGACATTCACACCTAAACCGACATCAGAAAACGGAATACCTACATTGGCAAGATAATCTGTTATCATCTTCCTAATAGCATTTTTATCAACACATATAAATACATAATCCATTTTATCTAGCTCTAGCAGATTCTCTTTCTTCACATAGTAGTCATGGACATGAATGAATTTATGCATTTTTGAATATAGCTGTTTATAATATATAGTCTTTCTCGGATTTTCATGAAGGTCACTCATTGATGCTGCACCAGGCGAACGGAATGCATTGTGTTGGTCAAAGCTGTCTCCATCAAAAATATGGATTTCTTTTACCGGTGTTTTAGCAACCATATCCAAGATGTATGCTCCAGTTCCTCCTAAACCAACAATTGCAATTTTCTGTCCTTCCAGTTTTGCATTGATTGCTTCTATGTTAGCTCGACTCGAATTGGTATCAATGTACTGGAAAACTGTTTCATTAGCACTATCTGCTATAACCTTAAAAGTCTTTTCCGTTACTAACGCATCCAGATATTTGGCTGGCGCCGAAATGATGTCCGCATACCTTTTCACCTTTTCATAGTAGTTCGAATATCCTTCAGCAGGCTTATTTGAAAAAGATCTGTTTACCGTAATCTGATGGTTCAGTACAGAATTCGCATTAATATGTTGAATGGCTGTGATAATTACACCATCAGTATCGCATGGATTATCCCCGATAAAATGTATAACATGATTATCTGGAATGGTTGTCCGGTTACTACTGCTTAGCGTAAGTGTACTTACCAGTACACCATATTGTATCTGTCTGTTTTGATCGACAAAGGGTATGTGGTGGATAAGTAAATATCCACCAAGTACCTCGATCTCATAACCTTCGTCCCTTAGACGTTTAAGGTCGGGACTATGATTTATCAGTTGCTGTGACATCGAAGATCATTTTATTTTTAACACGAACAATCGAACCCTTAACCATAGTTCCTTCTGTTTTAGGTTCCCAACCTCTGCTGTAAGTTACCGTATAACCTTTGTTTGGGTTACTATCATATGATCCAAAGGCTAAAACAACCAATTGCTCAAAAGAAATGCTTATTTCTTTCCATACATGTGGACGAGCATTTACAATAATGGTTACTTCAGTTGGTCTTGGCTTAGAAAAGAATTTCTCTTTACCCGGACGGGCTAAATCGACCACTTCATCATCTAATATTTGATCGTCTTGCCAGCCTTCCTTTATGTCAAGGAAGATATCATCCTCGGGAGGTATGCTGCCTAATTCTCTGATTTGAATACCTCTGATGTATTGCTTATACCAGGTAAAAGGCTTGTTGTTAATGAAAAATTCAAGCTTTCTCTTTACGAAGAAATATTCCGTTTCAGGTCGAGCCAGATTTACTTGTTTTTCATTTTCAATGAGCTCATCCTGATAAGGTTTACTAATTGACAAAAACAACTCGGTATCCAAAGGTATACCTGCAAGTTGTTTTAATTCTGCCCCTGTTTTGTATTGGTCAAAAGTTTCATACTCTTTGCCATCTATTACAAAATTCAGAGGTACTTCTGGAGTATGGGGATGTGAATCCCCTTGATGATTATATATTTTCATCGGAAATTAAATTTTAGTATTAATTATTGAATAATTGCTTATTGCCTATCTTTTCAGCAATAAATAGGGTTTGCCCTATGATAGTTATGAATTGAGATGCAATTAAAATTTTATTTAATTAATACCAGGCTCCACAAACTAATTAGTAGTAGTTGCAGATTTAAAATCACAAAAAGCTTGTTTATTCCAAATAAAGGAGGTAGTTTTGAAGTGCAAAAAACATTCTACCGATAGCCTTGCAAGGGCTATTTTTTCCTTTAAGGAATCAAGCCAGGTGGTTTTCGCCTGGTTTTTTATTTCTTTTTTCTTTATTTAATATAATTTTTTTCAATTTTCAAGCAAATTATACTCTTGGTACAACTCGAGCTGCTGTTTTTATATCAACTGCTCTGACACCTAATGACTGCAGCATCTGTCTCATATCATTGAAAACAGGTTTTTGTTTAGTTGGATCTGAAATACTCAATATTGCGGTAAATGGGACGCCTTCCCGAGGAATTGTTACACCATCGCGCGCTAAATATTCTACATCTAACTTCCATTCTGTTGTCGGTCCGACACCCCGCGGGAATGTCTTCTCGTAAACCTTAACAGGACTCCATTTAAAGGAATGCTCTATAAGATCCTTCTCATACAAACTTCCTTCGCCTTCCTCGGGAGTATAGATGGCATTTAGACGACCAAGGTATCTTCCGTCTTTTTGCATCTGTCTTAACGCGGCATCTATATTAATTCGAACAAACTCAGAACCATAATTATAGTCGAGCTGTGGTGTACTTACAATCGTAAGCTTGGCATGTCCAATGCATTTGCCATTCTGCACAAGACTAGGTGGCCAAGAAAACTTAAAGCTCATTTTATGTCCACTTACTGCTCTGTTTGCAAAAACCAGTGTGATTGCTGACGGGTCTCCATTTAATATCTCGTTAGAACCATTTGGAATGCCAAAACCTACCAGATCTTTTGTAACATTCCTCAAATTTTTCTCGTTCATGGATTCAGGTAGCATCGCATGGTGAATACTTAAGGCGATAAGGGTTTCTCTGGAAACCGTACCTTCAATGCTGTGATCCAGACTTGCTAAGGTTTTTGCTACATTAGGAGCTGCATAACTAGTTCCGCAACCGTCCACAATCGAACCGCTTGGGTCTAGCGAGAGCAACCCATGACCTAAAACAGAATGTTTTGTTCCGGAACCTCCGACGTGGGCAAGGTCAGGTTTGAGCCCTGTTCTCAATCCTGGTCCGCGACAACTATAATTACTTAGTGCATATGGTACAACATTGTCGAGGTGTGGTGGATTTAATGCTGCCACGCTTAAATTCCTACAGCTTTCTGCGGGTTTTTTCATAGCGTCATTTCTAGAAGAAGCCAATGTTTTCAATGCCTCAAAGTGATCATTAGGCCATTCTTTCCGCATATCCCTAGGGTGAGTATTGCCTGCGGAAATAACGAAAATCACATCGTTTTCCTCTGCAATCCTATCCAGTATCTGTGCAGGGAAACTATAGCCGGCTGTTGAGACATGCTCTTCTATATTTAAACTGAAATTAAATATTCTTACACCTGTTCTTGCCTTCAGATCCTGTACCGCATTTTCTAATTCGTCAAAGAATTCCATTGCTCTTGAAAAATAGGTGTCATATCGATCTGGTTTCGGTAATATATCAAGATCTATAATCCTGCATCCATCAATCTCTCTACAAATAGCACTTCCATTTAATGTTTGGCCGGCTATTGCAAGACCGGCAATGAAAGTCCCATGATTTTCATCCTTGTCAATTGGGTTTATTAGACCCCATCGTTCTTCAATCCAATCTCCATATACATCAGATACTCCACCATCAACAATACAAATCTTAGGGTACACTTCATCCTCGTAGAATTCTGGAACAGGAAAATGCTCACCTTTTTCCCAAGGCTCTATTGACTGACTTTGTTTCACAATCGGCGGTAAAATAATCTTTTTTACCAACGGATGATTTCCGAGGAATGTCAATAGAGTATTGTGCTTTTCTAAACTTAGATCAATTTCGTTTTTTTCATCTGCTTTATTGTACGAAGAGCTTGGAGAAATTAGTTGGATTACATTTGGTAAATCACTTTTCTCCAGTTTCACTCCGTAAACCGCAGAGTTATCACCTGTAGTAATTTTGGTGAACACAAGTCCTTTTAAAATATTCCTTAGTCCAAATACAAAAGATTGAAATAGATCAAACTTGTAAGGCTGTAATAAATCCCAGTCTTTTCTTAAAGGAATAGATTCAAATAATTCGATGATATAAGAACCGCCGGTTTGAGGATCAGAAAGCCATTCTACAGCATCTTTTGCTGAAAAGTTTCTTTTATCGCTGGCTGTATAGGGGAGGATTTCCTGAATAGCTCCAACTTCACTTCTTAGCCTTGTTGGATTTGGTTCATTCTTTCCTGTTTTTATATTTTCTTTGTATCTAGTTTCGGGTTCCGCCTGACCAACATAAAATTTTATTGAATCAATTACTTCCGGATTCAATTCTACAAACAGTTCACCTAAATCACCTGCTCCTATAACTGGGGCAACATCCTTTTTGAATAATTTTGCAGTAGGACGGTGGCTTTTTGCTAAGGCAGCCTGTTTCAAATTAACTTTTGCATACGAAACCTTGGCAAAGCTGCTGACCATTTGCATGTTTTTGATTTCATTAAGCTGATCTTGAAGGTTTTGACGATGTTCTATAAATGCGGCATCGCTTCCCGCAAAGAAATCTTTAGCGGGACCACCTCCGATATTTTCCAGTGCTTCAATAAAGTCGCTGGAGTTTAAAACTATTTGAACAGGACTATTTGCCATAACTTAAATTTTTTCGGGGTCTTTATGTTTTGATAATTGCTTGCTTAGATTAGAGGCTGTCATACCGAATAGCGGAGCAATGTCCTTTTGTTTAAAGGAGTAAATCTTATCAGTTAGTAACATATTTATAAATTGATCATCACTATGCATCATAACATTTCTTTTTGCCGTTTCCACTCTGCCGGAATTTAATAAAGTAAATTGTTTCATCATTTCAACGAAGCTATTGTCTTTGTTTAGAACGAAAGATCTTTTTATCCATTTCGCAAGCATTTGAGCATCCGCACCAGAAGATCCTTCCAGACACCATGCTAAGAACTTAATTTCATTGTCATTAAACTGTAATGGAGCAACGAATTTCTTTAATAAATGAATCATAACTTCAGGATTAGGTTTAGGTATTTCTACTTGAACGTCAAACCTTCTCCAAATCGCAGGATCCAATAGACTTTCATGGTTGGTAATACCAATAGTAAATCCTTTTCCTCTTCTTGTATCTAAGCTTTGTAAAAGTGTGTTAACTACTCTTTTTACTTCACCGACCTCCTGTGGATCATTACGTAATTTTGCTATTGCATCAAACTCATCAAGTAATAAAACGCAATTATACCGATTTGCAAATGTGAATAAATTGCCAATGTTTCGTGATGTTGTTCCTAAGTATGACGACATTAATCCTTCTAATCTGGCTAAAACTACGGGTAATCCAATTTGTTTGGCAATCCACTTCGCTAAATGTGTTTTGCCGGTTCCCGGAGCTCCATAAATTAAGCATGAACTCGCAGGGTAAGCATCAATTTCAACTAATTGATCAAATTTATTCCATTCGTCAACTACAGATTGTATAGCTAGTTGTATATTTTTATCAAATAATGGTTCCTCTATTGGAAGTTCATCCGCGAAAAAAATCTCAGCTAAAGGGGTAGACGTTTCTTTATCAACTGGAATTGTAGTTTTCTTTGTTATTTCTTCTCCGGTGCTAACAATAAAAGATTTTTGCATTTTACTTGGCGACATCTCACTACTTGCCTGTGAAGAGGACAAAATTCCCTCTAAAGATTTAGCTTCCTTGCTGTATCCGTCTTTTTCGAAACTCTCCTGTAATCTTTTGATTTGATGTAGGACTGCATCGTTTGGTGTAGCTAAAGAAGATCGGCAAAGAGCCTGGATTATGCTAAAATATTTAATCATTGTAATTCTTTCATTATATCTATTGACAAATATAGTTATTTAATTTCCATAAATGCAAATAAAATTTCCATAATTTGAAATTAATTTCCAAAATGATATCTTAAAATTCCATTTTGATTAAATGTTAACCTGTTGAATCTTTGGTGTATACTCCTTTTTACTTTAAGATTTTAATTATTTTACCCTTTGCAAATAGTACAAACGTCTTTATAATTTCCTAATCACTTCTTGATTCTTTCGAATAAATTTTTCTTGATAGTGAAGAGGGGGCTTTACCCTGAAAATAAAAAATATCATATTATTGAGATTTTCAACTTTATATTGTGCCGTATTTAAGATGAATATTTTACTTTTTATTCATCTCCTCAACAACACTTTTATATCGAGGTTTATCTAAAAAAGGATAGATCTTCTTTCCATCAATTATTTCACCTTTAAAAATTTGATATAGAGAGTTTATTTCGTCCGATGTATCCTTCTTCTTGGTTTTTTTTATATCAAATAAGTTACATAGTGAGCTAACAAATAGTTTTAAGTTACCTACTTCAAAATCTTCAATCCACTTATTGTCCTTCAATTTTAGAAATAATTCACAAAGCTGCTGCTGATTTCCATTCCATATTATTTTATTTTGAAACTCCTGTAAAACACTAATTTTATTCTCAAAAATTACATCAGTTAGTTTTACATTTAAAATTGCAACTCTTTGTTCTAAATATTCAATTAATAAAACTATTAACTGATCATTTATTTTCTTAGGCAATTGTATTGCCCAGAAAAAATCTATCTGAATGTTTTGGTTTGAAAGTGTTGATTTGTAATGTTTTATTAGATTTAATAATATGATTTGTTCATCATCTATACCAAGAAAGAAAGGAAATTTTTTAGCATTATTTATAAACTTATCAAAGTGAAAGACCAGTTTATTGAAAAATTCGTCAATAAAACATTCGACGGTTTCTAAACAGTTTTTAGGATCAAAAGATTTTCTCCTTTCAAGAAAACCATTAATCTGAAAGTCAAATAGTTTGTTTTTATCTTCGTGCTCATCAAATGAAGCGCCACCATCCAAAGTTTCTAAAGCATTTATAGAAATACCAATAAATTCATTTTTAGGAATTATTCTATATGGGAATTCATAGAAAATAGAGCGGTAGACATTATACATTTCTTCTCTGGTAAAGCTTCTAAATAAAAATTTTTCTGCAATTATAGCATCATCCATTTCATTTTCTATTTGCTGAATAATAGGATAAGTTTTTTGTGTAAAGTAAATATTATCTGTAATCATAATTTTTTCTTGCAATTTTGAGAATTTATTTTGCCTCAAGCAATTACTTTTTAATTACGGTAAATTATTTTAAAGGTAATCTACAGATATTAGCCTAGTTGGACTATGGTTTCTGTAATATCAAAAATTGCAAAACTTACAAATACGCACGCAATGATTCCCAGTACACTTGAAAATGCAAATATTGAGAGCAATTGCTCAGGTGAGAGTATTGTAAATTTTTTTGAAAATAACTTAAAATAAATAATAATCTTAAATGGAAAGAAAAACTCTTTAAACTATAATTGATATTAGTAAGGTATAATCATCATCAAAGTAATTATAAATTAATCTCTCTATAACTATCTAGCCAATTTTCAAAATATATTAGATCAGCTCTTCCAATTATTGAATATGAAAGCCATTCATTGTCAAGTTGTTTAAAATTAACTTTTTTACTAGTTTTCTGGTCAATTAATTTATCAAGATCCTCAAGAGCTTCAAGCCTATTTTCAAATCTCATTGATTTTGTAATGATTTCAGATATTTCTTCATTAGATATTTCTTCATTTAAATGTTTTCTAGATTTGTTAATCGTTTCATAAATCAAAGAGCTTCTTAAAATGTGTGACAAAAAATTAAGCCAGTTTAAATGATAAGCATTTGTTGTTTGTTGGTTAAGATTATTTAACAATCTTATAATAATTGTTGCAGCATCAACAATTTTTATCGGTAAAAACGTGGTAGTAACACTAAAAGCTCCCGCTTGCATAAAGGCATCAGATAATAATCTCACATAACCATAATTTGGAAAAGTTTCACAAGCTGAAAGAAATACTAAAGGAGCACTTATTTTATTTTTAACTATGTCGTCTCCAGTTAAAAATTCATTATTTTCACTATCAATTATTAGAAATGAAGATAAATCACTTTTGTTAGATGCTCCGTGGCAATCAAATATTAGTAATTCTGGTTTATATTTTTCTATCGATGTTTTAATTTCGTTTAAGGTAGAACATCTTACAGATGAAAAGCCAAAGTTTTGTTTTTGTGAATCAATTAAATCAAACATTTGATGCATTGCTGTATCATTTTTTGAAGCACAATGCACGACTAATGTTTTTTTTATTAAGTCTTTCGGAATTTGATACAAATTTCTCTGTAAATGAATAGCATTATTAACAATTGAATTTAAATTGTGCTCAGGTAATCTGCAAACATCATGTGTGTAACATAAAGGATATTCCTCGAGATATAACCATTCCATTGGCAAATCAGAAATAGTAAAAATCTGTCCATTTCTGCCTTTTATATAATTTTTAGAACTGTCATTCAAGGTTAGCCTGCTCAATTTTTTTCCAAATTTTTCAATATTGGAAATTGTAGATTCCTTTTTTGGTGTAATTTTCTCTAAATGAGATAATTCTAAATTGATTGATTTTCCAATTTGTGGTAGACGAATTACTGGTGAATAAGTAAACATCGAATGTAAAAATGCTGCATTATCCAAATACATTAATCTTAAAGCGTTTTTGCTCATCATAAAAGTAATACCATCTTTTGAAATTTTTTTAACAAGATGTTCAGAAATTTGATGTTGGTATGTCAAATCTTGTTCGGAATTTTGAACAGCTAAAAAACTTTTCTCTTGTTTTGAAAACTTTTTTCCATATAATTTTTCTGTTTGAGGATAATGGAATGGTTGTATTATAATTAATGATGGGAAAATTGGCTGAAAAGGATCTGTAGGTCTGACTCCAACTTGATTATACATAATTGACGAAATGCTATCTATTTTCTCACATTGCTCAATAATTTCGTCTGCTCTTTTTGTAGGCAAGGTCACAATACTAGCCATTTCATTATTGATTTGTAGCCAATTATTTCCTATTATCTGATTTAATAAAAAATAGTTGTTCCATGCTATTATACTACCTGGAACAATATTTTCTTTTATAAAAGCTCTATGTGGATTAATATTTAATTTAAAATTTAAATCTATAGATTCTCCTTTTTCTGTGTAAAAATTAGATACTTTTTTCGTTATTTTTTCAATATCTCTATTTATGATTAAGATAAAGTCATCAACTTTTTTGAACAAATTTGTAGCTGGATATTCTTTTAAAATATGGTTATTACCTCCAATCAATGTATAGTAAGAAAAATCCATTTTTTCTAAAACCTTTGCGATTTTTGCGTGATTTTTAAGAGAATCATCTACGATAAAAATTCTTATTATTGATTGAACACCGAAACTTTTTGAGTAAACCTCAATATTTTGTATAGCAATTTCTTCTTTAACAGAAAAGAATTCGCTAGGTAGAGTAAATAATTCATAACCTTTTATCGATTTATATTTAAAACAAAATTCAAAATGTTGTATACAATTTTCAAGCTGTACCAATTCTGTAGGTAAGTTTCTAAGTAGATTAAATGACTTTACATAGAATTCATTATCAGTATAATTAGGAACGTCTGAAATTAAAATGTATTGAATACTGAGGGGTGAAGTATATTTCACATTAGATTTTGTTTCTAACATAGTTGTGGTTTAATTAGTTTTCACCTACCCAAAAGTGTAGGGTAAGTGCATGACTCAAAAATAAGGAGATATTTGATGAGATTTCCAAATAAAAGAAAAAAACTACAGAAGGAGTCTCAATTGATAGATATTTCAAGTTATTTTAATTTACTTTCCCTCCCATTTTCTATACTGTATCAGCAAAAGCTTTTTATAAGTTTTCTATATTCTAAATAAAATTCGTTAGATAATATTTCATTGCATCTATTCACATAAATTTCAATTTGATCCTTATCAAAATCTATTTGAAATTTTGGTGATCTTGATATTTGGCTTTTTATGTCATTAATTATTGGGCTTACCTTTTCTATAATTTTATATTTGATTAATAGCTTCTCATATGCATTTTGTATTTCAAGAACCGTATCATATGTGAATATGTACGATGAATATGGTTTTATTGCAATAATATTGAAAGCATCAAATTGTCCTAATTTTCTATCTTCAGGGCCAAAACATTTATTAAAACTAAAGTTTTCAAATAAAATTTGAAACGTACAACCACTAATAACTTCAATTATCCAAGCGATGGTTCTTTCAAAGTTTTCAGTGTTCTTTTTGATTTTTGTTTTTCCTTCAACTGGACCATCAAAATGATATAACGATAAATCGCACCCAACATAGTTGCGCTCGAAGCCTATACACAATGAAGTGATATTACCGAGTCTCAAATTTTCATCCTTGTTAGCTAAACAGTATCCGGAAACATGTCCAATTTCATGGTATATAGCTCCTATACCTTTTTCAAGTTTTTCGTGGTTAGTCATGACAATTATATTTACCCAAATATACAGATATAGCATTTTATTTTTGTCTTCCAAAAAAATAAAATCCCAACAATGTCAGGATTTTAAAATGATTCTAATCATAAGTTTTATTTTCCCTTCGGTTTCTTTGGTGGTTTTAAAGAAGGGGTGTTGCCTGGTGTTTCTTTATTATCACGTTGACGTCGATCTGGTTCACCTGTTGAGGTTGCTATTCTTTTTGGTCCTGGTTTTAGAGGCATTGTATGAGTGTTTTTAAGGATTATTAAAATTAAAAATAAATAGACTAGAACTTGTAATTGTGTAAATTATTTAATTTCAATTTTTTCGACAATTTTATGTAGATTATAAATAAGATAATAAGTTAGCATTCCAATAATCATCGATTTGGAATTTTCATCTTCATCATTTTCAAATTTAAGAACGACAGATTGGTTGCGAAATCTAAAATAGAAAGGTTCGTTTTTATATTGTTCTTTTATGTGAGTAAATAATGGGAGTTTTACATTATCCCCAATATCTATATTTCTATCGAGTTGAATCCACGTAGATGCATCTTTACTTAAGCTCTCAACAATAGTTTTTCTAAATGATTTAATTTGATCATCAGTAGGATTTTTAGTTTTAGAGAAAATAAATAATTCCATATTTTTATGTATTTAAATTAATAATATAAAAATACAAACTAAGTGGTGATGGAAATTACGGTTTTCCGTAAAGTCAAAGAATTTTCTGAAATATATTATAATTGTATCAATACAAAAACAAAAATAAAAATGATGTCATAATTTCCATTCAGTATTTTCACTGAATTTCTATTTGAAATTTAATAATTTCCCTTACTCGGAATAACGTGACGAATCCCACCTCTAGGATTTTCCATATCACCTTTATATCTCGGAATAATATGGCAATGGAAATGAAAAACTGTTTGTCCTGCGTCAGCTCCGCAATTCATTCCTATATTGTAAGCATCAGGCTGATATTTAGCTAGTATAATTTCTTTAGCTTTTTCAATCATTTTTGGAAGGTCGTTTTTCTCTTCTTCGGTAAGGTCAAAAAAGTCAGTTCTCACTTCATTGGAAATTATTAGTAAATGACCCGGTGATACAGGAAAACCGTCTTCTATTATGAAGAAATAATTTCCTTTAAATAAAATTTTGTCGTTTGGTATTGTAGTGAAATCTTTCATTAGAATAGAGGTTCAAGCTCATTTATAGGTCTCCATTTTTGTATCGCTAAATTTACCGATAAATCGTATTGTTTTTGCAAAAAACGTTTTCTTTCTGATGAAGTTCTCCCAGTCTGGTTAATTATTGTTTCTCCTAGTGGATGTTTACTTGCGATGTAGAATTCATTTCTTTTGTAAAGTCTTTCGAGATATTTTATTTCAGGAATTTTTGCGCTCTTTGAAAGATTTACAAGTTTATCAGATAAAACCAAATTCCAAATTCCATTCACATTAGCACCTGAATCGTTCATTTTAATTTTATGAACGTGCGGGAAAAAATGATCAATTGCACATACATTTTTATCTCCTGAGTTGATTGAGATATCCTGAAAAGAGTAAAAGCATTTGCCTTTCTGATATCCGTTTAACGAAGCTTTTGCCGAGGAGATATCTTTTCTTCGCATAACATTACTTTCGATAAATAGCGTTTGCAAATCGGTATCAATTTTTACCTCAAGTAAATTAGGGTTAATTTCTAAATTCCAAGCAGTTTCTACAAGGTTCCAACGTGCTTCGACTTCTTCATTAAAATTAGTGAATTGAAAACTTTCTTTTAGCTTCAGCAGTTCATCTGTTATTATAATGTTTTTATTGGCTACATTGTAATCCTTTTCATAAAATTTACGTGGTAAACTTCCTCCATTTACATTTTGAAAAGCATCTACAACATTTACAAATCCATATTTTTCAGTAACGCTTAGAAGATTATCGTAATCAATTTCACCTTTAATGTATTTTCGGCAAGCATTCAGAAATTTACTTGAATTGGAATTCCCTTGCTTATCATTCTTTTTTAAATGCTCTAAAATGCTATTAACAAAAATAGGGGAGAGATCTTTCAGTGAGACAGTATTTTGTTCTTCTGAAACTAATTGTAGTAAGCTCTTTCCAAATGCAAATTTATAACTCGCAGAATTTTTCCCAAATAGAATAATAGAACGCCATTGCGACTCTAAACTTAAATCGTTTTCATAAAAATTAATTGACATTTACAATCAATTTAAAAGTGTGTTGAAAAGGTTTAGCTTAGTCAATCGTGTGTTTTGTTATATCAAAGTCAAAGTCAAAAAGTTCTTTAGGCGAATTATTTAAACCTTTTGCTAATTCTAAAATAGTAGACATCTGAATGTTTCTTTGTCCTTTTTCTATTTTAGCAATATCACTGTAATCAATTTCACAGTTTTGGGCCAACTGTCTTAGACTTAATTTTTTTTCTTCTCTTAATGCCTGAATTCTATTTCCAAAGCTTTCTAAGAATTTTATTTTTTCAGAATTTTTTGCCATTGAAATGTTAATTCCAAGCAAGTTCAATAGAAACTTAAAATAAATAGTGGGTAACTATCCCCACTTTTGTTTTTTTTTATTATATTTGGAACAAATTACTTATTAAAGTAATTTTGCGATACTTCAGATTTAATCATAGAAGCTATTGCTTAGAATCTCGTACTAGAAAATCGCCAATTTTCAAAAACAAATGCAACGAGACCATAAGTAAAGTAGCTCACGACCTAGGCGTGAGCTCATTACGTAGTTTGTTGCAAGGTGTTTGGCGATGCCTCTAGTACAAGCGATGATGTAGTGAGTTTCACGCCGTTTTATTTTCCAGTGCAGTCCGCTTTTCTCTACGTTAATCTCTAAGCCGCTTCCTTAAGATATAGTATCAGACTGTACGATACAATGGGGTGTACAACTCATTGCGGCTTTTTAAAGCTCTTCACGGGACACAATTTCATTCATATTAAATGGCTTTCAGGTGCCTAGCGGTTATCTTAGGCGAAATCCTTTACCAAAGGGCACTGCGAAAGTTTTGTTTTCAAATACCTGAATCCAGTAGTAATAATAAAAAAGAAGAAATGAAATAGAATCATCCTCAAAATATAAAAAGCTCCTCCCATAAGTTTGCAGACCCGGGAAAGAGCTGGAGTTTATTCGAGGATTTTAATAAAATTAAAACCCATACAAAACTATGAAAAAATCCTATTCTAACATAGGAAGCATCGGTCTTGTGTTTATGTTTACCGTTATATGCGGCAACATTAAAGCGCAGACCAGAACAGTAACGGGAACTGTTACTGTCGGAGAGGATCAGTCACCGCTTTCGGGAGTTGTTGTCTCTCAGGAAGGTAGTGACCAGGTTACCTTAACCAATTCAAAAGGAATATATCAATTAGAAATAACAGGAGAAAATCCCTCTATAATTTTTCGGCATCCTGAATATGCGGAAAAGAAAATCGCTATTGACGGCAGAACAATTGTCAATCTTAAGCTGGGTCAAAAGGAGCAGGACATTGAGGAAGTGGTCGTCAATGCGGGATATTATAAGGTTAAGGGCAAAGAAAGGACTGGGAGTATTGCTAGGATTTCTGCTAAGGAGATCGAGAACCAGCCTGTGACGAATGTGCTGGCTTCTGCTCAGGGAAGGATGTCGGGTGTTTCGATCACTCAGAACTCCGGTACTGCCGGTGGTGGGTTTGATATTCAGATCAGAGGAAAAAACAGCCTGAGGTTTGATGGCAATTATCCTTTGATCATTGTTGATGGTGTACCCCTCAATGCACAATCCAACTCTTTAAGTACTTTATCGAACAATATTCTTTCCAAGGGAGAATCAAGTCCGCTCAATTCCATCAACCCCAATGATATTGAAAGTATGGAAGTTCTCAAGGATGCGGATGCAACGGCAATTTACGGTTCCAGAGGAGCAAATGGTGTTGTAATCGTAACAACAAAAAAGGGAAAAAAAGGAAAATCCTCTTTGGAGTTCAGTGCCATTACTTCTGTATCTAGAACTAATAAGTTGGTAGAAATGGCAAATACTGAGCAGTATCTCCAATTGAGAAGAGATGCCTATGCCAATGATGGAATAACAACCTATCCTGTAACAGCATACGATATTAACGGGAAATGGGACCAACGCAGAAATACGGACTGGTACAGGGAATTCATCGGCAAGACTTTTATAGGCCAGCAGCAACAGCTTGCTTATTCTGGAGGATCGGAAAATGTCCGGTATTATCTGGGGTTGTCCAATTTGGAGCAGGGTAGTGCTTTTGGTCATGGTTTAAAATACAAACGTTCCGGATTTAATTTTAGCACCGTCATTTCAAGCCCCGACAAGAAGCTTAAAATAAGTCCGACCATCTTTTATACGAAGGAAAACAACGATCAGACAGATGCAGACCTTACCCGGCAGATCTTGCTGGCTCCTGATGCCCCCATGCTATATCAGGCTGACGGCGGTCTGAACTGGGAAGGCAATACGTTTACCAATCCTCTGGCAAAACTTGAAAATAAGTATCTGAACGCTATCAGATCATTGGTAACCAACGTTAATGCCTCTTATGAGATCTCGGAACATTGGGCTTTAAAATTGAATGCAGGATATACGCAGACGCAGCAAAATGAATCAAGGATTAACCCCTCGTCCGCATTCAATCCAAGTTTAGGCTATACAAGCAGTATTTCTGCACGGTACGAAGGCTTGGTCTCTAAGACAAGTTGGATCATGGAACCTCAACTGCATTGGAATACAAAATGGAATAACCATTCTTTCAGCGCATTCCTGGGTTCTACATTTGAGGATAGAAAAAATGATGTTGTAAGATTACAGGCTTCTGATTTTACTTCGAACGAATTTATAGATAATTTGTCCAATGCCAAGGTGCAGAAGATCATTGAAGATACCAATATAGACTACCGCTACACTGCTTTCTTCGGACGCTTTAATTACAATTATTCAGGGAAGTACATTTTTAATCTGACAGGTAGGAGAGATGGTTCCAGCAGGTTTGGTCCTGATAAGAGATTTGCCAACTTTGGTGCTGTTGGTGCAGCGTGGTTATTTTCCGAGGAAAGGTTTATTAAGCAAAATTTAAAATGGATGAGCTTTGGAAAGTTGAGGGCAAGTTTGGGGACTTCCGGAAGTGACCTTATAGGGGATTATCAGTATCTGAATACCTATACGACCACATCACAGGCTTACGACGGTACAATAGGGATCTATCCTTCACGATTATTTAATCCTGATTTCAGTTGGGAGAAAACGACAAAGCTTGAATATGCCCTGGAACTTGGATTTTTGAAAGACCGGATCAATCTTTCTGTAGGCTGGTTCAGAAACAGATCGTCCAACCAATTGGTAGGGGTTCCTTTGCCGGCTACCACAGGTTTTGCAACGATACAAAGTAATTTTTCTGCTAAAGTTCAGAACTCGGGAACTGAGGCGGATCTGAGTATTTCAATTATAAGGGGACAAAATGTTAAATGGAGAATGACTGGAAACTGGACACTTCCAAAGAGCAGGCTTCTCGAATATGACAATTTGCAGTCATCATCATATTCTTCTACTTACGAGGTGGGACGATCCTTAAACATTAAAAAGGTCTATGAACTTAAAGGGGTCAATCCAACTACGGGGTTGTTTGAGTTTTCCGATCTGAATGGTGATGGCAAGATAGATTCCAATGACAGAACGAAGGTGGTTGATATAGGTGTCAAATATTTCGGTGGAATAGGAAGTCAGGTTTCATATAAAAACTGGTCACTGGATTTTCTTTTTCAGTTCGTTAAACAGAGACAGTTTAACCTGGACTATAGTCTGCCGTTATTGGGCTCTATGTCCAACGTTCCAACATATATGCTGGATTATTGGACCCCTGAAAATCCTGATGCAAGTTTTCAAAGACCCAGTACCGGATCGAATATCAGTGCATCCAGAGCTTTTGCGCAGTATCAGGCCAGTGATGCAGTTATAGTGGATGCGTCATTTATAAGGCTGAATAATATACAGATAGGCTACAAAGTTCCTTTGTCGGGAACCAGGGTCAATGGTCTGACCCTGCAGTTGCATGCACAGAATCTCGTGACCTTAACCAAGTACAAAGGTATTGATCCTGAAGTGCAGGGGTTATTTCTACCCTTGGCAAAAACATTCGCCTTTTCTGCTAATATTAAATTTTAACAAAATGAGAAATTCATATCATAGTAAAAAGTTTTTTTTAACGTCCATCATATTATTTTGTAGTTTTTATCTGATCAGTTGTGAGAAGTTTCTTGAAGTGGATGATCCGAATAATCAGATATCCCAGTCCATGGTGTTTAAAGACAAAGGTCTTGCTTATGCAGCTTTGTCGGATGTTTACTCTAATTTGAGGTCCAATACGCTTTTAAACGGTTCCCTTTACGGGGCAGGAACATTGATGGGCTGTTATACGGATGAACTCAGTTCTGTAAGTAACCAGTCTCTGGATTTTAAAACCTTTTTCGATCTTAGTGTCCAACAAAATACCACGGTTTTAAATACGATCTGGGTCAATGCCTACAAGCAGATCTATGCTGTAAATAATATCATTGAAGGCGTTGGAAAAAGTACAGCCTATCTCGATCAGCAGACCGTTGATCAGATCTTGGGTGAAGCTTACTTTATTCGTGGGTTCTTACATTTTTACCTGGTTAATCTTTATGGTGATATACCGTATATCACTACTACTGATTATCTTCAAAATCAATCTGTTTCAAGACAAAGCTTGGATAATGTGTATGTACATATTGAGGAAGATTATCAGAAAGCGGACCAGTACCTGACAGACCAGTATCCTACTGCCAATCGTACAAGAATTAACAGGTCGGGAGTAAGACTGGCTTTAGCAAGACTCTATCTATACAAACAGGAATGGGCAAAAGCCGAAATAATGGCTGATCTGATTATTCAAAATCCGCTTTATACAATGGAGCAGGATATTTCAAAGACGTTTTTAAAGGACAGTAAAAGTGCGATCTGGCAATTTATGCCATTGGAAGCGGGGGTCAATACCTTGGAAGGACAGTATTATATTTTTTCCACCCTACCTCCACAAAATGTCGTTTTATCCCAAAATTTACTGGATTCATTTGAACCTGGTGATCAAAGGAAGCAAAAATGGACAAAGGCTTTATCTAATGCAACGATGAGCTATTCCTATCCGTATAAATATACCCAGAATAATAAAACCTCATCATCCTTGGAGTTTTCAGTAGTATTGAGAGTGGAGGAGGCGTATCTCATATCTGCTGAAGCTGAAAATGAACTAGGAAATATTCAGACTGCAATAAACCGTTTAAATCAGTTAAGACAGAAAGCAGGGCTTGCAGGTCTTGGCAGTTTAAATCAGCAACAGGTAAGAACTGCTGTGATGGATGAACGGCGACATGAATTGTTTACTGAGTTTGGACATCGATTCTTTGATCTTAAAAGAAAAGGTCTGCTTAATACCTATATGCCGACGGTTAAATCCTCATGGAAAAACCATATGTCCCTATTGCCGTTGCCTGAAAATGAATTGATCGCCAATCCATCTCTTAAACCTCAGAATGATGGGTACTAGATCTTCTGCATTATTATTTGCTTTATTGTGTTTTTGTTGCGGAAATATGTCTGGACAAAGGATTTTAGATGATCAGAGATTTGATAAATGGTATAAGATCGTTAATTCGGATATCAGTAATAATGGTCATTGGAATACTTTTACAAAGATTTTTGACAACTCAGAAAAAAGAATGGTCCTGTTAAATACAAAAACCAAAGATACGATCTCCTTTAAAAATGTAGTTAAAAGTTTTCTCAATGATAATCTCTTTGTAGTTCTTCAATCAGACAATAGCCTATTAATGATCAACTTAAGAACTAAAGAAAAAAAAGCGATCAAAGATGTGTCTGATTTTAATTTTAAAGATGATTTTGAATATGGTTTTGTCCTAACGCGTGCAAACCAGCTTGTTTGCATTGGTCCATCCTTTAAATCATATGGTATCGCTCAAGCGGTCACAAAAATTCAGCCCCTTGATGACGACCTGTCATTGATTCTGGGCAGTGATCTTTCTTTTATAGTCAGTTATAGAACAGGTAAGGTCATAACGAGATTTGACAGTATAAAATCGCAAAATTTGATTAATCACACACCTGACATCTCACGTAAATTGTCAAAATTTGTTGTAAAGGATAGTGGAACACTTAAGGTCTTATCCTACAAATGGAATGGGGAGAAAATATTAGATCAATATATTGACAACAAGTTTAATGATTTTACCGGGTTCGGATTTGGTGACCATTGCATGCTTGTCGCATCAAGGAAAAACAAACCCATTTCCTATAAAGACAGCATTGAAAACTGGTACGGTAATGATCTCGCTCTAAAACCCAATCTCGATGCAAGGGCAAATAGTGATTTTGAAGCATTACTGCTTGATCTGTCAACCGGGGAACAGATATCTAATAAAAGTGATCCGCATGTGAGTAATCGTTATCTAATCTTTAATGATCGGTATATTTTAGAGGTTCTGGATTTTGCCAATGGTGATTCCGAAACTGAGTTTTTAATTCCTTCTATCCGAATTAGAAATGTATATAGTGGTCAGGTTGAATTTGAAGTTCGAAAGGCTAAACAGTTTTATCCGGTGGGGGCTGGGTCGTTGATCTACTTTGAGGATCGGGATTGGTGGATCTATGATCTATATTCTAAGAAAAAAGAAAATCTGACGAATAGAATTAAAGAAAGATTTTATCGATTTAACAGGCAAAATAAAAACAACATCAATCCAGCAGGAGATCTGTTTTTTTCAAATGATATGAGGAAGATCTATCTGACGTCAGTCAGTAATTTGTGGGAATATGATCTGAATTCTAAGATCTATAAAAATATCACCCGATCTTCTGATCCGCGAGTATCATTTAAGATATTAAATAGATCAGTGATCACAAGTGCACCTCTAAGATGGACGAGATATCGGAAGATCAAAGAAGATTATATTTTAATCAAACTAAGTCACGAAGATGATATCCGGGAGGGGCTATCCGTATATAACGGGCAGAAAATTGATACTATTTCGGGCCTGGATCTCTATAAGCTTGATCAGTTTGTTTGTTCTAAAGACCATATCAGTTTTACCAAAGAAAATGCCAACACGCCTTATATCTTGGAAGACTACAACGTTAGAGAAAAGACCTTGAAAGTTGTCTATGAGTCCAACAGGCAAATGTTTCAGAAAGAAAAATTTCCAAAAGCAGAATTGAATCATTTTAATGACATTGACGGACATACGACATATGTAAGTGTCATTTTACCTCCTGACTACGATAATAAGAAAAAGTATCCTGCCATAATATGTGTCTACGAAAATGAAGCCGCTTCCTACAAAACCTTTTATTTTCCCAGCTTGTTCAATCAGCCTGGATTTAACCGTTCTTTGACTGCAGCAGAAGGTTATATCATTATTTTGCCCAGAATAAGTTATGTTATTGATGAACCTGGTGAATCGGCTCTCAGATCAGTTAAAAAGGCAATCGAGATCGTATCTGAATCGTACGGTGTAGATCTTAACAGATTAGGAATTATAGGAGAGTCATTCGGGGGTTTTGAGACCAACTACATCATTGCACATTCTGATCTGTTTAAAGCGGCAATAAGCGGTGCTTCCTTATCAGATATTACAGCTTCTTATTTTTCGGTCAGTAAGACCAATTTTAGACCGAACATCTGGAGATATACAGATCAGAGTTTTAGATTTTCCGGTAATTTTTATGATAATAAAAACGTCTATTATAATAATAATCCGGTCTTTCATGCCGATAAAATAAATACCCCGCTTTTGCTGTGGACGGGAAAAGAAGATCGTCACGTAGATTTTGAGCAGAGTATTGCTATGTTTGTTGGATTAAGAAGCCTTCATAAACCTGTTAAATTGATGTTGTTTCCACAGGATGGGCATACGCTGATGAAACCTGAAAATCAAAAGAGAGCCACTCGATATTTCTTGAATTGGTTTAACCATTATCTTAAGTAGAACCTATTATACAATCAAGAGCTGCCATAAGACAGCTCTTTTTATTGTTTATTATGGTCTGTAAAGTGACTCAGGGCAGCTGGTTCCCTGAAGTTCACGCAAAACGTTACCGTCTCCATCCTGACAGGCAAAAGCCGAAGGAATGGTTGAACATTCAATAAATGTATTGACACATTTTGGATTGGCAGGATCTGAGACATCCAGCATGTGTCCATCTACAATTGCGCTGTTATGCGCTTTGAAACTTTGAGTTGTCAATGCTGCTCCTGTAGCTAGTAATCCTATACATACAGGTAAAATGAATTTTTTCATAATAAAGTAATTTTAGTTTTTGCCTACTCTTTTATAGGTTTTGGGCTTTCCCTAGTAAATTGTTTTGATATCACTTGCGCATAGCGGTATCTGACAATTTCGCTTCCGATCAATGTATAGAAGAACTGATCGGTTGCCAACATTTGGGTCATCTTATTGTCACCGCGGTTTTCGACGTAAAAACTTCCCAGATATTCTCTTTTACTGATGTTGTACATATCTACAACACTATTCTTTTTCCAGTGTTTTCTTAGCTCATATCTTCCGATCAAATTCGATTTATTAAACAAAATGTTCTGCTGAACAGTTGCATAAGCATTGACGATCTGTGGCGGTGCAGCCATTTTCTTTATACCATTTTTCATTTCGACCACTTTGATTTTAGGCCTTGAAATCGTATCAATGGTATGATGTATCAATTTTTGACTTATGGTTTTATCAAAAACATCAAAACGGTTTTTGTAGTAATAAACATAGATCAATGACTCACTGAACGGACTGTATAATAGTTGTCCATCGGTCTCAAACAGTCCGTTTCCATCCAACGAGGTATCGTTCAATTTTACCCGGTTATCTTCTGAAAGATTTAATACTCCCAGTGTATTAGAACCGCTAGCACTGCTTTTGGATCGTAAAGCGATATGATCATTGTCGATATTTTCCAGATCACTGAAATAAGCGTCGTTTTCACTAATGATCTTCATTTGAGTCTGCCCAATTGAAGCTTTGTAAATTATAGGAATCTTCCCATCGTATAAAAATACATACGGAGGAGCAACTTTGATCTTCGTACTTGACCACTTGAATGACCTATAATCTTCAGGTTCAAGTAGATACTGTTCATAAGATTTTAAATCTTTAGAGAGTGCAGTTAGAAGAAATGGCGATGTATAATTTCCAAGGTAGATCTTATCATTATCATGTCCTGCGAAATAGAATGAATTGAATTTAAGGTCATAACTATCTATCTGAACCACGCCATGATGAGGAAAACGCCTGATAAAATTGTTTTCTTTTTTTATCATGTATTCAGAGGTATAATACAATAATACCACTACACCATTACTAAATACCAATATAAAAAGAACTACCGAGATAGTCCTTTTATAATTTTGATTTCTGTCCATTTCTACCAGAAAATAGGAGATAATGACTAATAAAATACAGCATATGTTGAAAATAAAATGTGTATTCCAATCCATTTTTTCCAATATACCACCGCATGAACAAGGTATAAATTCGCTGTAGTTCAAAATAATATAAATGTAAGCTGTGAATGCTGCCATCAGTCCTATTGATAAATACAGCCCGATCCTTCTGGTCGTGGGAATACCTAGTAAAAAAGCAATTACTATTTCGAAAATTATGGTGAAATATGACACAAAGCCTGCATAGGCACTTACTAGGGGTGATTGCCCTATCTGTATCTGAAAATTCTCAAAATCTAATATCTTACTTATACTGGCATAGCAAAACAGCAGTATAAAAAAATAACTGACGTATTCTACAAATCTTGACTTGAAGGTTTTCATTGGTCTGCTTTTATATATGCTTTATCCTTTTCTAATCAATATCCATTTGACATTCCTGCCGCAGTAGGCCGGCATGATCTCTCCCTTTGATATATATATGATCGTGCTGAGCCTTCCCTGTGTTTCCCACTCGCCGCTGACGGTGCATTTTCGACCTGTTGCCAGGGTGATCTTCTGGTCTTCCATACTGAAACTTATCGTCTGCATTTAGTTTAGGCTACCACACTGAATCGATCGGTACTTTCCAATGTTGCTTGTCATCTTGCGGTTCATCATCATCACCTGTTTCCTTTGACGCGGAATCAATCTGCGCTTCCGGGCTTCTTTCGGATTCGGCTTTGTGTTGCTTGCTCTTGTATTGGATGCGTTGCACATTGTCCTCAGACATTTCAGTGTTAGTGGTTTCCCTGTCGCACGATACCATACCTAGTACCGGTGCCAGCATTAAAATTGAGATATACTTTTTCATTTTGGTTTGTAATTTTGATGGTTTTAAAAAAGTTATCCCGGCCGGGGTTTAGTAGAATTCTGACATCGAAATTAGATGTGTCGACACAGAAAAAAAAGCGAATGTGGTAACGAAATATACATTGTTACGGAATGATTGGTACATTGTTCCCTGTATTTTTTAGTTTATATTCCTGATAATCAGAAAGTAATATACTTTGACGGTAAGAGGTTTTGAAACAGCTGTTTAATTGTTGATTTTTGAGTAAATTTGGATATATATCATCGTTATGGACTGTAATAAAAGGATTTTACTGTTGATATTTAATCTGTTTTGGTGTTTTATTGACGGTCGTCAATTACAGGAACGATCGTATAAGGAAATTGCTGCTTTATTTAATGGCTATAAGGAAAATGACGAAAGAGCAATGATCTTTGTAAACCTCTATCTGAATAAAGCAAAGAGTGAAAATAATCTCAAGAAGCTGATCAGAGGTTACGAAGAGGCCATATACTACAGTGAAAAGCCTGAACGAAAATTATTATATGCCGATAGCGCGATCGTCTTCGCTGTAAAATATGGTGATCATGACAAGATCGCCAGGTCATATCTCGGGAAAGGAATTGTTTATTACTACAACTTCAGGCAGTACAAGCCCGCCCTTGATGAGTATCTCATTGCTTTTAAATATTCAAAGAATTCAAAGGACCTTTACCTCAAAAACAAGATCACGTATCACCTGGGGATGGTCAAAAGTTATCTGGGCTATTACAAGCAAGCCGTTGAGCATTTTATTGAAACCGCTAACTATTTTGAGAGATATGCAAAAGAAGATGAAAATACAACAGTGAAGATCAATAATGAAAGAGGATATTTTAACAGTATCTACAGGCTTAGCACCTGTTACAAGCATTTACATCTTTATCAGAAGGAGGATTCACTGATTAATATTGGACTGGCCGGGCTTCAAAAAAGAAGCGAATTTTTGCCCGAGTTGGGATTATTCAGAAAAGGTAAAGGTATTCAGCTCCTTCGGCAGGGCAGGCCTGCGGAAGCATTGGAAGAATTGACGGCTGCCAGGGATATTCTCAGCCGTGTCGAAGATCACGCCTCTTTGACGAACGTCTATTTTTACATAGGAAATTCATATCTACAAAAGAATGACAGGACTCATGCGATCAATTATTTTAAAAAAGTGGACTCACTGGTCAACAAATTTCGTTTTATTACACCAGAGATCAGATCCAATTACGAGATCCTGATCAATGATGCAAAAAGCAAAAAAGATAAAGACAGTCAATTGTACTATACCGGGCAGCTGCTGAAGGCGGATTCGATCATCAATGCTGATTTTGCAATGCTTTCTGCAAAACTTTACCGTGAGTACGATACCGATACCCTGGTGGAAGAGAAAAAGAAGCTTGAAAAAAAACATGACAAGGACCTGGCATTGATATATATTGCAGTGGGAACCGGGATGATCTCCATGTCTTATATCATTGTGAGGTCTCGGAAAAGGGAGAGGAGGCTCACACTTCAGTACCGGCACCTGCTCACCAGGTTGCAGGAGTCTGAAAGGCAGCAGCCCGCACAGGACCTTCCGTTGCATACAGATGAGAAAAGTCTTTACAGCGCTGAGATCATCAAAGACATACTGAACAAATTGAAGGAGTTCGAGAATCAGAAGCTGTTTCTTGAGCAGAATCTGACCGTACCGACGGTTGCTAAGATGATGGGGAGTAACCGCACCCATCTGTCTTACGTTCTTAATGTCCATATGGGTATTACGTTTCCAACTTATCTTAAACAGTTGCGGATCAACTATATCACCAAGCTTTTGCTGGAGGATGGCAAATATCTGAACTACAGCATCGACGCGTTGGCAGTTGAATGCGGCATGACGAACCGTCAAAAATTCTCTTCCCATTTCCTTGAGATCAACGGCATGAGACCGACTGATTTCATAAGAAAAAGGCAACAGGAACTAGGGGACAATTGATTTTATCTGTTTTTAACCCGATTTTTACGTGAACATTAAAGATAAACGTATGAACGGAAAGCATTTTAGAAAAAGGATAGACCAGATCTGGTCAGATCTCAACAAAGCTTTGGATCAGATCAACAGGAGCGACAACAGCATTATAGGCCGGGCAGAAGAAATATTGATGGAAACCGATTCGGCAATAAAGCAATTGAAAGAACTGCTTCGTCAATACGAGTTCGCCGACTGGAGCGAAGAGATCTGGTTCTTCAAGATGACCAAGCCAAAATTTATTGCGATCTATATCTATTATTCTAAAGTATTGTCTATTGAAGCTTCAAAGCCTTTTGCGGATCCTGAAGTTCTGAAGGAATACTATGAAAATGAGAGAGCCGGCCTCTTGCATTTTTATCATGAGTATAAGGAATTCATCAACTATTACCGTCGGAAATCAACCTATCTTGATAAGAAATACTTTGTACGATTCAAGTTTGACTTCAAGCTGAAGCTCAGCCCTGAACTATACAGCTATGATGAGGAATTTTCAACATCGCATGATCACCTTGTTTCGCAGATTATTGCCAATGATATGCTGGAGCAATTTCTCAGCAGCAAAATAAATTCCGGCGATTATCCGGGAAAAGATGTGGAAATTCCTAAGCAGATCGAATGGACAGCCCCTAAGGTGGCACTGACCGAACTGCTGTATGCGCTTCATCTCACCAAGTGTTTCAATGGCGGTCACTCCGACCTTGCAGAAATTTTCAGATGGGCAGAAAGCTCGGTGAATATTAATTTAGGGAATTATCATAAGACTCTTGCGGAGCTTCGTCTGCGGAAAACGGACAGGAGTAAATTTCTTTCTTTGCTGCAACAAAATTTTAATCAATATCTGGATGATCTTGATGAGTAATTGATCTTTTTCTTCATATTTTATAATTTTTTTTGTCCTAATGATGTTTTCAGGATGCATTATTTGTGTTTTTCAGTGAAATTGATGTAAAATTATTTGATTCCACAGTTATCATTATTGATCGAGTGTTTATTCATACGTTTTGCAATGATATTTTTCGGTAGTACCGAAGAACTACCGAAAACTACATTCTTTGATTTTGAAACTTTGCACTGTTACTATTTTATAACCGGACATTCAATATCAAAACTATGGAAAAGAAAACCATTGACCCCAAAACACCGATCTGGCAGCTGACCGTGGCTGAATTCCTTGAGGTATCGAAAAATCTGAGCTTTGAGAAGAAATATGAATACGGGCTGAAAGGCCTGGCAAAGATTCTGGGATGCTCGGTCTCGAAAGCATCGGAAGTGAAATCTTCAGGCATTCTTGACAAGGCGATCATCCAGAACGGCAATATCATCATAATTGATAAGGAAAAGGCTTTACAGCTTTTCGGAAAGAAATAACGATGTACTATATTGAGCTCATCGACAGGTTCTGGCTTTTCGTTGAAAAGACGAAACCCGGCACGGCTGCCATCTCATTGTATCTGTATTTACTTCAGGTTGCTAAACAAAAAGATGCGTATCAGTTTACGATCTCTGATATCGAATTGGCAAAAAGGCTGGGCCTAAACAGGGCTACTGTAAAAAGAACCAGGGAAAAGCTCAGCAAATTTGGCTTGATCGAATATTATCGCGAGCAAGGTGCCGCTGGAATTTGCAGGCTGATGGTCAATTACCCTTTAGAGCCAACAGGTTTTGACAAGGTTCAAAATGAACCTGCATCAAGTATTATCGATTTCTTTGGACGGACTGAGAACGTTTTACAAATTGTGGAAATTGATGAGAAGGATAATTTATCTGTAACCGTTGATGAAAATATACTTGTAGAACCTACCAGTCTTTTAATAGACGGCAGAGTGGTGCCGGGTCCGGAAGAGTTCTTAGACTATGCCCGAACGTTGGATGCTTATCATCTCGAACTCGATAATCTTATTATGGCAAAGTATTCAGGCTGGCTTAAAAATAAATGGAAAAGCGCTTCAGGAAGACCCATAATCAATTGGCAGTCATCCCTGAAGAATGTTTTGCCTTTTCTCACTTCCGAGCTTGTTCCAGATAAGCTGACCGTACACAATATACCTCAGATCAGACATCCGAAAGAGCAATAGTGAATTTTAGAATGTAGTAAGTGATTAAAAATAAAAAATTTATGATATTTCCTCAGAAGGACCGAAGACTTGTCAAAAAGGATTATACAGCAAGGACAGGGAAGGAGCCGGAAAGAATCAGGCTGGGAAATGGTTTTGTAGATGATTTTATATTTGAAGATCAGGAAGCGGCCGATATTCCGATCAATGCGCTTCGGGTCATCTTTAATATCATAGCTACTATCAGCAGCGAGCAGTTCAGGCCGGAAGACCGTCCACAGCAGTTGTGTTTGTTTGAGGAAGAGTTTGAAACTGAGAATAACATATTTACCTCGATGAAGATCAGAAACCTGAAGATCTCACCAAGTGGTTCCAGCAGGCAGGTGATCGATGCCTACGAGTTTCTGGCGAAATTCAGAATGGGATGGTATACGTCTTTGAACTCAAAAGGAAGGGAGATCAGGACTTTTGGAGGACTTATTTCTACACCGAGCTATGAAGACCGTGGTTATACCAGCTTTCTGATCAGCAGTTACTGGCTTAAAAAACTAATGGTCATTCCTGAATATAATTATGTGCTGTATAATCTGGTCTATAACATCAGGAACAACAAGCATATCATCTTTGCGATATGGTTGGCAAAAATACCGCAGACCGGGACAATCCTGAAGCTTTCCACATTGAACAGAAAGTTTGGGCTCAATTATAAGACGGCCAATGACCTGTGCTTTAAATTTCTGAAGCCTGCGAGATTACATCTTGACCGCTATAATAATTTGTCATTTCATTTCAAATATAAGGGTGATATGATCTCGATCATACCATATTTTATAGATGCTGTTCCGGGAAAAAAGATAAATGCAGATACTACTACCACTGATATTACCAGAAGACTGCGGTATTTCAGGAAGCGATATGGCTTACGGGAGGATGAAATGCAACAGTTTTCCTATCAGTATAGAAATATTCATCAGACTCGGGAACTCATCGAAAGAGCATTCAGGGAATTTATTAAGACAAACAGATTAAAGGGTAAACCATCCACTGAATTCCAGGGGAAGTTTTTTTTGATGGAAATTCAGGACAACATCATAAAGCTCTATCGTGAAATTAAAGTTGGGAAGCTGCTGCCGAATGGATATCCGGTTATTTTATGAATTCGGATTAGCACTCATCCGTATTTCGTAATAGCGCTCATTCCTGTTTCGGATTTGTACTCGCTGATGTTAATGATGTGTTAAAAGAACAAGGATCAGGAATCAGATATCTGAATTGGACTCGTTCCGGAAAGTCTGGTAAGCTTGCTTTTGTTAATTATATTTCAAGATTGTGGATAAGATTCTAATCTGAAGAATTGATTGTAATTGAAAACGGATTTGCGCTCATTTCAGGAAAGCTGATTTTTCGGATTTCAACTCATTTTAATTTCGGAAATGAACTGATCTCTATGTCGGAATTAGACTCATTCCGAAAATCATCCAAACGGTTTCCAAGACTGCAGCACACCAAATAGCTAAAAGTAGAGTGAAAAGGATGGAAAAGTTATTTTTTGTTTAAAAGGGTTTGGTTAATAGAAATGTGCTTTAAAAAAGAAAAAAAATGAATTGCAAACAGATCAAGAAAACTTTCAGCATCCGTGCTGTTTTGGAGTCATTCGGACTTTTTCCTGCCAAAGAAAATCGCAGAACCGCTTTTTACTTTGCGCTGGACAGGGAAGAAAAAATTCCGAGTCTCTGCGTGGATTTTATCAAGAACGCGGCTTTTGATTTCGGAACAGGGAAGAGTTACGATGTAATTTCCATTGTCCAGCAAATTAAGAAATGTTCCGTTTCGGAAGCATTAAGATATCTTTCAACGTTGGAAACTCATTCTTATCCTGAACGTCTAAGCGAAGAAATAATCTCAGAAAATCAACAGCGAATCTTAAAAATAAATGAGATCAGGCATCCTGCGTTGATTCAATATCTGGAATTACGAAAAGTTGCTGACCAGAAGAAACGGGTATGGGAAGTACATTATGAGCTGGAAGGCAGGAAATATTTCGGGATCGGATTTAAAAATGATTCCGATGGTTTTGAAATAAGGAACAGGTATGCTAAAGTCTGTTTGGGAGCAAAAGACATTACGTTTATTCAAATCGGAAAAGACCGAACCTCAGACATTGCAGTATTTGAAGGATTCTTTGATTATCTGACGTTCATGAATCTTGAAAGTCAGTCAGAACCAGCATGCGATTGTTTGGTTTTAAATTCTACAGCCATGCTTTTTAAAGCTGAAAAATTATTAATGAATTACCAGAAGATGTTACTTTTTCTTGATAATGATAAAAACGGAAAATCTGTCGCAGTAAAAATTAAAAACGAATATCATGATGTGGAAGACTGTTCTTTAATGTATCATAATTTTAAAGATCTGAATGAATGGTTTGTGGCAGAGGGCAGTCTTAAAAAATAGTTTTCAATGCAGGTTGCGGTTTCCGTAACCAGAAGAAATATTACTACCGTATTTTTATATACTCAATATTTATAATTATTTGATGGAAACTATTAAATTGATCAAGCCCGGACCATAACCTAAGAAGGAAGATGGCACACCAGACCGAAGTCCTAATGTAAATCCTCCCAATCAACCGAAGCATCCGGACTTAATACCGCACAAGCATAAGCCCACAGATTCTAAATGATCATACTACAGTTTGATTATCAAATCCCAGCAAATACGCCGGAATTTTTTTTTATATTGTTCCTTGAGACATTATATTTCTGCTGACCACGTAATTTTTAATAATAATCTTTGGCTGATGTATTTTATTATCGTAATATTGCGATTATATTATTAGCATTATGGGACTAACCAAAACAGAGATTTTTTCAGACGAGCACAATAGACTTTCGGCTTTATTTAAAGTTCTGGCACATCCTGCGAGAATCGCTATCCTGCAACATATCGTTGATCAAAAAGCATGTATCTGTAATGATCTTGTAGATGAACTTGGATTAGCACAGGCAACAATTTCTCAGCATCTGAAGGAATTAAAAAGTATCGGAATTATAAAGGGGACGATAGAGGGAAAATCAGTTTGCTACTGTATCGACGAGAAAAAATGGAACGAAATGCAAAGTTTATTCAATCAGTTTTTTGAGCAGGATGTAAAGGTTGGAGACTGTTGTTAACCTTTTTTTTGTCATTTCAATATCGTTATATTGCAATATATAATTATTAAATCGTATAATAATGAAACTTTCAGAAATTAAACAGCTTTTGCTGTTATTGGAAAATGTTGAATTTCAATTAGAAGACGGGACTTTTGTACCGGAGCATTTCCATGTCACCGAGATCGGGCAGATCAGTAAAAAATTTATTGATTGTGGTGGAGTGGTTCGCGAGGAATCAGTAGTGAATTTCCAACTGTGGAATGCAGACGACTATGAGCATCGGTTAAAACCCGGCAAATTGCTGAGTATTATCAAGCTTTCTGAGGAGATGTTAGGCATAGAGAATAACGTGGTTGAAGTAGAATATCAAAGTAGCACTATCGGTAGGTATGATCTGGATTTCAATGGGAAAACTTTCGTACTGAAGAGTAAAACTACTGCCTGTCTGGCACAGGATGCGTGTGGAATTCCTTCGGAAAAGGAAAAGAGAAATATATCTGTGGTTCCGAAAAATAGTGGTAGTTCTTGCACATCAGGTGGCGGATGTTGCTAAAAAATTCTTTAAAAATGAAGATCACTTGACTCAGTTAAAACTAAGCTGGTTTATCGGGTCCTCAATTTTGTAAAAACTTTAATCGCATTGCAATAAATTCAGAATAATGAAAAAAAACATTCGTACTATAATAGAATCGCTATCACTGGAATCTGTTACAGAGGAGAGAAAAACTATTCTTCGGACATTGGCGGAGTACATTCAAAGTAAATCGATCGCTGACCATCCTGTTCGACTAAATTTTATCTGTACCCATAACAGCAGGAGAAGTCATCTGTCCCAGGTCTGGGCACAGACGATGGCTTACCATTTTAATATTAAAAATGTATTCTGCTATTCCGGCGGAACAGAAGCAACTGCCATGTTTCCCAAGATAGCTGAAACATTAAAAGAGCAGGGATTTCAGATCCAGATGCTGACTGAACATCCAAATCCTGTCTATGCAGTTAAGTATGCGGACAATGAAGCTCCTATCATTTGCTTTTCGAAGGAATACAGCAATGGATTTAATCCGAAAAATGAATTTGGTGCAATCATGACCTGTGACAACGCCGATGAAGGATGTCCTCTAGTAATAGGGGCGGAAGCTAGATTTCCTATCAGGTATGATGACCCAAAAGCTTCGGACAGCACACCGGAACAAACCAAAGTTTACGCAGAAAGAAGCCTTCAGATCGCTACAGAAATGTTTTATATTTTCTCACAGGTAAAAAAGTAATATGGAAATAATATCAATACGCAAGGACCATTTTTCCGAAATAGCTGAAATATACAGACAGGGTCTTGAAACAGGTAATGCCACATTTGAAACCACTGTTCCGACCTGGGAAGATTGGGACAGAGCTAAGCTAAAGCATAGCCGATTGGCAGCCGTAATCAATGATGAAGTTGTTGGATGGGCCGCACTTTCGTCCGTGAGTGACCGTTGCGTCTATGGCGGTGTGGCAGAGGTAAGCATCTATATTTCCAATGATCATCAAGGCAAAGGAATCGGAAAAGACTTAATGCTAAAACTGATAGAAGATAGTGAACGTAATGGCATATGGACGCTGCAAAGCGGAATGTTTCCTGAAAATGAAGCAACGGTAGGCCTTCATAAAAGCGCAGGTTTCAGGATCATCGGTCACCGTGAAAAGATAGGGAATTTGAGAAGTAAATGGCGGGATACCATTTTGATGGAAAGAAGAAGTGAAACCGTAGGAACTAATTAAACAGTATGCAACCAAAACTAAAATTTCTCGACAGATACCTGACGTTATGGATATTTCTTGCAATGGCGTTCGGTGTAGGCATAGGATATATATTTCCGGAAATAACAAATATCACCAATTCACTTTCTGTGGGAACTACCAATATTCCATTGGCAATTGGATTGATCTTAATGATGTACCCTCCGCTTGCAAAGGTTGATTATTCATTGTTGCCACTCGCTTTGAAGGATAAAAGAATAATCGGCATTTCACTCATATTGAATTGGATCATCGGTCCGATATTGATGTTTGTGCTTGCTATCATTTTCTTGAGAAACGAACCGGACTATATGATAGGATTGATACTTATCGGATTGGCAAGATGTATTGCAATGGTCATCGTATGGAACGATCTTGCCAAAGGAAACAGAGAATATGCTGCTCTTTTGGTGGCGTTAAACAGTATTTTCCAGATATTCACGTACAGTTTTTTTGTCTGGTTATTTATTAATGTTTTACCTGGAAAATTAGGATTGGCAAATTTCAATGTCAGTGTATCAATGAAAGATGTTACGGAGAGTGTTCTCATTTATTTAGGAATCCCATTTCTGGCCGGTTTTTCAAGCCGATATTTTTTAATTAGATCAAAAGGTCTGGAATGGTACAACAGAAAATTTGTTCCGGCAATATCTCCGATCACCTTATATGCTTTACTATTTACCATTGTTTTGATGTTCAGCCTTAAGGGTGAAAAAATAGTAGAACTGCCACTGGATGTCATCAGAGTTGCGATACCACTTGTGGTCTATTTCGTACTGATGTTCTTTGTCAGTTTCTTTATCAATAGATCGATGAAAGTACCGTATGACAAAAATGCATCCATCGCATTTACAGCTACCGGCAACAATTTCGAGCTTGCGATTGCCGTTTCCATTGCTGTTTTTGGAATCAATTCGGCACAGGCTTTCGTGGGTGTTATTGGCCCTTTGGTAGAAGTTCCGGTTCTGATATTATTGGTGCGGGCAAGCCTCTGGCTGAAGAAAAAATACTATCCATATAAATAGAAGTTGTCGGAAGAGAAAAAGCAGGCTTGCAAGAAGCCTGCTTTTTTCGTACGTTTGCAAACAATATGACATTATTCAGAACTACATCTTCTCAAGTTACACCGCCTTAATTTAGCAGGCTTCTAATTCATATTATTATCCGAAATTCTTTTTGGATATTCTTTCGTACACCTTTAAAATAAACTTTAAATCATTTGATCCCATAATTTTCTCTGGGATAACACATAGATTATATATTATGCAGACTACTCTTTTAAATTTAAAATCATTCCGAAACGTCAATATCAAAAATGAGGTCTTAGCAGGATTAACCGTTGCTATGACGATGATTCCCGAATCTTTATCATTTGCCATCCTGGCCGGGTTATCTCCTTTGACGGGTTTATATGCCGCTTTTTTAATGGGAATCGTTACTGCGTTTCTTGGCGGCAGACCGGGAATGGTTTCCGGTGGTGCCGGAGCTACTGTAGTTGTCTTGATTGCGTTAGCCGCCTCTCATGGGGTCGAGTATCTTTTTGCGGCCGTTGTTTTGGCGGGAATTATCCAATTTTTGGTAGGGGTATTAAAACTCGGCAAATTTGTAAGGCTGATACCACAACCTGTGATGTACGGATTCCTAAATGGCCTGGCAGTGATCATTTTTATGGCACAGGTGGCTCAGTTTAAAGTGGTCGAAAACGGAGTAAGTTCATGGATGGAAGGTTCTGCGTTGGCAATAATGGCAGGTTTGACCGTCCTGACCATAGCTATCGTTTTTGTTTTTCCAAAGATCACCAAGGCGGTTCCGGCCTCATTGGTGGCGATTATTGTTGTTTTTGCCCTGGTCTATTTTTTAGATATAGATACAAAAAAGGTGGTTGATATAGCATCAGTAAGCGGATCTTTACCGTCTTTTCACATTCCCAACATTCCATTTAACATAGAAACTTTGGAAATAATACTTCCTTACGCAGCGATTATGGCAGGTGTAGGACTCATTGAATCACTGCTTACTTTAAATATGGTAGACGAAATTACCAATACCAAAGGACACTCTAATAAGGAAGCTTGCGCACAGGGAATTGCAAATATCACCAATGGCTTTTTTGGAGGTATGGGCGGATGTGCAATGGTAGCACAGACTTTGGTCAATATCGATGCCGGGGCAAGAACAAGGATCTCGGCAATTATCGGAGCTGTGACGATCCTGGTTATCATTCTGGTAGGCGGACCGGTTATTGAACAGATCCCAATGGCTGCTTTGGTCGGTGTAATGATGATGGTGGCAATCGGGACATTTGAATGGATATCGTTCAGAATTGTAACAAAAATGCCCAAATCCGATATCCTGGTAGGTATTTTAGTAGCTATCATTACGATCCTTCTGCATAATCTTGCACTGGCTGTTTTGATCGGAGTTGTTATTTCGGCACTTGTATTTGCCTGGGAAAGTGCTAAACGTATCCGAGCAAGAAAATATGTGGACGATAAGGGTGTGAAACATTACGAGATCTTCGGACCTCTCTTCTTTGGTTCAACTGCAGTTTTTCTTGAAAAATTTGATGTGGTCAACGATCCCGATGAAGTAGTGATAGATTTCAAGGAAAGTAAGGTAGCGGACATGTCCGCCATAGAAGCTTTGAATAAAATTACAGAAAAATATCATGCTCAAGGTAAAAAATTGCATCTTCAACATTTAAGCAGGGATTGCAGACAATTGCTTAAAAATGCAGAAAGTGTAATTGACGTCAATATTATTGAAGATCCTACCTACAATGTAATGACTAATAAATAAAATAAAATTCATTGTTAATAATTTAGCTCATCTTTCTTCTAGGCAGCCCTATCTCATGTTCCTGGGGATAAGGCTTTCTGGAAGTCATACTGACATCTTCCCGGATATTATTGTATGCATCATATGCTTTGTCTTTATCCAAAGTGTATCGAGGATCCGGAATGAATGGCATCTTTGCCATTTTTAATATGGTAATGGTGGGGAAGTGAAAATCTACCTCCACGGTTCCTAACAATAAGTAGCATCCACCTCCCTGAAAAGGATATTGTTGTAAATTGTCCGGGAAGTGGGCCGTGTCAAAATACTCTCCTTCCGCATCGATCCACGTTCCAAAAAACATGGTGCCTCTCTTGGTGGGAACGTGTTTCCTGGAGATCAGATAGGCCAGCATCTTGACCTGTCTTTTGTGGTATTTCGTCAGATCTTTGGCCATCACGCTGCCCCTGTATTTCGTTTGTAATAAGTCGAATGGACTTACCGAAACCGGAAATCCTAAAATTTCAATTTCATCAAATGCATCTTCCAAGTGATGTCTTTGTACTTTTGGTAGGGCATATTCTTTTTGCGGTTCTTCAAACAACGTCACGTCTTTAAAGATCGGCCTGTTTCCTGCTAAAAGAAATCTGGCTTCGATCAGCAATTCGTGCTTTTGCTTACCGGTAAACCGGAATGCGCCTATGAATATCAAAGTTTGTAAGGTCTCGATACCAATGGGGATTCTCTTGACAAAGTTTTCCAATGATGTGTAATAACCATTGTTTTTTCTTTCTTCAGGAATTAAAACTGCAATTTTGCTTTCAAGCTTTTCAATATGCATCAGCCCTAAATAAACATCAGTTGCGTAAACCGTGGTCTGGTATTCACTTAGGTTGACACAGGGGTTTAATATACTTGCACCTGACATTTTCGCTTCGTGGACATATACCTCTGTTCTGTAGAAGCCGCCGCCATTATTGATCGCTGAAACCATAAACTCAATAGGATAGTACACTTTCAGATAAAGGCTTTGGTAGCTTTCTACGGCATAGGATGCAGAGTGGGCCTTGCAGAATGAATAGCCGGCAAAGGATTCTATCTGCCGATAGACCTCTTTGGAGAGCTGCTCAGGGTGGCCCAGCATTTTGCAGGATTCAAAGAAGTGGTCTTTGACTTTTTGCAGCGCAGAGAGCGAACGCCCTTTACCGCTCATCGCACGACGTAAGACATCTCCGTCGGCAGGGGACAGGCCTCCGAAATGAAGAGCTATTTTTATAACATCTTCCTGGTAAACCATAATGCCGTAAGTCTCTCCCAGTTCTTTTTCAAAAACAGGATGGAAATATTCAAATTGATCAGGGTTATTGTGTCGGAAGATGTACTCCTTCATCATTCCACTTTGTGCTACACCCGGACGTATGATTGATGACGCCGCCACCAATACTTTATAATTGTTGCATTTCAATCTTCTGAGCAGCCCGCGCATGGCCGGGCTTTCAATATAGAAACAGCCTATCGTTTTTCCACGGCTCAGAAATTCATTGCATTTCTCTTCGTCCTTTGACAAGCTGACGTCACGTATGTCGACCTTGATGCCTCGTTTTTCTTCAATTAAGCTTACGGTATCTTTGATGGTTCCCAGACCCCTTTGAGAAAGAATGTCGAATTTTTCAAGACCAATTTCCTCGGCCACGTGCATATCGAACTGGACGATCGGAAATCCTTTCGGAGGCATTTCCAATGCTGAATAATTGGTGATGGGTTCTTCGGAAATTAGAATCCCGCAGCTATGCATACTTCTCTGGTTGGGAAACTTTTCCAATAATTTCCCGTATTTGTGGACCAATCTGGATATGGAATTGATGTCGTGCTGCTCTACGGATTTGGTAGCCAGTTCATCAAGCTCTTCTTTGGGAAGACCGAATGCTTTACCCACTTCGCGGAAAATAGATCTGTATTTGAACTCAACGTTCGTTCCGCAAAATGCCACGTGGTCTTTTCCGTATTTATCAAAAATGTATTGTAAGATCGCATCCCTGTTCTGCCAGCTCCAGTCAATGTCGAAATCCGGCGGTGTCTTACGGTTTAAATTAAGGAATCGTTCAAAATAGAGGTCAAGCTCTAGCGGACAGATGTCCGTTATGCCAAGGCAGTAGGCCACAATGCTATTGGCGCCACTTCCGCGACCGACGTGCATAAACCCCATCCGGTTGCTGTACTGGATAATGTCCCAGGTGATGAGAAAGTAAGCACAGAAGTTCAGTTGGTCAATGACACTAAGCTCCTTATCCATCCGGGCTTTAGCCTTTCCGTCATCATCAGAATATCTTTTGGTGAACCCATTGAAGGCGAGTTCTTTCAAAAGCTTTATGTCGCTGTCTTTACTTTCTGTAAAATTCTTTTTGTTTTTTGGAGTTTTATAATCGAAATCAAATTGACATTGTTCCAGCAAATGTTTGGTGTTTTCAATGATTTGAGGATAATGTTGGTATTTTCTTAACAGCGCATCGGTTGGAATCAGTTTTTCATTTTGTCCACATATGTCATTTTCATCAAGCTTTGTGACCAGCGTATTCCGGTCGATGGCGCGCAGGATCTTATGTAGCGTATATTCTGTCTTTGTCGTAAAGGTCACAGGTTGTAAAATGACCATTCTGGGCAGATACTTTTTCAAAATCGGATTGATCAAAAGATTGATCTCTTCAGGGCGTATCCCGATGAATTCGTTTCTGTTCAGCTTATCCGGATAATTGCTTAGTGGATAAATGACAAACGCATTTGACAGATTAGGATGATGAAGTGGGAGATCGATTCCTTCGCAATTGTGTTTTGTCAAAAGCCTGTTGATCTCTCCGATGCCTGATTGATTTTTTGCCAGGCAGATGTAATGCTGCCTGTTATCGTTTCTGATATCTACTCCGATTAAAGGTTTGATATTGTTCTTCTCACATAACCTATGAAAATCATAGATGCCGGAAATGCAATTGATATCGGTTAGGGCAGCTACTCCGATCTCGAGTTCTACGCAATTCTGAACCAATTCTTTAACAGAGATGGTGCCGTATCGCAGGCTATGATATGAATGACAATTGATAAACATTGGAATTTATTGGTTTAAAAATCCTGAAGCTCTTCCTACGCTGTCTGAACCGAATCTCATTTTAATTTTATCCAACGTCTGATAAAGACTGATAAGTTCTTCCGTATCTTCAAACAGGTTCATCTGGTGACAGCCGTGTACCAGGCCGGTGAACTTGACACCGATAAGTCGGATCCGCATCCTTCTGGAATACACTTTATCGAATAATTCTAATGCATACCTGAGCAATGTATGATCGGACGATGTGTAGGGGATCCTGTATTGCTTGATCTCCGTATCAAAGTTGGAGTAACGGATCTTTATCACCACAGTAGAGGTCAGCCACTTCTCCTGACGGAGCTGGAAACATAACTGTTCAACCATTCCTGATAATATGCTCTTTATTCCGTTGATATCGATGGTATCCTGGGAGAAAGTATTTTCTTTTGAAATGGATTTCCTTTCCGAGTAGGGTAGAACAGGTGACTCATCGATGCCGTTGGCTTTCTTCCAGAGTTCCTCTCCATTTTTTCCGATCAGCTGATGCAAAACTTCAACCGGTGTTTCCGATAGGGTTTCAATGGTTCTAACGCCTAATCTGGATAGTAGCTGAAAAGTGACATTTCCAACCATCGGAATCTTCTTTATGGAAAGCGGATTCAGAAAGGGTTTGATATTCTGTTCCGGAATTTCAAGTTTCCCTATAGGCTTAGATTCCCCGGTCCCGATCTTTGAAACGGTCTTATTGGTGGATAATGCAAAGCTAATAGGTAGTCCTGTGTTTTTTTTAACAGCCTCTGCAATTTCGGTAGTCCATTGATAACAGCCAAAGAACTTGTCCATACCGGAAAGGTCAAGGTAGAACTCATCGATACTTGCCTTTTCCAATACAGGAACCTTTTCCTGGATAACCTCTGTCACCATATGTGACATATTGGAATACATCTCCATATCACCTTTAATAACTTTTGCTTCAGGACAAAGCCGAAGCGCCATCTTGATCGGCATGGCGCTTCGTACCCCAAAATATCTGGTCTCATAAGAGCATGATGCGACAACGCCCCTGTCGCCACCGCCGATTATAAGCGGCTTTCCAACAAGGTCAGCGTTCTTCAGTCTCTCACAGGAGACGAAGAATGTGTCCAGGTCCATATGGGCAATTGCGCGATTCATACCGCAAAATTATTACGTTTTGGATCAAAAATGCTTATATTTGTTGCTATAAATTATAGCAATGTCAATTTTATCAGAAAACATGCGGTATCTGAGAGGGAAGCTGAATCTCTCACAACAGAAGGTTGCGGACCATCTTTCGATCACCCGCGGCAGATATGCGAAATATGAGGATGGTGCAACGGAGCCACCCCTTGAGATCCTGCTTAAAATATCAAAATATTACAATGTCAGCATCGACTTACTACTGAGCATTAATATCAGCAAATATTCCATTGATGAGCTTGTGGAACTTCCCGATAACAGGATTGTTTTACCAATTAAAGTAGATCATGAAGGCAACGATCAGATCGAGATCATCCCCCAAAAAGCTTCCATGGGATATCTGAACGGCTATAGTGATCCGGAGTATATAGAAGGTTTGGATACTATATCATTACCATTCTTAAAGGGAGGAAAGTTCAGGGCATTTCCGGCTGACGGAGATTCAATGCCACCGTATAAGAACGGAACCTATATTGTAGGCAAGTATGTCGAAAATCTTTCAGATCTGAAAACGGACAGAACCTACGTTTTCATCACTATTAATGATGGAATCAGTTATAAAAGATTCCAGTTTCATGGAGCAGACGGTATCTGGGTTAAGGCTGACAATAGCTTTTATGAGCCTTATAAGATTCCTCTTGCTGAGATCAGAGAGATCTGGGAATTTGCCTGTAGTATCAGTACAAAAGAATATGCGCCTGATGAGTTTTCGGAACGTAATATTCAAAGCTTCATTGCAGAGATCAAAACTGATATAAAACAGATCAAAGAAAAAATCGGAGATAAGAATTGAGCTTTAGAGCAGAAGGTAACATAAAAAGAATTATAGATTATGAAGCAGTTAACCTTATTCAATTCCGAAGAATTATATGAATTTCCAAAAGACCTTTTGGAGTTCAGGGAACATTTTTTAAATAGGGAAGAAGCTGATCTTTTAAAAGATAAATTGCTTCATTCTGCACCGTGGGAACAGCGTACTCAGAAAATGTATGACAAAACAGTAATAACACCCCGATTAACAGCCTGGTATAGAGACGATAGAAAAACTTATGACGCAGCAGACAGCAATACCTCAAGTACCAATTCCTGGACTCCTGAGTTATTTTCACTAAAAGAAAGGATAGAGAAAGAATTCGGCTATCAATTCAATGGTGTTCTCCTGAATCTTTACCGTGACAATAATGATTCAGTAGCCTGGCATAGGGATAAAGAGAGCCGTTATGGTAAACGACCTGTTATCGCATCGATCAGTCTCGGACAAACCAGAAATTTTGATTTCAGGAAAAAAGATCATCATCAAAGTAAATACAGTCTGCCTCTTCCTCACGGTTCGTTGCTTATTATGAAGGGAGATCTTCAGGAACATTGGGAGCATAGGATTGCTAAATCCAAATTGCAAATGGGGCCAAGGATAAACCTTACCTTCCGGTTGATCCGTGCGTTATAGGAATCATTATCTTATCTGCCAAATTTATCAGTTCATTTTGGGTGCCTGGATCTGCCTCATTTGATAAGAGAACAATACCGGAATTCAAGTCAGGATAAAAGACCATATAGCTGCTGAATCCCAGACTTCCACCTGTATGTGAGATACTTCTCCTGCCATCTTCTGTTATTTTTACTTTCCAGTTCAGTGCAATGGCACCATCCTCAATCTTGCCAAAAGTAGGCTGATGACTAAGGGCTACAACAGGATCTTTTTCATTCAACTGGAAAACCATATATTTCAACATATCCGAAGTGGAAGATGCAATGCTGGCTGCTACTCTAAGATCTTCCCAATCAATTATCGGCATTATTCGCCCTTTACCGTCATAGCCCTTTGCCATCTTTAATGAGACTTCTCCGGATTTCAGCAGACAAGTATTTTTCATTTTTAATGGTTTTACAAAATGTTTTTTTAGAAGATTTTCATAGCTGTCATTATAAAGATCCTCCATTATAAATCCAAGCAATTGTGCTGCAGTATTGCAATGTCTCGAAATGCTTCCCGGCAAAGCTTTAAGTTTCACCTGATGCAGATCCCGATAGAAATCCTGTCTGCTATATACCGTATGGACAGAATCCAAAATGTAAGGTATATCGTCCGGGTTTGCCTTTCCAAATAGATCCTTATCAGGCATCCAGTTAGGTAGTCCTGAAGTAAGATTGGCCAAATTCAGCAAAGTGATCGGTGTTCCATTATATTCGAAGTTAGGATAATCTTCTTTCAGATATTTTCTTATATCATCATTCATTTTTACCTTCTTGTCGAGAACGGCCTTTGCCAGTAGCGTAGCACCAAATGTCTTTGTGATGGAAGCTAGTTCGTATACGGTATGTTCTGTCGGAAGATCCTGCTTATCTCTTTCAGTCGAGCCGTAATTATAAATAAACTTCTTCCCATTTTTTATGATACCGACTGAAATACCGACTCTGGAATTATTTTGCATAAAGGCAGAAACCGAACGCTGTACCAATGAATCCAAAGGCGTCTTTAAACGATTATCAGTTGGTAATTGAGCAATCGCCTGGTTTGAAAATAACACTGCAGAGAGGAGCAATACCAACTTGATGATCTGAAATGACTTTTTCATCTGAAATATTTAGTGGTTAATATACTAATGACAATCGTAATAATCAATCTGTTACATGATAATCACTAAATGAACACGACACAGTAAACATATATCTGAAATGATTTGCTTATGCTATTGCAATAATAAACATTATAGCTATATTTGCAAAATACTTGATTAATCAAATATAATACAAATATAAAATGAAAGAAATAAGTATAATTCTCAATATTTTAAAAGTTCAATCCGTCATTACAAAAAAGTTTGACGGTTTAAGTCTACATGGTATTAGCCTTACTGACTATATGATCCTGTATATTTTAAGTAATGCACCCGGTAATCGTTTAAAAAGAATTGATCTTGCAGAGCGTACGGGCTTAACTGCCTCTGGCATTACGCGGATTATTTTACCAATGGAAAAAATGGGACTTGTAGCGAAGGAAAATAGTGATAGAGATGCAAGGGTGAGTTATGTAAAACTCACTTCTGCCGGAGAAAGAATTTTTACAGAAGCTACCACTACGGCGGAGCACATATCCAAAAAGCTATTAGACGGAATTGCAACAGAAAACTTGAGTGCTTTCGCCGGACAATTGAAAATATTAGGAGGCGATCTTTAAATCTAATAAATAAGCATGGACAAAAAATACAGAAAAAAATTAAAGACTGAGTTTTTGGGGACGAAACCATTAATGGGTGTATTAACTATTCTGAATAATGCAGAAAATAAAATATTTATCAAAGAGAGTACTAATTTAAGAGCACTTTCTAACAGAATCCAATTTGAGCTGAACAACGGACAATTTGATAACAGGAACTTACAGGACGATTGGAATCGGCTAGGAGAGGAGAGTTTTGTTTTTGAAAATGTGATTATTGTTCCATTGGAGGAGAACAAAATCATAGACTACAAAAAGAAGGTGCTGAAAGCCGGTAATGATCTGAAGGAGGAGCAAAGTAGAATAAAAAGTATATATTGATATGAAAAGCAAAACCTATTTATATCCAACCTACGAAGCCGGCCGGGATCTTATGTTAAAAAATATTCAAGGGTCAATCGTAAATTTAAATCTGATACATTTAAAGGAAATTGCTGATTATTCCGAGTTTCCTGAAATTGCACCCGCAAGGGGAATCTCTGGTTACGAAGCTTTTATGCTCTATGTAGACCTTGCCAAACCTTTTGTAGAGCAGAGTGGCGGAGAGATTCTTTTCATTGGAAAAGGAGACCGCTTTTTGATAGGTCCTCAGGACGAAAAATGGGATGTCTGCATGTTGATTAGACAAAGAAGTGTATCAGATTTTTTTGCTTTCGAGCAGAATCCGGATTATATGAAAATCACAGGACATCGCTCAGCTGCCATATTGGATTCAAGGCTTTTACCTTTAGAAATTGCACTGTAGTAAATTATTTATGGGGTATATCGAGCTAAAAAATGCTACCATCTATTATGAAATATTTGGAGCTGAAAACAACAAAACTATCGTACTTATCAGTGGGTTAAATACACAAATGACCCGTTGGGAACTTCCGTTTTGTCATAAGCTTGTGGAAGAAGGATTTCGCGTGATCTGCTTTGACAACAGAGACTGTGGTAAAAGTACTTTTACTACCTATGATAGCGACGATAGGTATAGTTTTTCCCTGAATGATTTTCTACAGCATCCAGAAAAATATCCTGTCCCTTATTCTTTATTGGATATGGCAGATGATATAAAAGATTTATTGCATTCACTTGGCATCCGCAGCACGAATATTGTAGGGCGTTCAATGGGTGGCATCATAGCACAGTTATTTGCATCACGGTATCCGGAAATGACCCAGACACTGACTTTATTGATGTCTTCAAGCTTTAATCCTGCTCTTCCAAAGCCTGATGATGCATTGGTAAAAAAAATGACCAGCTCATCTGTTAATTTCAAAGGTAACCGGGAAGCCTATTTGAAAGAAAAAATAGGCTTTATGAAAGCTATTTACGGCAGCAGATATATCCTTAGTGAGGAAAGGGAGCGTGAGCTAATTATTGAAGATGAAATTCGACAATCTCTTTCAGTAAGACCTTATCACCAAATAATCGCCCTCGTAACTTATATATTTAATCCAAATGTTCTAATGGGTATTCAGGCACCTACACTGATTATACATGGGGACGAAGATCCATTATTTAATATGGAACATGCGATTGATTTAAAAAACAATATACCCGACTGTCAGCTTATCATCAAAAAAGGTATGGGGCACTCGATACCACAGGCACTGTTTCCATCATTAATGCAGGATATCTCAAATTTTATCGCTGCACAATGTGATAAAGGTGAGCATGTGTAATCAGCACATCGCAACATCACTCCGTTTTGGGCAATACCTTGTTAGTTGCTGTTGGTAGTCGTTAAACTTTCATAATGGTTCTATTATATTCCATATATAATACCGAACGACTTTCTAAAGAGAAAGATTGAATGAAATTGAAGAGTAGCGATTATTATGTAAATTTGATAGCTAATCGTTAATTATAGAATATGCTAAGAAGCCTGGGCATTTTTTCGGATTTTGAAGTTCAATTGTTTAATCAAAATATTGAAATCAAAACCATCGAAAAAAATGAAATCCTTCTTTCCGAAGGTGAAATTTCAAAATCGATTTTCTTTGTCAAGGCCGGAGCTCTTTTTCAAGTCCAAAAGATCGATGATGAAGAAAAAATTATTGATTTAAATATTCAGAATGATTGGGTGTTCAATTTTGATAGTTTGACGAATCATATTCCATCCAATACATTCATAAAGGCATTCGCTAAATCTGAAGTTGTAGAGCTAAAACTGGAAAGTTTACACAAACTGATTTCGATTTCTCAAAACTTTTTGCAGCTCAACAAGATCTTTAATTCGCTGTCTGCTAAAATTCATATTTATGACAGCAATCTGAACCCGACTGAAAAATATAATCACCTCCTTAACAATAAACCTCAGATCATTAAAATTTTCCCTCTGAATATGATTGCTTCTTATCTGAAAATGCGCCAGGAAACTTTGAGCCGGGTAAGGGCTAATGTGATTTTTTGATTTCAATCAAGTGTTGCTTCGAGATTAATTATGGAAATTTGAAAGAAAAAAAATGATTACTGATATTATTGCAAAATTACCAATGAGGCAAAAAGAATTGACTTTAGATTTTTATAAAAAATTAGGCTTCACCGTTTTCGGAAATGAATTTGATCATTACTTAATGCTACAAAGAGATGATCTGCAATTGCATTTTTTTGAATTTAAAAACCTTGTTCCGGCCGAAAATTATGGACAGATTTATATCCGCACCACATCTATCGAAAATTTGTACAATATTTTCATTGAAAATAAAGTTCCGATACATCCCAATGGTCATTTAACGGAAAAACCTTGGGGACAAAAGGAATTTTCTATTCTTGACCCCGATAGTAATTTAATCACATTTGGAGAAACATTGAATTAAAAACAACTTTGACGGAAGAGATTACACCATAAAACATTTGTGTGAAGACCATTTTCGTCCCTAGTCATTTCTGGCATTATTTTATCAACACTAACGATAAAAATGGGAAATGAAAAATTTGTTGTTCGAAAATTGGGAAAAGCTTGGACAGGTCGCATTGATGACCATTGCCTCTTTTGTCATTCTATTCCTTTTCATCAGGATCTCAGGAAAAAGAACCCTGGCTAAGTTCAATGCTTTTGATTTTGTGGTCACGGTCGCTCTGGGTTCCACATTGGCTTATATGATGCTTGCGATGGTTCCATTGGCAGAAGGTGTAATGGTCTTATTTCTGATAATAGCTTTACAATACCTGTTCGCAAAATTGGCAAGTACATCGGACAAAATGGAGCACCTGATCAATTCCTCTCCACGCTTACTGTTCTATAAAGGCAAATACCTCAAAGACAATATGAACACCGAGGCCATAACGGTTGATGAGATCAACGCTGTAGTGCGTCAGGACGGAATTGAAAAGTTAGATGATGTTTTGGCAATTGTCATCGAGCTCAATGGAGAGATCAGTGTCATCAAAAAATCAGATACTCCAGGCGGTAAAAGTTCTTTAGAAGATCTTGATATCCCTGACGGTCAAGGAGGTGGTGATTTATAGAAACTTTTGCCGTTATATATTTGAATTTTAATTGACCAAGCTTATCTACGTTTTTACCTTTTCACTCTTTTCATTGGAAAGGTTTGTTTGCGATTCTGTCCGTTTTTTCTTCCTGAAATTTCTGCAATCAACGAATCGGAATTGATTTTGGTGTAAGCGATGATCTGGGGAAAGTCGTGTTGTGGATTTTCAAAGACCAATTGATTTTCTGAAATGCTCTTGGCAGCAAAACGGACAGGTAAACCCTCATTTTGATTTTTAACAGTCGGAATATAAAACAACTTTTTATTTTCCTGCAGTAGTCGGATATTTTCAAAAACGATCGTGTCTTTGTCTTTTATGCTATAACTTTTTCCCGAAAATTCATTATTGCGAGCCTTGGTCCAGGTTTCATAGATGCTGCCTCTTTGTGTTTTATTTTCCCACGTACCGATGAGCCATTCAGCTTTTTGAATATCGTTTGTACTTTTTATTGTCCAGGCATAAAGAATAGCCAGACTAACAACCGTAATAAAAAATTTTGCTCCTGTTTTCATAATTCTAGCTCATTAAATGAATTGTCATTTCGCAAAGTTGCGATGTTTTTGAAAACTAAAATTGTAAAAATGGGACAAGTCTAACCCGTTCCGTAGAAAAGCGAGGACATCTTGAGCTGATTACCATAAAATTCTTTGGGTGTAGATCCTGTAAATTCTTTAAACTCTTTGATAAAGTGTGCCTGGTCGTAATACTCGTTTTCGTAAGCCAGTTCTGCGAGGTTGGAGAACTGATCGTTCAGCAACATTTTGAGGGCAGTCTGCAATCGAATAGTCCTGGATAGTTGTTTGGGACTCAAACCGATGGCTGAAGAGAATTTGCGTAACAATTGTCTTCGGTTGACTTTGTTAAGTTTAGACAGTTCGTCAACCGGGATTTGTCCGTTGGCTGTTATAATGGTTTCAACGGTTGATTTTACAATGCGGTCAATGGTTTCTGTATCAGTCAGACGATTAAGTAAAAATATTTCAATAAGCTTTATTCTCTCCGAAGTGGAATTGGCATTTAGGACCTGTTGCCCAATTTCCTGTCCATCCTTTCCAAACAGCTTTTCCAATGAAACGGCGGTATTTTCCATCTCTTTTATCGGAATGGCGATAAAAGGCAAAAATCCTTCCGGATGAAAGCGAACGGAGAAAATTCCGGTTTCGCCAGTCGGCTCGATCTCAAGTGGTCGAGTCAATTGCCCGATAACAAAACATCTGGGCTGGATAATGCTGTTCCCATTATCTAAATATTGTTTGTACAGATCGCCATAATGAAAGATCATCTCCATACATCCGTCAGGAACGACGATTTGCTTTTCAGGCGTTTCCGCTTTCGGGCTTTCCAATGTCCAATAACATTTGATAAATGCTGTCAAGTTCTGATCCGGTTCAAATGTCTGGTAATTCATCGGCTTCTTTTGCTGAAAGTTATTCCACTTTAAAACTTCAAAGTAATTCAAATATAATCAATCTTCGTATAAGAGATTGATGGATCATCTATCATCAACCTGCGTGATTTAAATACAGGTCAACTGGAAACCTTCGTAAAAAGTGCACAGATTATTTTAAAACCTGCTCAAAAACTAAGCAACCCAACACTAATCCTGCGTAAAAATTGAGCAGGATATTTAAGTGCGTGCTCAAAATTTGAGCATCCAGATTCCATAACTTTATCACAAGTGTAAAGCGGATCGTCATACTCCTGCTTAAAAATTGCGCCACCTTTTCAAAAACCAGCTCAAAAATGTTACAAGAAAACGCCGACCTGGCTCAAAAATTAAGCAGCTTCTTTCACAACCTGCGTAAAAATTGAGCAGAGTATTGTCAATGCTGCTCAAAAATTAAGCAACCTTGAATTCGTTACCGTTCCGCTTTCTTTTCTTTTCAATAGTAATTATTGCAACTTATTAATAATCAGTCAAATAAAATCTTTTTAAGAGCTCTGAAAAAATCAGAAGTATTACTTTGCAAGATGTGTCTTTGTATATACACTTTTCAAGTTGGACATCCAAGACGATCTTGCCTTTTTGCAAAAGGGGGAAAGACTTCGGAACTCGTCTTTTGTTATTCTAAAATCTGGTATAATATTCCAAATTATTCTTTTTTAATCTTTACAGATTTCAGATTAATCCGGACTGACTTTAAATAGCCCAAGTCCCTTCAAAGCTATTGTTTTGAGAGATTTGATGTTCCAACTTTGCAACAGAAATCTTAATCAAAAAAAGATGAAAACACTTGTCTACTTTTTCTTTAGCCTTATGTCGATATCGGTCTCAGGACAGGTCGGCATTAATACTCAGTTTCCGAAAGCAACACTTGAAGTGGTTGGAAAACCAGGTGAAATGAATCATTTTGACGGAATCATTCCGCCACTAATTACCGGCGATGAATTGTCTGCAAAGACATATTCCACCGCACAAAAAGGGGCCATTGTGTACGTCACCTCGCCTGCAAACAGCCCAACAGGACAGGCAGCTCAACTAACGAAATCGGGATTGTATTGTTTTGACGGTCAGCAATGGAATGCATTGACTAAGGATGACTCTTTGGAAATGGTTACACTTAGAGGCAATACTTCTACGGTTGAAATTATCGTAAAGGACTTTCTTAAGCTCGATTTTGACCAGAAAGAAAATTATATCCTGGGAAAATCAAGAAGTCCGATCACAGGTGAATACAATACCATCGTGGCGACAGATTCCAACATCACTTCCGGTAAAGGAAATTCAGCATTTGCCTACGCAATGTCACAGGGAAAGGTGACCGGTAAGTTAAATTACGGAATGGGTGTTTCGGCATTAAACGGTATTGCTAACGGAACTATATCCGGTAACAGGAATATCGGTATAGGCCCAGGCGCCATGTCATATATCACGTCAGGCAATGACAATATATCAATCGGTTACCTTTCAGGAACCGGAAACCGGACAGGCTCTAATAATATTTTTATTGGCGTTGGTGCTGGAAGTCCTGCCGTCGGAGACAGAAGCGTCAGTAATAAGCTGGCCATTCATTCGACACCGGTTAACACAAATGCAAACGCTTTTTGGGATAGTATCACAACCAATTATACCGACTACAAGTTTGCCCTTATCTCGGGGGATTTTTCCGAAAGGTGGTTAAATATTAATGGTAAATTAAGCGTTACACCTTCCCAGATGCCAAACGCAGACGGCGACGCATCATATACAAAAAAAGTTGTGGCAAAAGCTGATGGTTCATTTGGTTTCGCATCAGAAATAATTCCGGCACCTCCTTCGACAGGAACATATATTTTAAAAAGCGTCAATGGAATTGCCAGTTGGAGTGTGCCATGAATAAAGATGATAGTACAGAATCTTCTGTGGTTGTTTTCAGAATCAAAAAGGAGCGAAAGGAAAACTGGAAGGAATTGTGCAAAGAAAAAAATATTTCTCTGACCAGTCTGATTATCGATTGTGTTGAACGCCGGATAATGGATGATGAAAGAAGAAAAGTTCTTGAGTTCATTGAAAAGCAGGATAATATCTTTGTAAAAATCGAAACCAATGTCAATCAGTTGGCAAGAGTGGTTAACGGACAGAAGTTCATCTCGGAAAGTCAATTAGAAGTATTTTCCGCACAGCTCACAGAAATAGCAAAACTGAAAATTAGGCAAAATATAATATTTGAAAACATCTGTCGACTGCTTTCAAAATGATCGTCAAGTTAATGAAACCTGCGGGATCAAACTTTCCCGGAGTTGAGTACAACGATAAGAAGATCGAGAAGGGAAAGGGAGAGCTGATGCTGATGAAGAATTTTCCGCCATTCATTAATGAAAATAGCAATAAGCAGCAAGTCAAGAATTATCTGAAAGCGATATCCAAAAGCAATAAGATACAAAAGCCACAATTCCACGCAGTGATCTCTACCAAATTCCAGGAGCACAGCAAGGAAGAACTTACAATAATCAGCGCAGACTTTATGGGGCAAATGGGATACGGACAACAGCCCTACATTGTAATTTTTCACAAGGATACTGAGAATAATCATATCCATATAGTTTCCACAAGGGTCAATAAACAAACCGGAAAAAAGATCTATGACAGCTACGAAAAGCTAAAAGCCCAAAAAGCTATGGCCCAGGTGATGGAAAAACGTTACGGAATAAATGAAGAGGAAAAGTTAAATCAACTTTTAAATTACAAAATTGGCTCTTTTCAGCAGCTGAAAACTTTGCTTAACAGAAATGGTTACCAACTTACCGAAAACACAAATGATGGAAAATCCATTACCATTTTAAAAAACGGCATTGTCCGGCGAAGGCTATTAGCGAATCAGATCGTTTTTAGCAATAAAGACAGTGAGAAACGAATTAAGCAGATCAGAGCCATTTTTTCAAAATACAGGCAGCTTTATGCCAACAAAGTTTTCAGAGTGGATGATTACAGAAAACAGGAGGCGATGCTCCCTGAAGAAAAGCATAAAGACCATTGGAAACCAGAGATTGAATTTGAAAGCGAACTTCAGAAAAAATTGAGAGATTCTTTCGGTATCGATATCGTGTTTCATCATAAGGATGATAAAATGCCTTTCGGCTACACGTTGATCGATCACAAGACCGCAACAGTTCATAAAGGCAGTGAGATCATGAAGATGGGAGAATTGTTTGAATTCACATCAACCATGATGGATAAAAGGTTTTTTGAGCAGTTGAAAGACTATGGCATTCACAATGCGGAAACCAGGATGGTGATGCTACAATATCTTAAAGAACGATATCCGGAAAATGAGCTGAAGGATTTTATGTTGTTTGAGAATAAAAAGATGAAGAACAGGGAAGTATTCAATGCCATCAGAAATGATGTAAAGGAATATCTCAAAAGTCAAGGTGGAGATGATGTAAGCCTTGTAAAATCCGAGGAAGGAAAATATTACGCGATCCATTCCAGGTTTCACTTCGTTGGAGAGCTGCAACCATTGATCGGAGAAAAGCAATATCAGCAGTTTCTAAATCCGGAAATGAAAAATGAAAAGCTATTGGAAAACAATACCGGAAACGATTTGAAGCAAGCAGTTAACGAAATGCTGTTTAAATGGATGAGGTCTTCCAGTACAGCAAAAGACCCATCTGAGAACGAATTGAAAAAGCGACGAAAAAAAAGATAAAACCGGTAACAAAAATGATTATCACCTTTGGAACACAAAAAGGAGGAACGGGCAAAACCACGCTTGCCATTGCTTTTGCCAATTATATTTCGGGAATATCTGAAAGGAAGGTCAACGTGTTCGATTTTGATTTTCAGAAATCCTTTTATCAAAAATGGATCGAAGATGAAGAATCAGAACTGCCGAAACTATATGAGGTCAAGATCATTGATGAGGACAATGAGCAGCCTTTCTCTGATTTTGAACATCTGATCGAAATGAAAGAAAGTGAAGAGGTCAATGTTTTTGACCTTGCCGGAACGCTGGATGCCAGGTATAGTGATCTGCTGATTTACAGTGATTTTATCGTGATCCCTTTTGAGTATTCTAATGTTTCCGCAAAATCAACGCTGGTTTTCATCAATTTTCTGGGATTGCTGGAAAGCCAGGCAGAGCGAATATTCATTAGGTCTAAATACGATAAGGGGTATAAATATCAAAACCAGGAAGGAATGGATGCTGAGATCAGTAAATACGGAATTCTGCTGAAAAGTCCTGTATTCAAAAGAAACTGTCTTCAAACCATTGATACAAGGAAACTGACCTACGAGCAGAAATATGCGGTCAAAAATCCTTTCAATGAACTGATCGGTCACATTAATCAAATGCTTGAAATTAATATATAACGATTTTAAAAACACTTACAATGATCAAAATATTTCTAACCATTCTGGCTGTTTATCTGCTGTACTATGCAGGAAATATTGTCTATGACCTTTTTCTGAAAAAGGATGCTGCATTAAAAGAAAATGAAGCGGAAGAATATGCCCTGACTGAATTTACAGAGCAGAACAAAACCGAAATAAAATCAGTCAGCATCGATGATGTAGAGCATCTCAATACACCGCGTTCATTCAGCGCAAAAGAGCTGTTTCCTTCAATGGAAGACGAGCCGATTGAACCGCGTGATCTCGACTACTGGCGCATAAAATTCGAATCGGATCAGGATATTGATGCATTTCAGACTACACCTGAAAATACTAGGCATTCAAAAGAGCCACAAGAAATTCCGGAATACCGTTCGGTTGAACAAGAAAATATTCAAATCGATGAAATAAAAGAGTTGTTAGCAGCTCCTTCTGAAGAAGAGAATGTTCATTCTGACTATAAGAAAGAGGATATTAATTTAAAGCTAAAACAGCAATTCAACCGATTCCTAAGCCTTGCAGAAACCCAGGTGCAGGTCCTTTCAGACCGTGAAGGATTCAAGGTCTATCATTCAGTGATCTAGAAGAAAACCGAAATATAAAAATCTTCAAATGATCCGCTTCATTAGCCGGATAGCATACGTCCTATGCCTTTTTCTGAACAAAAACACAATTCAAATATAAAATCTCACGTATTATGAAACACAAATGCAAACGTTACTTAACGACGAAAAAATTATTTACAGTGGCACTTCTTCTTGTGGCGGTCACGCCTATAATGGCACAGGGTGGCGCTACGGCTATCTCCAATGCAGCCAATGACATTAAAGACTATTGGGATCCGATTAAGCTGATCTTAAAAGCTGTCGGAGGACTAGTTGGATTCATCGGCGGACTTCGAGTATATAACAAATGGACTAACGGTGATCAGGATGTCAACAAGGAAATCCTGGGGTATGGCGGAGCGATGATCTTCTTAATCGTTGTTCCCGAGTTCGTAACCTCATTCTTTGCCTAAGTTATGGGTTTCTATTTATACAAAGGATTGAAAAAGCCTCTTGTATTCTTCGGGTTCAAAGGAAAGTATATCATCTATGCAGTAGGCGTGATTGGCGCAGGTGTTGTGGCCGCATTGATATTATCCAAATTCGGATTGCTCGGTTCGTTGGTGGGATTGGCAGCTACGGCAGGAGGCGTTTACCTGATCTTCAGAAGACAGGACAAATATGGACTCTACGACAAGACCAAAAACTTCAATCAGATCTTCATTTTTCCAAAAAGGTTTAACAACAAAATTTTAAAAAATGGCAACAGCAAAAAAACACCCATTTGATATTCCGTTTATCGGTTACGATTACGGAAAGGATTTCAGTTGGGATTTTGATGTGCTGTTTGGACAGTACGGCAATCCCATTATCGGAATCAGGATCAAAAACATCGTTGAGCAGTATTCTGCTGATCCGGATAACTACCTAAACTTCCATACGGTACTTAATCAGGTCGTGTCGATCATAGGAGAGGGAAGGATCATTCAAAAACTGGATATATTCACGAAGAAGAAATACACCGCCGAGCCATCACCTCAATTCCTGCAGCAAAAATATTCAGAGCATTTTGACGGAAGATTGTTTAAAACTATTGAGACTGTTTTGCTCTTTACCGACATCGTGGATGACAAGCTGAAAAAGAAAAGCAAGCATTACAGCTTTTCCGAAAAGGGTTTTAAGGAGCTTCGTGATAAGTCCCAGAAGGTGTTTATGTTGTTGAATCAGAGTGGCTGCGAACCGGAATTTCTCTTTGAGAAAGATTTTGAATTTTACATCTCAGGCGTTTTGTCAATGCAGTTTTCAGAAGTGCCGTTATTTGACAATATCAAAAGTACCAGTGAATATCTAAAAGTTGGCAATCGGTATGTCAAGAGTATCGCCTATGTCGATGTCGAAAATATCGATCTGCCCTCAGAAATAGAACCCTATTCAATACTTGGCGGAAATGGAGCCGCTTCGGAAACAGCGGTTGATAATTTTACCTTCATCAATGAATTGGAAGATTATGAAACCATTGTTTACAATCAGGTCATTACCATTCCACTGCAAGCGCAACAGCAACGAGAACTGGACAAGAAAAAGAAAAAGCACGAAGGTGCCGCCAACAATTCCCCCTCCAATGCCATTATCGCAGAAGAGATCCAAAACCTGCTGCTTAATATCGCTATTGATGGCCAGCTGGTGGTCAATGCCCATTTTTCGCTGCTGTTTTCAGCAAACACGCTGGAAGAAATGGAAGGGGTCCAGTCCATGATTGAGAACAAGCTGTTTACTAAAGGGATCATTGTTTCCAAAAATGCCTACAACCAGATGGAGCTATTCCGGGCAGCAATTCCGGGCAATGCAACAGAACTCAGGGAGTATGATCTTTTTATGACGACAAGCGAAGCGGCCTTGTGTTTTTTTTTTAAAGAAAGCTATCCTGTGAATGAAGAATCCAACTTCTATCTGAGATTCACCGACCGGCAGGGAGTACCCTTAAAGGTTGACCCCGCTGATCTGCCGATGAAGACAGGACGGATCAACAACCGTAACAAATTTGTTTTAGGTCCCTCTGGTTCCGGAAAGTCGTTCCTGATGAACAATATTATTGAGCAGTATCTTACTTACAATTATGATGTAGTCATTGTTGATACGGGAGATTCTTATTCGGGAACCTGTAAATATAAAGGAGGAAGATATATTCAATATACCGAAGAAAAACCGATTACGATGAATCCTTTTCTGATGGACAAAAAAGAGTTCAATATTGAGAAAATTGAGTTTCTGACCAACCTGATCTTCCTGATCTGGCAGGGACCGGATGCAATGGTGTCCTCCGCGCAGAAATCAATCCTTGATAATGTGTTGATGTCCTATTACCATCAGTATTTCAATTCAGGAACCAATTGGTTTGAAAGTAAAACATCAGAAGAATTGGTCTTGTACCTGGCAAAGTATAATATTCACGAAGAAGATATCATTACTGCTAAATCAGCGACAGGTGGTCGTTCTGAAACCAGCTATTACGATATTCTTGGGATATCATTTGATGCATCTGCAGATCAGATTAAAGAGACAGGAAGAAAATTGTTGAAATCTTACCATCCAGATAAAAATCTGAATAATCCAGACTACGACAGCGAAAGGTTTTACAGAGTGTATGAAGCATATGAAACCCTTAGTGATGAGCAGCGGAGAAAGATATACAATGAAACGCAGCTGATTCTTATTAAATCAAAAGATATCGTAGAGCGTCCGGAATCTGTAGCAAACTGGGATCAAAACTTCCGAAAAGCCATTATTAAAAAGATTAAGGAACTCGAACAAAAACTTGAAATCAAAGAGCTTTCGTTCAACGGATTTTATGATTACTGCGAAAAATTTCTGCCTCTTTATCTCAACAACAAGAAGCATAGCATCACGGAAAAAGAGTTTAATCTCAGAACATTTTTGTTTGTGCTAAGGGATTTTTATAAAGGCGGTAGATATGGAACGACTTTGAACGAGTCTGCCGACAATACACTGTTCGATGAATCCTTCATTGTCTTCGAGATCGACAATGTAAAGGATAATCCAAAGCTCTTTCCGATTGTGACACTCATCATTATGGACACGTTCATTCAGAAAATGCGTCTGAGAAAAGACCAAAGAAAGGCCCTCATCATTGAGGAAGCCTGGAAAGCGATTGCGAGTAAGCTGATGGGAGGTTACATTTTGTACCTGTATAAAACGGTCCGTAAGTTTTGGGGCGAGGCGGTGGTCGTGACACAGGAACTGGATGACATCATTGGAAATGCTGTGGTGAAGGATTCTATCATCAACAATTCCGACACCTTCATCCTGTTAGACCAGACCAAGTTCAAGGACAATTTTGACCGGATAGCATCGCTGTTATCGCTGAATAAAGTGGAGCAAAACAAGATTTTCACGATCAATAATCTTAACAACAAACTTGGCAGGAGCCGGTTCAAGGAATTTTATCTGAAGAGGGGTTCCAAGGGTGAGGTATATGGAAATGAAGTCTCCCTTGAACAATACCTGACCTATACTACTGAAAAGCCTGAAAAATCAGCCGTGGAGTATTATGTACAAAAGTATGGCAACTATGACGAGGCTTTGATAAAAATCGTATCGGACCTAAAAGCTTTTGGTGATAGTCTTGAAAACCTGGTGTCTTTGGTAAATCTCTGCCGGCATCCTCTGGATCAGAAGGTCGTTTCCTACTACCAAAAGATGAAGAACAATCATCCCGGGAAAAATATCTTCAAGGTTATCGCCCAGGAACTGGAAGAACGAAACATCAATTTCCCTGAATTAATTAATAAAAATGAATATCAGTATGAAAAAGCTTAGCCTGTTATTTTTAGGATTCTGCGGACTGCTATCTGCTCAGAATACCTACATCGACCCGACAGTAACCGCTGCGATGATCCTCTATTCGGAAAATCTGAAAGCTAAACAGAACGAGGTTATTGATGAAACGTCCAAACTGAAGGATGCGCAGACTTGGGTGGGAACCCAGATGGTCGCTGCCAATGATATTCAAAATAAGATATTGAAAGGATTGAAGGAGGTTTCGGGAACCTTACAGAATGGAATCCAGGTACAGGAGATCTATTCCGAACTGAATAAGTGCTACATGTATTCCTCACAGGTGGTGCAGCTGGCATCACAGCATCCGCATTATGCGATTTTCGGTACTAGGGCTTCGCAGAAAATGTATGAGCAAAGCCTGAAGATCGTGACGGATGTTACGGATATCCTGACATCTGGAGAATTAAACCTGGCAACAGCAGGAGATCGTTACAAGATCCTGCATAACATTTCGGGAAATGTGAAAAGCCTCAAGCTCTGGCTTCTGGCCATCAAGCTGAGACTGGAGAAAGCCAACAGGCTGGGATTCTGGAATTCCATCAATCCTTTTGCAGGGTACATTAATACCGATAAGGCCATTGTGAATGACATTATGAACCGCTATAAAAGAAATTTTTAAATCAAAAGTGATGAAAAAGAAACTGATCACTTTTCTCTTCGTTGTGGCAGCCTATTTCCTGCTGACTTCATCCGGCGGTAGTTCTACACCGGCCTGGCAACAGGAAAATGTTTCTTTCCCAATGATGGATATTGAGATCAATGCTACCATGAAAGAACACGACCGGCAAAAAGAGATGCGGCAAAAGCAAACGCTCAATGCCTCTGTGGAAACGGCCAATGAGTCCCAATGGAAGAATTTCAAAGACAAGGTGACCAAGATCCAGGACAGGCTGCGTGTTGTCTCATTTGCAATCCAGGTAATACCTGCAGGCATAGCAATGAGCAGGGAAATAACCAAAATAACGGATAATCAAACTGCCATTATCAATGAAATTAATACAGCGCCTTATTCCATCATTACTGTTCTTCCGGCACAAGTACAGTTTGTGGATGACCTGCAAATGACCTTACGGCTACTCACCGGAATTATTTTGTCTTACGGTGCAATCAACCAGATGGAACAATCTGAACGCAAGGTATTACTGGATTATGCATTGCGCGAGGTTAAGTCGCTCAGTAGAAATTCAACCCATATGCTTCTAAAAATACGGGATATCAAAGCCAAGGTACTGCGTAACAAACGAGCCTTCCAGTATTATGTCAACAGGGACCGCCAGGTGGTGGAAAACATTATGAATCACATTAAATCCTTTTAGCGATGAAGAAAATAATAATCTTTGGAACATTCCTATTTGGTGTAACTCCTGCTACGAGCCAGCAGATCGTAATCAACGATAAACTGCTCTCACAGATCACGGTCAATCACGGGGTACGTCTGGCCAGCGAGCAGGCATTCCTGGATTCTTACAAAAAGCAGAAAGAACTTTACGACGAGATCAACAATAAAACAATGCAGGTGATCGCCATTCAGGAGTATATCTACCAGCAGCTGAAGAATGTCAATTCCGCACTTAGCCAAAGCAAAAAGCTGATCTATCTGTATCAATATCTGGGAAAGATCGTCAGCAATTCTAACAAGATGCTGGATCTTTCTGTGCAGCATCCTGAATACGCCTCCCTGGTCTCCAAATATTATGTTGAAATCGGAAAACAGGTCATAAAGCTCCAGCAGGAGGTTACGCAGGATATTCTGAAAGAGGATAATGATTTCCTGATGGATGCCATGGATCGCGAAATGCTGATCGAAAAAGTTTTTACTTGGGTGAGGAATATTCACGGCAACATCCTCTACATTATTATGAGACTTGAAAACGCCAAAAAGATCCCATACCTGTACCAGGTTCCGATCCTCAGGAATTATATCAATATCGACAGAGCTATTGTCGGAGATATCATCACCAAATATAAATACATCTTCAATTAAGAATTATGGAAATAGTATTGAAAAAAGGGACATTTTTGGTTTTTCTATGTGTCGCTATTTTGGCATCAGCACAAATAAGTGTCAAAAGACTGAATGATCCAGCAATTGTTGCCCAACATAAACGTATGACCTTTGAGAGCTGGGGAGACTGGCGGCCATACCCCAAATATTTCCTGGGTATCCAGACCAATTTTGCCTATGCAACGGTTTGGGGAATGTGGGCACCCAAGATCAACAGGGACTATAAGGACGGTGACGATATCCGTCCATTAAAATCTACAGGAGAACAAAATCTGCGGTTCGCACAGCTGAAATTCCAGGACGAGGAAGTTAAGAAGATCAAGGCTGCATCCGATACGATCTATAAAAGAAGCGTGCAGGACCTTGCACACTGGACTTCTGCTACAGTCGATGCGGACCCGCTATGGTTACTGTACTACAAACGAATGCTCAAACCGATAACGGAATTTCCGGACAACCCACAGAATTTTATGGAATGGCGACTGAAAGACCAGCAGACCTTCGAAACGCTTAATAGTACGGGAACATTAAAACGGCTTCAGGAAGAACTTGATCTTATAAAAGAGAAATACACATGGTCCCGGACGATGGATATGCCGAGAGGAAAACGCTTCATTATGTTCCACGAAACGCTGATCCGGTGGCGGATATTTGTGCAGGAACTGAGAAGGTACAATAACCGAACGACATTGCTTCTGGATTATAGGAGTATCCTGAACAGCCATTTGCCAACTGCATTGCCTACACAATGGACACCTACCTCAGACAAAGGAATTGTTCAAAACGTGATGCAGCAATATAAACACAAATATTAGAGATGAATAAAAAACTAACGCTTTGCCTTTTGGCAATATTACTACCGGTGATCACCCTTGCACAAACCGATGGCGATTACAGCAATCTGCTTCAGTTTCTGAAGGGTGATGGCGCTTTTGAAAAGTGGTTTATGGAGGTCTTTACCAAGCTGGACACCAGTATTCAGGACAGTGCTCAAGGTTCCGCATTGGTCGGAAGGGCGATCGGAGGATTGGGTGCATTGATGTACCTCGGTTATATGGGCTGGCAGATGGCTGCCGGAGACAGGGAATGGGAAATTACCCCGATGCTTAAGCCGATTTTGATTGGCTTTACTTTGGTGTATTGGACGGGGTTTGTCAATCTTATACAGGCACCCTTTGAAGCTATTGCGGAACCCGGCATTGCGATTTTCAGCGATATAGAATCTGAGGTCAATGATCTGCGGGTTCAGCGATTCAAAAAACAACAGCAATTGTTGGATGCCGTCATTAAGCTTAATGCGGAGGAAGATGCGAAGCAGGAAGTGATTAACAATACTTCAAAAGATGCAGATGATTCGTGGTTTGATATCAGCGACGGGATCGATAAGCTGCTGCAGCCCATCAAGGAATGGCAGATCAGGATGCAGTTCCAAATGCAGAAACTCGTTGCTGAAGTGATCGAGTTTGTCTGTCTTTCCATTCTGAGGATCTGTGTTTACCTGATATTTTTTATCCAGAAAATATGGGCATACATTCTAATCATTTTAGGTCCGATCGCTATTGGAATGGCCCTTGTACCGGGATTTGAAAACTCGCTTTACAGCTGGGTATCCAAGTTCATCAATATTAATCTGTACACATTTGTCGCTTATACTGTCATCAACATTGGACAACAGCTTATCGCCTCAGGCTACACGATGGAAATCGAACGGTATGATAGCTTACTGACCAACGGAACTGTTACCAACCTTGATGCCTTAATGGTCTATGTTAGTAATTCAGGAATGATCTATAATGGACTTTTTACCTGTGTTGCATATATAGTAACCGGTATTGGTGTTCTGATGACTCCAACAATAGCAGACAGTATTGTTTCAGCAGGCGGGGCCGGTGCTATGACGAAAATGAAACAAGCCGCCGGAAAAGTGGCAAGCAGTGCGAAAACAGCCGTACTGACTGTGAAAACAGGCGGAGCTGCTGCAGCGGCGTCAGCTGCCAAATCAGCCGCAGCAGGTTCCGCTTCAGGTAGGGTTAACAGTGCAATGAATAACAAAAAGAAATAAAATATGCTGATAAAAAATATAGAACAGCGAATTAGAATCAATAAGATCGTTTCTCTATCTGCCATTGGTTTTGCCGTATTCATCGTTATTGCCGGATTTTTCTTTTCCTATCGGATAATCCAGGATTCTCGAAGATCCATTTACATTCTCGATAATGGCGTTCCGGTGTTGGCTAAGCAGACTGATGTCCTTTTGAACCGCCCGGTAGAATACAAAGCCCAGATTGAACTGTTTCACCGCCTTTTTTTCACACTGGCTCCGGACGATGCTTATATCAAGGAGAATATTCAGAAGTCACTCTATCTGATTGACGACAGCGGGAAAAAGGAATACACCAATCTCCGGGAAAAAGGATTTTATAACCAGATCGTTGCTTCCAGCTCAATGGTCAGCATCCATGCTGATTCAATCACGCTCAATATGGATCGAAAAAAATTTCAATTCTTCGGAAAGCAGATGATCACGAGGAAATCATCGGTCATCACCCGAAAGCTGATTACTGAAGGATTCTTCGAGGACATTATCCGAAGCACCAATAATCCACATGGTGTGCTGCTGAAGAACTGGCGCATCATCGATAACGAGGAACTTTCTAATCAAACCAAAAATTCGTATTAAGATGAATGCTTTTATAAAACAAACCGGCAAAAAGTGGTTGGACCGTGTGGCAAAAACTCCGAAAAGGTTCTTTACCTATTCTATGATCTTTCTTTCGGTCTCATTTATCGGATCGCTGATACAGGGAATCTTCTTTCCTTCCCAAAAGACCTTTACCATTAAACCGCCTGTTCTTTATTCTAATAGTAGGATCAGCCAGAATACGGCTTCCGTTCAGGACACGGAAATGGAAAAGATCGTCAGCGAGCTGAAATTGCTGAAAGACAAAAGAGACCGGAATGCTCTGCAAAAAGAAGACAGCCTGAGAATAGAGTTTCTATTTAACCGATTCCAGCAGTTGAAAAATAGCCGGTAGTACCGGAGAATGTAATAAAAATTAAAATGCAATGAAGAGAATTAATTTCAAACAGAAAAAATATGTGCTGCCTCTTCTGGCTCTGCCTTTCCTGCTTCTATTCGGTTACGTCGGTGCGGAGTTCACCAAAGAGGATAAGCCCAAAGAAAAGCCGAAAGAGCTGTCCCTTTCACTGGGAGAAACGAAGGATTCAATACTGAATAAGAATGATGCCTATGATGCATTTTTCAAAAAAGATGACAACCGTACGATGCTGGAAGGACTGGATAAGGAACGGGACAGCCTGTTAAGTTATGACGATCAATTATCACTGGCTCAAAAGAGAAAAATTGATTCGCTGAAAGCGGTATCGTCAAGACAGAATCAATACCAGGCTAAAGGAAATTCTTCATCCTATTATAATCCAAAGCAGCAAAATGAAGACAAAGACTACAAAAGGTCTTCTGAGATTATCCGGATGCTGAATGAGAAATCATACGGGGATAAGGGAAACAATTTCGCCGGGACACCGAAGGAAAAGACACAAAATGTCCAACCTGACCCGGTCAAATATCTGAAGCAACAGATGCTAGTGATGGATTCCCTGGAAAAGGCAAGAGATCCGGAATACCAAAGCAAACTGGCGGCAGAACAACGGCTCAAAGCCAATAAGGAAAAGATGGACGAGTTTCTGAACTCAACATTCAATGTCAGCAAATCAGGAATCAACAATGTTTTCAATGCCTTTTATAAAGAACAGGAAAACAGCTTTATCAAAGCGGTCATTGATGAGAATAATAAAGGGTTCCTCGGCAGCAGGATCAGGTTCCGTTTATTAGAAGATATATTCGTCGGAAACAGAAAGATCAGCAAAGGTTCCATTCTCTATGGGCAGATTTCCGGATTCTCTATGCAAAGGGTTGATCTGAAGATCGTCTCGGTATTCACCAAGGGAGAGATCTTTCCTGTTAACCTCTCCATCTATGATGTGGACGGGATGAAAGGGCTATATGTTCCCCAGAGCGTGTTCCGGGATATGATCCGGGAAATGGGAAGCAATTCGGTTCAGGGTACGCAAATGGATATGGGCGGACAGGGCTTCTTCACTAGCATCGGTTCCAAATTGTTCACTTCCACTTCAAAATCTATAGCCAATCTGATAAAAACCAATAAAGCCAAACTGAAGTACAATTCCTATGTATTCCTGATCGACGAAAAACAACTTAAAGAATCACAAAACCAGCAAAATAAATAAAATGATGAGAAATTTATTATACAGTCTGATGCTGTTTACAGTAAACTTGTTAACCGCACAAACCGCTACTCCTGAACAAATCATTTCTGATCTGCCGGAACTTGAGATCACGGAAGTAATAAACCTGCATATGATATCACCGGAACCGATTCAGTATGTAGACCTTTCCACTGATAAACTGACCGGGGATCTTCCAGCCAACAATATCGCAAGGATTAAAATTACCGATAACCCAAGCTCTGAGAAAGATAAAAAGAAACAGTCCGCGCCTTTTTTCACCGGAGATACAGTGGGTATCATCACGGTTGTCGGGCAATCTTTCATTGCGCAGTACAAAGCGGTCTACAGAAACCCGGACAATCTCAATACGGTTACCAATATCCATATTCAACCCGAAGCGATGCAGCCCATCGAGTTTGATAAGATGGGCTTCTCCAACCGTGAACTCAGACAATTCGCCTTGCGAATTATTGAGAATAAAGCCGATAAAAAGCCGGTCAGAACGGAAAACAACCTCAATCTCAGTATGCAGCTTAACAATGTATATGTGATGGGTGATTACATTTTTCTGGATCTTACTTTTAAAAATGCGTCTCACCTGAGCTACGGCCTGGAAGCCCTCAAGTTTTCAATTGAGGATAAGAAGATCTATAAAGCAACCAACAATCAAAGTATTGAAATGACACCGGTGTTCCAGCTGAACCCTCAAAAGCACTTCAGAAAAAACTTCAGAAATATTTACGTGTTCAAAAAATTTACCTATCCGAATTCCAAGGTGATGATGATACGGCTAATCGAGGAACAGCTTTCAGGAAGGACCATCGAAATGAAAGTGAACTATTCGGATATCCTTAGAGCAGATACCTTCTAGCGGAAGTTCCGCTTCCATTTTTCTAAACTTTAAATAAAAAGAAATGCAAGAACAACAACATCAGATAAAGATCTATGGATTCCTGCAAAAGGCAGTCTATGGTGTGGTTGCATTGGATTGTGCTGCTCTTTTTTACCTGAATGCTCAAGTTCCGGTAATCTCCAATCTATTAAAGAACTTCTCGAAGATGAGCTTTATTTATCCACCCATTAATGCCAAGTTTGCCACACTCCTTTTGATCGGGTTGGTTGCTATCGGCACGAAGGCTAAGAAAAAGAAAGACCTTAATGTAGCAAAGGAGATCATTGTTCCAATGGTTCTGGGACTGGTAATGATGTTCTGTTCCCTATTATGGCAGAATGAGGCTGGAAACACGGAACTTCCAAAAGTCTTCCCTGGGATGAACCTGTACCAGGTCATTTATGCGGTTCTCTCTTTTCTGGGTGCTGTAATTCTTCAGATGGGTGCAGACAGCATCTCTAAGCTGATGCAGCAGAAAATGGGGAAAGACCGATGGAACGTGGAGGAAGAATCCTTTGACCAGAACAAAGAGCTTGTCAATACCGACACCAGCATTAATATTCCCTACCTGTTTCGTTATAATGGCAAGATCAACAAAGGATGGATCAACATCAATCCCTTCCGAGGAACAACGGTGATCGGAACGCCTGGAAGCGGAAAATCATTCGGTGTAATCAATCCGGCTATCCGCCAGATGATCGCAAAAGGCTTCTGTTTATGCATTTATGATTTTAAGTTTCCGGATTTGGCGCAGATCGCCTATTATCATTATCTACTGAAAAAAAGTAAAGCGTCTGAATATAATTACAGCTTCTATGTGATCAACCTCAATGAGGTTGAAAGATCAAAGCGGGTCAATCCCTTTCATAAAAAGTATGTCCAAACACTAGCAGAAGCACAGGAAATGGCGGAATCGATGGTATCCTCACTACAGAAAGGCGGAAGTAGTTCAGGGGGAGGATCGGATGCGTTCTTTACCCAATCCGCAATCAACTTCCTCTCATCCTGTATCTACTTCTTTGCCACCCTGGAAAACGGAAAATACTCAGACCTGCCGCATATCCTTTCCTTTATGAACCGTAGCTACCAGGAGATCTTTGATACGTTGTTTACTAATGAGGAGATAGGCTCCCTTCTATCACCATTCAAAACGGCCTATGACAACAGAGCTTTTGACCAATTGGAAGGGCAGATCGGAACATTAAAGATATTTCTGTCCAGGTTAGCAACCAAAGAAAGTTTCTGGGTGTTTTCCGGCAATGAAGTTGAACTAAAGATTACCGACAGGGAAAATCCGTCAATCCTGATCTTAGCCTCAGATCCGGGAACACAGGATATTAATTCAGCTTTGTATTCGTCCGTGTTAAACCGAACCCTACGACTGATCAATTCCAAGCACAATCTGCCGGGTGGTATTATTGCGGATGAGTTTCCAACTATTTATATCCATAAGATTGACAATGTAGTCGCCACAGCAAGGAGCAACAAGGTTGCCGTGTTGCTTGGCCTTCAGGAGATTCCTCAGCTTCGGCAGTTTTATAAAAAGGAGGTGGCAGATACCATTTCTGCCATTGTCGGAAATATTCTTTCCGGTTCGGCAAGGGATAAAAATACACTAGAATGGCTGGAAAAACTGTTCGGAAAGATCAAGCAGAAATCCTATTCCCAATCCATATCACAGCAAGGAACGACAACGAGCATCAATGAAAAAATGGATTATATGATCCCGGCTGGAAAAATAGCAGCATTGAGGACAGGTGAAATGGTTGGAATGATTGCACAAGGAGAAGAAAACGACGCAGATGAATATAAAACATCTGCAATTCATGGAAAGATCAATTTGGATATGAAAGTCCTAAAGGAAGAAGAGAAGCAATACCCTCAGATGCCGGTCTATTATTCATTTATTGACAAACGGGGAATTAACCGAAAAGAAGAAATACTGATGAGCAATTTCCGGAAGATCAACAAGGAAGTCGAACTCATTGTGAATGAATTTATAAAATCAGCATCATGAAGTCACTTAAAACATACTTTCTGATCGGATTGCTCTTTTCTTTTCATTCGTCGCTTTATGGACAATTTAATACGCTTACACCTGCAATGCCAAAGAAAACAGAAAACGTTCGAATCTTGGAAAAAACTGAAGAGGCCAAGGATCTTAAAAAGAAAACGGATAAAAAATTCTGGAAAGACATTTTTAATGCGACATCCAAAGCTGAGCTGAAAAAAGAATTGGACTCTTTGAAAAGATGGATTATGGAGAATTCAGATAAAAAAGACAAAAAATGGGATGTGAAAGAAGTTAAGGATTCACTGATTTTAGACTTACAGAGCCGACGACTTATCCATCAACAAAAGAGAGACTTTGAGAATATGAATGATCAAGTAAAGTTCTCAAAGATCGCAATGCCCTTGAGCAATGCTTTTAAAATATCTTCTTCCTACGGAAAAAGAATACATCCCATTACCGGAACAGTGAGAATGCATAATGGCATTGACCTTAAAGCCTACTTTGAGAATGTGTATGCTGTAATGGACGGGATAGTTACAGCCAGTGGCTGGGATCCCAAAGGTGGCGGAAATTATATTAAAGTAAAACATTTCAACCGTTTTGAAACGGCTTACCTACATCTTTCAGAAAGCTATTACAAAGTGGGAGAGTTGGTAAGAACGGGATACATCATTGCAAAAAGTGGCAATACCGGGAACTCTACCGGACCTCACCTGCACTTTGCGGTGAAGAAGAATGAAAAATTTATCGATCCTATGCATTTTCTTAATGACCTGATCAGAGCGAATCATTTGCTAATAGCATCTTATGGTAACGAACCAACTTCTTATTTCCAAAAATAAAAAATACAATTATGAAACATCAAAATTTACCTACAGAAGATTTGAAAAACTATGGAATTATTAATGATGATCTAACTTTTTCCAAAAAATTAAGTTCTGACGATATTAAGAAATTTCTTCAGGGTTATACAATTGTTGCAGATAATGAGAGAAACAGGGCAACCTTCCAACTTACTGATAATAACACCCAGCTGAAAGTCATATTTCTTGAGAGGGACAAGAACCTTACAGAAATTCTTGAACAAAGCAAAGAAAAATTCCAGTATACGGACATTAAAGATCTTTCAAAATCTCAACAAGATTGGGGTATCGAAAAGAAAGCCTTCATTTTTGATAAGCAAAATGGAAAAGTAGTTGAATTTGACTTTATTAAAAATGCTACTGAGCTTACCGCTATTATAGCCGATCAAAAGAATCTGCAGGAACTAAACCGCTACAAAGCTGAACTACAAAAGCTGAAAAATTATATCTATGACAAAATCGACCAATACCCGGAAATTGCTAAAGAAATCTCAAATGATATCACAATAGTTTCCAGGGAACTCGATGCCGTTGCGAGAATCTCCATCGAAGATGAAAGGTTTCGGAATGGTGATTCTAATATTTTGTTTGATGTGATCAATTCAGATCTATACGACCAGGCTAGCAGAATGAGCGAGGAATATGAAGGACAGGAAGAAGAGTTACAAAAGGCAAAACTTAGAGGAAGATAATTTTTTATATATCAACGATTATGAAAAGTCATGAAATTTTATATTCCGCTGGCAATAATGATGAATGTCACACTCCTAAATACGCAGTAATACCAATCCTTGGATATATACCGGAAAATGCTATTGTCTGGTGCCCCTTTGATACACAAAAAAGCGAATTTGTAGGAGAAATCAGCAAAACAAATAAAGTTGTGTTTTCGCATATCGACGATGGTAAGGATTTTTACAGGTACGAACCTGAAAGCTGGGATATCATCATATCAAATCCTCCTTTTACCAATAAAAGAAAAATTTTTGAAAGATGTCTGAATTTCAATAAGCCTTTTGCATTGTTAATGTCCAATACCTGGTTAAATGATGCCGCACCGAAACAACTTTTTATGCAAAAAGAGTTACAATTACTGATGTTCGATCAAAGAATCAAATTTAAATGTAATGGACTCGTCAATAATAAGATTACTTACAGCAGCAGTTATTATTGCTGGAATTTCCTGCCAAAGCAAATAGTTATGGAAAAAATTAATCGAACGATAAATAACTGTCACAAGAAATAATGAAACGCAATGGAAAGGAATTATCTTGGTTCGAAAGAATGATTAGTTCCAGAACCACAGCCTATAAAGATTTTATAAATGAACTGGAAAGCATATCATCTGAATTATTTTTTCGATATGACGAAAAAGAGAATTTGGTTGCTGCGTCCGGCCTTCCGGAGGGGTGGGTGTGGTATGATTATGACGATGGAAGCGGTTCTTTGAGAAGCCCGGATGGTCATTCCTATTACAGCTATGATCTGCAAACCCAGGAGTACCGATCACCTTATGGAAAAAATGAATGGAAAAATATGGGTGATTTTAAAAGTTTGGATGAATTTAAAAGCGATTCTGAAGAAGCCTTAAAAGAATCAGCGGCACAAAATAATCTTTATCCAAAACTATCTGAAGAAGAGATAAAGGGGCTACTAGATTACAGAATCTTGAAAAAAGAAAACGAATATAAACTGAAAGATTTAATGATTACAGCGAGCCAAAGAAAGGCTTTTGCGGAAGAAATGGAATTTGGAACAACTAACGGCGATTATTCACTGACAGCAAAGCAAATGGACACCATCCCTGATATCCTCGACGGTCATTCTTTAACACCAAGTGATAAATATGCATTGGCGTTTGGTTATTTGGAAAAACGCGAATATGGTGAGTTTTACACCGTCTTAAATAATGGTGAAATATTAAAAACTTATTTGGATGAAAATAATTTGCCCTCATATAAAACACTAACAAACAATGATATAAAGTTTAACAATCAAAATCCACAAATTATGGAAACAGAAAAAGAATTCGACAGGGTACAATACCTGAAAGACCAGATGAAATATCTTGGCTTCGGCGAAAGTGAACAACTTCACAGAGATTTAGAAAAGGGCCTTCAATCTACAGAGCAACATTTTGAAATTCAGACGGGTTCCGATAAAGCTTTACCCGGAAACAAAGCTGATTTTACGCTAAAATTCAACAAAACCGATAGCGGCGGCGTTTTTCTCAATTCATTCAATGCAAAACTGACTAATGAAAAAAATGAGGAACGTTCCCATAATTTTCCTGTCAGCAGGGATAACAGTTTTACCGCAAAAGAGGCCATCAATCTTCTGGAAGGACGCAGTGTAAAGATTGAATTCGATAATCCGAAAAGCGGGCAGCGGGAAAATGCCTTTGCGCAATTTGATTTCAATGAGCCTAAAACAGAAAAAGGAAACTATATGTTTCAAAACTTCTACAAAAATTACGGTGTCGACACGGATAAGATCGTTGAGAAAGCAAATTTGGTCTTCGATAAACCAGAATGGAAGGATAATGCTATAAAATCTTTGGAAAAAGGAAATATCGTTAAAGTAAAATTTAAACAGGACGATTCCATTATCGAAGGAAGAGCAGTTCTGGACCCACAGAACAGAAACCTTAAACTCTATGACAACGAGATGAACAGGCTGAACAGCAATAAACCATTGGAAGGGCTGGAACAGGATAACAAGCACGAAAAAAATAACGTGAAAGAACAGAGTATCAAACGATAAATTTTACCTGACTATTATTCCAAGGCGGTAGGTCTAACGATTTACCGCTTTTCTTAAAAACCAACATGATGAAATTAAAATTCACATTATTATCCTTTGCAATGACTTTCGGTTTAAGTTCCTGCAATAAGGAAATCAAATCCGAAAAAGGGGGGATCGATCTCGTTTCAAATGTATATTTCAACGCTTCTAAAGGATTGGAGCAGATGCAGAGTTTCCATATTTCTAAAATAAGCTATTCCGGAGATGAGTTGATCGAGATCATTCCCGACCGAAGCTTCCCGGAAATGAACAAGCAGCTTTACTATATGACCGATTCTCTTTGCTATCCATTGGGTTTCCAAAGGAAAACCTTCCTGCTTTCTGATATTGTTCTAAAACAAAAGCCACTATTGGTGTGGGCGAAGCGTGAAGGTGCCGTCTTTTCAAAGGAATTGATTCCCAATTACAGGAACAGAAAAAATCTTTCCGATACCGTTCTGTTTGGAAAACAATTCAAACGCTTCGAAATCAATTCGCCCTGGAACTATAACCGGTTTTATATCTTCCCCACAGATACTATTCTTCCTTATTCTCTATATAAACACGCTGAAACCGATTATCAAGGCAGACTGGAACGTATTGACTCCTACAATAAGAAAGATGACATTTTCGTTACCCTTCAATTGATTCCCAGAAAAAACTGGGATCAACTGGCTAAGGAATTATTTGAGTTTAATCATTTCGTAAAAAGCAGAAAAGATGAGTGACCCGTTATACAACGCAGATGACATCTCAATTATCGATGGGAATAAAATGGAATTGATTGTCTTTTCTAAAAAGGAGGATGTGGATTCATTTTTTGAACTTGTTAGGCAAAGCCAACAGAACAATAGCAGGACCATTGTTAGCTTAAATTCTGCTACTAACACAAAGAAATTCATCAATCGCTTTCAGTATTATAATGGCAAAATGTTTCTGTGTCTTGAAGGAAACAGAGCAGGCGATGCCATAACGCTTAAAATTATGATGGATCTTAAGGAAAAGAATATCAAAGACATCCGGCCAATGTACAAGATAGATAGGAACGGAAATAAAGATCTCAACCAATATCTTTAGAACAAACTAAATCATCTCAATAAAAATAGTAATTTAGACCAGCAAAAATATCCGGAAGATGAAGACACTACACCTGGACAAAATCGATTTTCCGACACTCAGTACTTGGGACCAGGATTTTCTGAACGAAGTTCTGGAGACCCTTTCCAGAGAAGCCAATCCAAACAACACAGAGATTACGATAGAGGACAAGCTATGGGCGGCAACGATGTTCGAAATGGACCTGAAGGAGCAGAACGGAGCAATTTGGGAACTGGAGAGCGAGGAAAAAGACCCTATGACAGAGCACAACCGCAAGATGATGAAAAGAATGAGGGAGGAAAACATTCCGTGGGCAGAATCTTACCCCGGGGAAATAGATCCGATCGGGGAAGAGCGGTTTCCGATGTAGAAAACCTTATCGAACAATATAAAGGTCACAAGCTGACCAACGAGCAAGTTGCAGAAGTCGTTTCAGCAGCTTGTTTTGTTTCAGGTGATAACAAGATAGTTCTTAAGGAAGATCTTAACATCTCAGATGATCTGAAAAACATCTGCGATCAGTTCAGGAGTGGCGGAATGGCAAAGGAAGGCAGAGGGATTTTAGATGAATACTATACCGATCCCAGAATTGTGGGTGCTGTCCGAAATCTTATCAAAGACCGATTTAAAGGCAATAATGATATTTCGGTTTTGGAACCCAGTGCAGGTACAGGTAATTTTCTGTCCGCCGCAAAAGAACTTGGAATAAAGTCTATTATAACGGCATTTGAGATCAATGATACGACTGCAAAAATTGCTAAGATCTTATATCCTGACGTCGAGGTCAATCTCCGCTCTTTTGAAACTGAGTTCATCGACGATAAAGGTATTAAAAAGAATTATTCTGAAAAATATGACCTTGTCATCGGAAACCCGCCTTACGGGGAGCATCGTGGTTTTTATAAAGGTTTGGGAGAAGAACCAAAATTATCAAAGTACGAAGATTATTTTGTCAAGCGTAGCCTGGATGTTTTGAAAGACGATGGAATCCTGGCGATGGTCCTTCCGTCCGGCTGGCTGAACCGGCAGAAAAATCTTGACAATGCTGTGCTTGCTGAAGCTTTCCGTTTGCCGGTCGGCTCTTTTGCCGGGACGAAAATCGGAACCGATATCATCATTCTGGAAAAAAGCAGCCGTAATATTTCAACGGACATCTCCAACTATTTTGAGATCAATCCTACGAAAATTCTTGGTGAAATAAAGGAAAAAACCAATCGTTTCGGACGTTTGGAAAAATATGTATACGGCAATTTAGATGAAGCCCTGCATAAGATCGAACAATTAAAAAACAGGAAAGAAACTGAAAGGATAGGAAATCTTTTTGAAGATTTGTCTCTTGAAATTGAAGAATCATTGGCCACAAATAAAACGTCATCGTTACAACCGAAAGCTTTGGCTAAAAACGAAAGGGATAAAATTGATGGGAAAGAAAGTAATGCGGTTAATTATAAGGAAGCACGGGAAAAAATTGAAACGGTGCTCATAATGCTGAAGGCCATTAAATTCAAATCACCTTCGGTTCTTAAAGAAATTAATAAATACAAAAAGCTTCAGGCCGAGATATCAGATAAACCGAAGAAATTTTCAAAAGACAGAATCGATGAAATTCTGGAAAAAGCAGAAAAGATTATCCTTACTCACAAAGGTAAAAATAGTGAGTACAGGCTTCTGGTCAAACCGGAGCTTAAAAAAGGAATTTTAAAATATCGGTTCTCCAAACCTGATGATATTGTCAACTCTTCGCTACAGAATAGTTCAGGTATTTTAGAACCGCAGATAGAAGCATTTCGGGATACGTCTTATAATGGCACCTTGAACAACTACGGGAAACATTACGAATTTGCCAATTTTATAGATGGAAGATGGGTACACGACTTTTATTATACGGAGGGAAATATATATGCCAAGCTGGAACAGCTCGAAATAGATTTTAAGGATAAATTTGCTGTCGGGGGAACTGAAGAACAATATAACAAGCAGCTGAATCTCCTTCTTAATGCGCTTCCCAAACCAAAAACTTTTGATGAAATTTTTATAAGTCCTAACCACGAGTTCGTTCATAAGTTCGCATTGGGGCAAGTGGAAAAAGAAAGGTACAACTATAACACAAAACTAAGCGAAGTCGTTCTAGTTGATTATAACCTGGCTGAAAAATTCAAAGATTTTGTGGGGACTTTATCGAGTGATGCCTTTCAGGGTTCTTCAGCCTGGGAGGTCCGACAGTTTGTGGATAATGAGACCGTGACGGGAAGTGATAAAGAAAGAAATGCCTTGGTTCGTGACAGGAGAAAGGCCGCTGCCAGTGATCTTTTTCAAAAATTTATCCGAGAAGAATTATCGGTTGAACTCCGGGAACGTTTTGTTAACGACTTTAACAGAAAGTACAACAATATCCATGTTCCGGATTATTCCAGGTTTCCGCTGTTCTCTAAAATTTATAGAAATTTCAAAGGACAGGAGTTAAGATTAACCGAGGTTCAGAAAGCGGGAATCGGAAGACTGACGACGAAAGGTGTCGGCTTGCTGGCGCACGAGGTCGGCTTCGGAAAAACCTTATCCGGAATCCTCTCAATGCACGAAGCAATGGAGCGGGGAAATTCCAAGAGGCCACTGGTTGTCGTTCCCAATGACAGTATCCTCAGGCAGTGGGTAGAAACCATCTTTGAAACCATTCCCGATGCTAAAGTCAATGTGCTGGGCAATTTGGGCAAAGATTATGACCTTTCAAAATTCGACAACAAGGATGGAGAAATTACCATTGTTACCTATGAAGGATTTAATAACATTGGTTTTTCTGAAAATATTACCCAGGATCTGGCCGCAAAGTTCTCTTACATCTCCGAAAGCGAACTGCGCAGCGTGAACTCCATCAGTGAAAGGGACTTCCAGAAAGATTTGGAAAAAACCAAAGAGTTGGAGGGTAAAATGAAGCGTGGTAAAATCTACGACTGGGAAGATTTCGGTTTTGACCATATGACCTTTGACGAAGTGCATAATGCCAATCATATTGTGGGTAAGGTCAGAATTGAAGACCGAAGATTTTCTTCAGATTTCAGAAGCCAGAATCAACAGACATCCAAGCTGGGAATCAATACCTGGATGGCGGCGCAGTACATTCAGAAAAAATATGACGGTAGAAATGTTACCCTGCTTTCCGCAACACCATTCACCAACAAACCGCTGGAATATTATTCCATATTGTCCCTGATCGCCAATAAACGGCTGGAAGAATCCGGCTATTTCAATGTCAATACATTCTTTGAGACTTTTATGGAAGCGGATACAGATATGGAAATTGATGCGAAAGGGGATGTGAAGTTCAAAGCCAATGTTCGTCGGTTCAAGAACAATTCTCTGTTTCAGCAGCTATTATCAGAATTTATTGACATCAAAGGCGAAGAGGATAATCCTCAACTCATCCGTCCTAATAAGATCAACAAAGAGTTCAAGATTGAGCAAAATGATCTGACGCGCGAGCAATATGATGTATTGACGGAAAACTTCAGCGAAACAGAGAAAGGGGCAATTCTCACCCATATTCTAAATGCAAGGTTAATTGCTATTTCTCCGTATTTGTCGCCTTATTACGACGGGGAGTTTCCATCCTTAGATGAATTTATTGAGAACTCCCCGAAGCTGAACGAGACGATGAACCTCATTAGGCAGAATAAAAAAGACATCCCGGAAGCAGGGCAGATTATTTATTCCGAATTAGCTGTTTCGGAATTTCCAAGGATCAAAGAATACCTTGTGACAAACATTGGTTACAATCCTAATGAAATTGGGATCATCACTGGTGCAACATCCAAGGCTCAAAGGATATCCATTCAAAACAACTTTAATTCCGGGGAAATTAAAATCATTATCGGCAGTGAAGCCATTCAGGAGGGAATGAACCTCCAGGAGAATACTACAGATTTGTACCTTCTTTCACTGCCATACAACTTTACAACATTGAGACAGGTGGAAGGTCGTGCCTGGCGGCAGGGAAATAAGCACGAAAACGTCAGGATAAACTTTATGCTCACCAATGACAGTATTGATGTATTTATGCTGCAAAAGTTACAATCGAAACAGGCGAGATACCTGGAAGCGATGAAGAAAGGAGCGGATGTACTGGACATATCCGATATCAGTACGCAGGAACTAAAGACCTCGATCATTACAAATCCGGAAACTAGGGCTAATATCGAAATCGAGTTGTTGAAAAAAAGAATTGAAAGTGAAAAAAATAAGCATTTGGCAGATTCTGCTTTTATATTGAGAAAATACGAGGGTTTCTTAAAGGTTCAGCAGGAGGTAGTTAAAGCACAGCAGAGCTATAAAAGAATTGAGGGTTATGCTAAAGAAGAAGGAGAGAATGCGGAGTACTGGTCAGGTCAGATTCCCAATTATCAAAAAACCATTGATGCGGCAAAGATATTGGTCTCTCAAGCAATAGAAGATTTGGCAATGAAAGGTGTTAATGTGAATGAAATCGAAAGACAGACACAGGATACAGAAGCGAAAATTGCTGAACTGGATAAAAGATTAGAACAACTTTCAGAAACCAAAATACAGCTGATTCTGCAATATAAGCAGGAGAAAGATGAACAAATGAAAACTTATAAAGCATTTAATATTATACAAGAGCGAGCAGATGAAAATAAATATTTATTCAGATCTATATTCACAACAGATTTTGTTGAAAAAAGTTTGACGTCTGGAATGAAATATCAAAATGAAACTAATGTACAAATCGAAATGAAAAGAAAAAGATAATATATCTTACCTTAACTGATTGGATCGCTTATAATTTTATATATTTGTAATACAATAATGATAATTATTGCTTGTAAAGATATTTAAATAATACAGTTATGTTACTTATGTCATTGTCTAAGACGCAAAAGATGATTGCTACTCACGTTCGTGACCGTAGGCTTCTGATGGAGCTTACTCAGGAAGGTCTTGCTGAACGTTCAGGTGTAGCACTTTCCACCCTTAGGAAGTTTGAGCAAAAAGGATTGATTTCTCTGGACTCTTTTCTAAAGATCTTGATGGTGGTTGGAGGATTGGAAGAATTGCTAGATGCTCTTAAGCCAGATAAGCCAGCTTTCAATTCAATAGATGATGTTTTAAAACAAGATGATAGTATAATTAAAAAAAGAGGTAGAAGAAAATGATTAAGCCTGTTGCAGAAATAAAAGTGGGGTTAGATTTTGGCTTGGCAGTCCAGCCTGTTGGACGTCTTGCAATACGTGATGGTGTCATCTACTTCCAATACGATGACAATTTTTTTGACGCAGGAATCGAAATATCTCCTTTCAGGCTGCCTCTGAAAAGGGGCGTTAGTGAATTGCCTCTGCATCCATTTGACGGATTGGCAGGAGTATTCAGCGACAGCTTGCCGGATGGCTGGGGAAGATTGCTGTTTGACAGAATGATCAGAACCTTTGGATTGATGCCTTCAGATGTTTCGTCACTGGACCGCCTTGCTCACGTAGGTATGCACGGAATGGGAGCATTAGTCTACGAGCCGGATAATAGTCCTGAAGTGCCGCAAGATAAAGTTGACCTGGACGTGCTGGCTGTACAAACTGAAAAAGTCCTGGAAGGAAGTTCGGAAGAGGTAATTACTGAGCTGTTAGCTTTAAATGGTTCATCAGCAGGTGCCAGGCCTAAAGCACTTATTGGCGTAGATAGCGAACGTAAAAATATTTTATACGGAGCCCAGAACTTAGACGAAACTTTTGAACATTGGTTGGTTAAGTTTTCCAATTCACAGGACGGTCCGGATTCCGGAGCTATTGAATATGTCTATGCACTGATGGCTGCAGAAGCGGGTATCGCAATGCCGGATGTGCATTTATTTCCTTCTCAAAATGGTGGGAGCGGTTATTTCGCAGTGAAGAGATTCGACAGGGACGGTAATAGGAGAATACATATGCATACCGTAAGCGGATTGTTGCATAGCAATTTCAGGTTACCTTCGCTTGATTACGAAGATTTACTGAATTTGACTGCGACCCTGACAAAAGATATTCGTGAAGTCGAAAAAATGTATCGATTGGCGGTTTTCAATGTTATGGCTCACAATAGGGATGACCATGCAAAGAACTTTAGCTTTTTAATGGACGAAACAGGTAACTGGAAACTTTCGCCTGCATACGATTTAACATTTTCGACAGGTCCTGGTGGACAGCAGAGTACAATGGTCCTAGGAGAGGGCAGAAATGTAAGCATAAAACATTTGGCAAAGTTAGGTCAGGAAGCTAAACTCCCACAGAGTCTAATCGATAATGTTATTGAACAGACTAAATATGCATTAAACCAATGGAAAGATTTGTCAAAAGAGTTCGATGTAGACAAGCGTAATGCAGAAGTAATCAATCGTATGATTACAAAGCTCTAGCTATTATCCGGTGAATAAAGATTGATTGGGTATTTTTTGGACTGGAGATGTTTAGCAGAAAGCTTTTCCAAATATCTGCTTTCGTTTTATATAATGTTTTACTGGCTAGACAATTTAAATGATAAGAACTATAAGATTTGCTCTTGTAGTTTATTCTATTTTAATCCTTTATTACAAATCAAAATTCGTTAGTAACCCATTGAGTGGTTAAATAGACTTTGATCAATTTATGATGCCATATTCTACCATATTTATTGCGATTTTAGCTGATAATATTTGATTATTAAAATAACAGTTATTGTAAAAAATATACTGAGTCAAAATGATCAATTAATCTATAAGTTAACGCGATAAGTATTCAGGGGCGATGCGTAGCAAAAGAAAACAAAAAGATTCTCAACTTAGAGATTTGAAGGAATTCGAGCTCGAACCGCTTATGAAGTTTAACGAAATGTCGGTAAGTGAGGCCGATAAAATATTGAAAAGATCAAACATCAATATGTCTGAAAAAGAAATTTCAGATGTGCTGGCTTTACTCCATACTCTAGTAAAGATGACCCTCAAAGAGCTCATCTCTGCTAAAAATTAATTTCGTATTTTAGTGAATATAATATTGATAATCAAATTGATCTCAATATTAGTCACCTTCTAACATACTAATGAAAACTTTATGCAAATCGCCGATTTATATATCCGAGTTTCAACGGATGAACAAGCTGATAAAGGTTATTCACAGCGCGATCAGGAAGAGCGCCTTCGCAAACATTGCAATAGTCAAAATATTCAAATCGATCGGGTAATTTTTGAGGATCATTCTGCAAAAACTTTCGACAGACCAGAGTGGCAGAAATATATGTTTAGCTTCAGAAGAGGCAAGCCTGCTAAAGAAGTTAGACTTCTTTTGTTTACGAAATGGGATAGGTTTAGCCGTAATACAAGCGAAGCTTACCAGATGATCTCTAAACTTACTAAGTTAAATATTTCTCCTCAGGCTATTGAGCAGCCTTTAGACTTGAGAGTTCCTGAAAATAAACTTTTATTGGCTATATATCTTTCAACTCCTGAAGTAGAAAATGATCGTCGTGCATTGAATGTTATTTATGGAATGCGCAGAGCCATTAAAGAAGGCAGAATGATGGGAACTGCGCCTTACGGATATATCAATAAGTGCACGGAAGATGGCAGAAAATATGTGGCAGTAAAAGAACCTGAGGCCTCTAACATCATCTGGGCCTTTAAGGAAGTAGCGAAAGGACATCTGCCAAGTGCAAAAGTTAGAGAGCTAATGAATAAAAGGGAGGGTAGGAAACTCACACGTAATTCTTTTCTTGAGGCTCTTCGCAATGTGGTTTATTGTGGTAATATTGTGCTAAAAGCCCATGGTGATGAAGAAGAGAGAGTTATTAAAGGCAAACATGAGCCTTTAATCTCAGAAGAGCTTTTTATGAAAGTTCAACATATACTCAGAAGGAAAAGCAATAAAGATATTTTTTTACCGGGAGGTAGGGTGATCAATGAAGATAGGTATCCTCTGCGCGGATTACTGCTATGCCCAAAATGTGGAAAAAATTTAACTGCAAGTAGTGCTAAAGGAAGGTCAAAGCATTATTACTATTACCATTGTACTTTAGCGTGTGGCTTCCGTCACAACTCTGAAATAGTTAATGAACTATTTGAGGCAGAACTTTCAAAATTTGAGTTTATTCCAGCATTTGCAAGTTTGTTAAAAACTATAATGATGAAAAATTTTTCAAGTGTTTCGGACGGCCTTGATGATGAGCGAAAAATACTGACCGAGCAAGTCACCAGAATTGAACAAAAGATAGCAAAAGCAAGAGATTTATATCTGGAAGATAAATTAGATGAAGAGGATTTTAGAGCAGTGAAGACAAAAAATAAGGATGAACTTGACCGACTCTTATTCAAACTCAATTCGATAAAGCAAACCAAGAAGGATAATAACGTAGAACTTAAGCTGGACGCGGCTTTGAAGGCTGTTACGAAAATTTCTGAGAGATATAAAAAAGCAGATTCAGTAGACAAAAGAGCTATAATTGGTTTGATATATCCTGAAAAGTTAACCTTTGACGGAGAGAATTTTCAAACCGCAAAAATCAATACTTTTGTACATACTATCTTTCTGATAAAGAAGGAATTAGGAAATAAAAAAAACCGACAAAGAAGTGAAAAATCTTCAAATGTCGGTTTTGTGACCTCGACAGGATTCAAACCTGTAACCTTCTGAGCCGTAATCAGATGCGCTATTCAGTTGCGCCACGAGGCCTTTTGTTATCTTGTTGTTTAACGGTTGCAAATATACCACTTTTTTCCGTTCTTTGAAACATGAAACAGAAAATTTTACTTTTATTTACGGTCTTCTCGCTAATTGCCTGTAAAAGAGAATCAAAAATTTCGTCCTCAGATTGGACAAATATCTCAAACCGCACCCAATTTAAGGAACATGATGGTGTCCTGGAGCTAAAATCGGGGAATTTTACTTATAATTTTAAGCAAAATCAGACTCCTTTCAAGAAAATAATCCTGCTGAATGCAAGTATGACCGGATATATTTCGGAGCTTGGAGCGGAAAATGTAATCATAGGAGTTTCCAGTCCGGAGTATATTTATTCAGAAAAAATTCAGAATCTGATTAAAGAAGGAAAAATTCAGAATGTAGGAAGCGAACAAAAGTATGATGTGGAAAAGATCATCTCTATGAAACCGGATGCTATTTTTACCAATCATATTGCCAGTTTTGATAATACTTATGAGCTTTTAAAGAATAACGGTATCCAGGTAATATTTCTGGATGAATATATGGAACAGAAACCTTTGGAAAAAACGGCTTACATCAAGATTTTCGGAGAGTTTTTAGGAAAAGAAAAAGAAGCAGCAACCAAATATCAGGAAGTGGAGAAAAACTATAACGATCTGAAGCAGCTTGCATCAAAAGCAAAAGAAAAACCTGTTGTACTTGCCAATGAGATGTATGGAGACGTTTGGTATCTTCCGGGAGGAAATACTTCCGTGGCTCATTATATTTCAGATGCCCATGCGAATTATATCATGAAGGATAATAAAGACGAAAAAGCATTGACAATGAGTTTTGAGGAAGTATATGCCAAAGCCGGTGGTGTTCAGTACTGGGTAAATGCAGGAAGCCATGCTTCGAAAAAAGAAATGCTTGGCATGAATCCTTTCTATGGGAAACTGGATGTATTCAATAAAGGGAAAATATATACCATTGCCGGAAAAGAAAAACTGAAAGCCAATGATTTTTTTGAAAGCGGTGTGATAAGGGCAGATCTGATCCTTAAAGATTATATTAAGATCTTCCATCCGGAACTTTTACCGGATTATCAGCTTACTTATATGAAAGAATTGCAGTAACTCGTACTATTTGCTTATTTTTGCCTTTCCTTTTTATCAAGTTATGTGGAAAAAAATTAAACAGCTTATCTTCATCATTCTTGTTCTGAATGTAGTTTTTATCATCTGGGGTAGATTTTTTAATCCTCCCATCACTCTTACCCAGATTGGAGGACTTTTTGAATATGGAAAACTGCACAGGGATTACATTTCCTATGACGAAATGGGAAACAATGTGAAAAAAGCCGTAATTGCCTCAGAAGATCAGAAATTTTTTGTTCATGACGGTTTCGATTATACAGCCATTGAAAAGGCGATGAAATATAATGAGAAAGGCAAAAAAATAAGAGGTGGAAGCACCATTTCCCAGCAGACGGCAAAGAATGTATTTCTCTGGCAGGGCAGAAGCTGGGTAAGAAAAGGACTGGAAGCGGTGTATACTTTCATCATCGAAAAAGTATGGACAAAAGATATTATCCTTGAAAGATACCTGAATTCCATAGAAATGGGGCAGGGAGTATTTGGAGTGGAAGCTGCGGCACAATATTATTTTGGCAAATCATCCAAAGATTTAAGTGTCTCAGATGCAGCGTGGATTGCTGCTGTATTGCCTAATCCAAAGAAGTATGATCCTAAAAATCCATCCCCATATCTGAGAAAGAAACATAATTGGATTATGAGACAGATGAGGAATGTGAGTTTGAAATAGTATCTTTGTACTAATGAAATTCTTTAATTCCAGCACAAATTTTGAGTCAGTTCTTAAAAAATATTTTTCTTTTAAGAACGAAACTCTTTCTTTAGAACCCTTTGCAGAGTTTCTGGAGACCATAAAAGAGGCGGACTTTACAGATGTGCTTAATTTCTTCAGAAGCAATCCTGATTTTGCTCAGAACTTTAAATATTACATTCATAATATTTTTAGAGGAAGACCTTTCAACCTTTCCCTTACAGAAGCGAATATTCTTTCAGAAAATGCCTTTTTACCTGAGCTTAAAAAAAGAATACTGAACAAGGTTCTGCCACCCGTTGAAAACGAAAATACGGTTTGGTACATGATCGATAATGTCAGTATGTGGCCGAAAAAAGATTTGAAATATCTCCATAATCTTCCTGAAAACGAGATCAATGAATTTTTACATTTATTGGGAGCATCGGATTTTATTATCCGTCCTAATGTGAAAAAAGAACTTATATTCTCTATGAACATCCTTTCCTGGAGGGTAACCGGAATGGCGATGGAAGTGGAAGTAGTGAGAATGGCACCTCAATACAGAAATTTAGACAATCCCTTTCTGGCTCTACAGAATGAGCTGGAGACATTGGCAGATGATCTTGTAAAAGATCCGGAAGTACAGCTGCATTCAAAAGACAGCAGATATAAGCAGATAAAAATCTACGCAGAACAATGCCAGGAGTTTGTGAATATTTCTTTTAAAAATTCCGCTAAATATGGTATTTCAGGAAAGATTAATCAATCCCTGTTAAAAATCCGTCAGCAGACAGAAAGAATTTATGAGATCGTACAATTACTGGTAATTGATTCCGAAGAAGATGTTCAGATCAAATCAAAACAGCTGATCTTTAATATCCTGAGCTATAAATCCCATAAAAATAACATTTCAGATCTTATCAACGACAGTACAAGGCTGATCTCCCATCTTATTACCAACCATACTGCAGAAGCCGGAACTCACTATATAACTTCTAACCGGAAAGAGTATATGACCATGTTCTACAAGGCAAGCGGCGGTGGAATAATTGTAGGAGCGCTCTGTGTTCTGAAAATGCTGTATGGATATATTCCCGGAAGTGATTTTTCACACGCTTTCCTATACTCCATGAACTATGCAATGGGATTCGTGATGATCTATCTGATGGGTTTTACCCTTGCTACAAAACAGCCGGCCATGACTGCCGCTACGATGACAAAAGTATTATCCGAAGAGGGGAATGCCCAAAGAAATAATACAGAATTTGCCCATTTGGTATCTAAATTATTCAGAAGTCAGTTCATTGCCTTTGTAGGGAATGTGTTGCTTGCTTTTCCGGTAGCGCTTGCCATTATTTATGGACTGGATGTCTTTTTCTCACAAAATCTTGCCGTTGAACGTTCTGATAAATTGTTAAAAGACCTCGATCCTTTTAAATCAAAAGCTATCCTGCACGCAAGTATTGCCGGATTCTATCTCTTTATTTCCGGAATTATTTCGGGAAATATCGGGAACAACTCGGTATTTTATCAGATCCCGGAAAGAATTGCCAAAAACCTTTCAATCAGAAGCTTTTTCGGAAAGAAATTCGCAAAAGGACTTTCAAAATATTATGCTAAAAACTGGCCGGGAATTATTTCCAATTTCTGGTTTGGAGTTTTCCTTGGAGCAACTGCACCTGTCGGAATGTTTTTCGGGCTGGATCTGGATATCAGACACATTACCTTTGCCGCCGGAAACTTTGCATTAGGACTGTACGGAAAAGATTTTTCAGTAGATTCCTATACATTCTGGATATCCTTTTTTACCGTCTTTTTAATCGGATTCTTCAACTTCCTGGTAAGTTTTAGTTTATCCATGTTTTTGGCCTTCAGGTCAAGAAAAATGAACTTTGGGCAGGTAAGTGAAATCTATAAAGAGATTTTCAGATACTTTACGAAACATCCGCTGAAATTCTTCCTGCCGCTTAGCTCAGGTCTGGACAAGAAAGCAGACGATTTGATGAGCAGTACCATTTCTAATAAATCAGAAGAACATTAATATCATAAAAAATGCTACCCCAGGGTAGCATTTTTCTATTGTTATAGCTATTAAAGACAAATAGGAAGTAATGGGCATTTTGTCGGCAATGTTGTCCAATAAGCACATTCGTTTTCATTAGCGCAGCTTACAGCACAGCAGATCTGTCCAACGCCTCCTCCCTGTATTGTTTTTAAAGTTTTTCTTGTCAGTTTTTTTGATGCAATTGATTTTTTCATGAGATTAATTTTTTTTGTATGATAAATATATCAATAATATTGAATGATAATGTAAAACGATATCAAAAAAACTATAAAATCTGTAAATCTTTAAATTTATCTGCCCCAAATTTGTCCTGGAACTTTTTAAGATAAAAGCTTTTACGCATCGTAAAATCATGTTTCAGTAAAGGAGAATCAATTTTAATGATAATACATTCTTTTTCTATATTGACACTTCTGATTTCATTGAAAAGACTTTCATCAAGATACTCTTCAAGGAAGTCCTTGATGTCAAAAGCAACAAGTTTATGTTCAAAACCATAAATCCTGGCAAAAGATTTTACCAGTTCGGAGGATTGATATTCACGTTTTTTCTTCTTCATAGTTGGGGCTCGGGATTGCGTGATTCGGGTTTGGTGTTTCGGGATTCAGGATGGAGTTTAGAATGATAAGTTAAGATAAAAAATACTATGATATATATAAATCGGCTTAAATATTTTTTTAACTAAACTTCAAAAATGATACTTTCCTCATTAATTTTCTTCACAACACTTTCCGTACGCTCTCTGTGAGTATCTGTAATGAAAATCTGTCCGAAACTTTCCTTGTTGACAAGTTCAATCAATTGCGAAACTCTGGTATCATCAAGCTTATCGAAAATATCATCAAGCAACAGGATAGGAGTCTTTTTGGTGAGCTCTTTTACAAGACTCATCTGAGCCAGTTTTAAAGAGATCAGGAACGATTTCTGCTGTCCCTGAGATCCGATTTTTTTGATTAACACATCATCCATTTCAAAAAGAAGATCATCCTTATGGATTCCTTTTGAAGTATACGTGAGCATACGGTCTCTCTCAAGGCTTTCCCTTAAAAGATTGTCAAAAGAATCCTCCAATAGGTGAGATTCGTAAATAACAGATACCGTTTCTTTGCCACCGGAAATAATACGATAGAAATTCTGAACAATTGGATTGAGCTGTTCTACAAATTCTTTTCTTTTCTTAAATATTTTTGTTCCGGATCTGGTGATCGGATCATCATAGATTTCCAGAGAATCTTTGTCCCAGGTTCTGTTTTTTGCAAAATATTTCAGTAACGCATTTCGCTGCTGAATGGTCTTCTGATACTGAATAAGATCAAAAAGATATTCAGAATCCGTCTGAGAGATCATTGCATCCAGAAACTTTCGTCTGCTTTCCCCGGAATCCGAAATAAGATTAGAATCATAAGGCGAGATCATAACACTTGGAAGATAACCGATATGATCAGCAAGCCTGTCGTAGTTTTTATCATTCTTTTTGATGACCTTTTTAGCTTCCTTAGGCTGGGTAATTCTGATGATATCTTCGCTGTCGTCATTCTGAATTTCCGCGTCAATGGTAAAAAAGTCTTCCTCCTGTTTAATATTGTTAAGGTCCGTATTTCCTAAAAAGCTTTTTCCTACGGATAAATAATGCAAAGCATCCAGAATATTAGTTTTCCCAACGCCGTTATTACCTACAAAACAGTTGATTTGCGGAGAGAATTCAAATTTTTTCTCAGAGTGGTTTTTGAAATTATAGAGGGAAAGCTTTTTGATAATCATTCGTCAAAAATACTTCATTATTAGTAAAAATAAAAAGGGAAGTGCCGAACAAGTTTCCACCCCGAAAGAATAATAAGCGTCATCTCTTTTATTTTCAGAGAAATAGATGAGAATATAAGTTGTGATACTGGCCATAAAAAAAGCAAGCGCATATTCCAAATCAAGATAAAAAGCAGAAATGATACTGCTGATGAAAACAAGTGCATAAGCAATGTACTTGGTATTTTGTACCCCAATCAGCATAGGAAAGGTTTTTACGGTATCGCTGTTCATATCACGGATATCAAAAGGAAGAACAAGTGCGGTGATAAAGAAAAAGCTGATCAGAAAAATAGGAATACTAAATTCAGGAAGGGTAAGCCAGCAATTAACCAATGCCCATACTAATCCTACGTAAAAAACTTTCAGTAAGGGAATTTTCCGGATATAAACATCAAGAAAAAAACTATTGTAAAGCAATCCCAATATGACAATGATAAACCATTTAAGCAGTCTTATTTCATTGTGATTATGAATGATTAAAAAAGCACAGACAATTCCTGCTGCTGCATTGAGAACAAGTATTTTTAAAAAGTGCCTGGTATATTGGTATTTAGTATACAGATAACCACTGAAATAAGTGATGAAAATAAGTGCAAAGGTAGGGAAACGGAATGTGTTTTGCTCTTTCATGAAAAATACTGCAAAAAGAGTTCCCATAAGAGAGACATAAAGCTGGCTGTCTATAACGGTTTTTTTCAGTATTTTTAAGATGTTCATTTATCAAAATTAATATATATGAAAAGATTTTCCAAGATTTTTCTGCTTTTGCTTGTAATGCTGAGCTTTTCAACGGTATCCGCACAGAAATATTACGATACCCAATGGAAAAAAGTGGCTGAAAATAGTTCAAAAGGAGCTTATAAATCTAATCTTCCCATTATTTTAGACATACAAAAACAAGCCATGAAAGAAAATAATGCCTTCGAGCTGATCCGTTCTCTGAAAGCGGAATTCAGTATTGTAAACCAAACTGTTGACGATGACCAGAATGATGCTGCTTCTCAGTTTTTTAAAAAACTTAAAGAGGCAGAAGGAAAAATAAACGGAGAAGGTAAACTGGTGTACAAAGTTCTGCTGAATGGCTTTTTTATGGATTATTATCAACAGAATTCATGGAAAATAAACGGAAGAACCAATATCAACTCTCAGGATGTTTCGCAGATTGAAACCTGGAGTAAACTTGATTTTAAAAATTACCTGACTAAAAATTTTCAGGAGCTTGATCAGGAAAAACCTGAAATGAGAAAGATCTCGTTGGAAAAGTATAAGAATATCTTTTCAGAGACAGGAGACTTTGCCTATTTTCCGACATTGGCGGATTGGTATGCCGTTAAAAAAATAACGTTTCTATCTGAAAACAACATTTTTACCAAAAATGAGTTGACAGCCAACCGTACAGCAATCAATGCAATGTATGATGAACTGATCGAACAGAATACGGGAAATCCAAAGTTGTATTTCATGAAAGAAAAGATAACGGAAAACTGTAATTTCAATCATTGCAAGGATAAACTTCAGCAGCTTCAGAATCTTTTGAAATCCAATGTAGAGGGAGATTATAAAGTGGTTATTATGGGAGACATCATGGATGAGCTTGTGGGTAAGAAGCCTAAAGAAGCTCTTGCATTAGCGGCACAGGCAAAAAGTGATTATCCGAAATCTGCTTTCCTGGAGAATATTAAAAGTAAAGAAGCCCAGATTGTCAATCCTTATCTGACTTTAAAATATGAATCCCAGACCCAGAATGATCTGCCGGTTCATTTTGTTGCGCAGTATAAGAATGTATCAGAATTTACCCTGAATATTTACGAAGTAAAGGATGATTTTACATCACTCCTTCAATACGTTCAGAATTCTTATTCCAATACTTTCGGAAATCTGAAAAAGAATCTGGTAAGAAAAGAAACATTCCAGCTTCCGGATCCAAAGGATTATCAGAATCATACCACTTCACTCGAAGTAAAACCTTTTCCATCAGGAATATATGTAGCAGAATTTACGGTGGCGGGAGCAGATATGAAAGATACAGACTCCAGACATAATTTATATTTTCTGGTTTCCGGAAACAGAATTATTTATCAGTCCAAAACAGACAGAAACCCTCTTTCGGATGAATTGAAACTGGTTAATAGCGAGAATGGTAAGCCTTTGGCTAATGAAAGTCTTCGGTTTTATGAATTTGTTTCTAATACAACATTAAATAAGATTGAAGGAACAACCAATGCCAACGGAGTATTTAAGTTTCCTTCCACAGACAGTAAAGAATATTACAGAACTTTCCTGATCCAGCAGCCTAAAACCAATGATTTCCAGATCATGCAGGTGTATGGAAACAGAGGATTTGTTGAAGATTACAATCCTAACAAACAAACCCGTTCAACTGCCCAGATCTTTATTGACCGAGGAATCTACCGTCCCGGACAGACTGTTTATTTTAAGGTGGTGAATACCAGAATGAATAAGGAAGTTGAAGCTGTTCTTTCAGGATTGAAACAAAAAATAACGTTATTGAACACCAATAGTGAAGAGGTTTCTTCCCAGGAATTTACCACCAATGAATTCGGTTCTTATCACGGAAGTTTCATTCTTCCGAAAGGAAAACTGAACGGTAACTTTTATCTGAGAATAGAAGGGGAAAGCACGGGATATAAAAATTTCAGGGTAGAAGAATACAAAAGACCAAAATTTGAAGTAACCTTTGCTCCTGTTAAAGAGGAATACAAATATGGCCAGACAATAGAACTGAAAGGAAAAGCTGTTATGTTTTCCGGTGTTCCGCTGAGTAATACGGCCGTAAACTATGAAATCAAAAAACAGAATATCCGATGGAGATATTTCAGCTGGTATCCGCAGAATGATGATAATGAAAACTCGATTCTGGGCGAAGCAAAAACCAATGAAAAAGGAGAGTTTACGATTCGTTTGGAACTTAAAAAAGATGAAAAGCTGGAAGGAATACAGATTGATAACTATGCAGTGAATGCATCTGTTACAGATATCAATGGAGAAACACAGACGGCTGATACCCAATTGAAAGTGGCTTCTGTTTCTCATTACATTCAGGCAGAAAATATCAGCAATACTTTTACAGACGAAAATGTAAAAGTAAAGGTGGAAACCAAAAATTATAACGATCAGAATCTAAAGAAACCTTATCAGGTTAAGTTATCGAAGCTGACTGCTCCGGACAGGATCTTCAGAGATAATTTCAAATCTGATATTCAGAATCTTCCGAAATATTCAAAAGAAGAATTTATCAGCAAATTTCCACATGATCTTTTTGATAAAAACGATGAGATGAAAAACTGGAAAACCGAAAAAGTACTGATTGAAAGACAGCAGCAGCCTTCCGCTGATAATTCTCAGGCAGCAACCAGTCTTGATTTAGGAAAACTGGAAGCAGGGGATTATCAACTTGAACTTTTCAATATTGAAGGAAAAGATACTATCAAAACTTCACAGTATTTCAGTGTCTGGGATAAAACAGCTTTAAAACCCAATCAGAAAACTTTCCTTACAGTGATTGCTCCGAAAGAAGAATTGCCAAGAGGTGAAAAAGCTAAAGTTTATGTGTTCTCGGCAATTCCTGATGCACTGGTGAATGTTTTTGTGCAGGATGGATCCGGAAAAACCGTTTCCGAAGTTCATCAGATGAAAAAGGGAATATTAGAATACACGGCTGAAATTCCTAAAGATAAAAGTGTTTCGGATCTTAACCTTCAGTTTCAGCTGGTAGCATTTAATGATGTGAATACACAATCTGTTTCTTTAAAAATAAAAGACACAGAAAAACCTTTGAAAATAGAAACCATTACTTTCAGAGATAAGCTGGAACCTAACGTTAAAGAAAAATGGACGGTAAAAGTAACCGGAAATGACAAGGAAAAGATCAATGCTGAAGTATTGGCCAATATGTATGACATGTCTCTGGATCAGTTTGCAGCGAACAGTTACAGCTGGAGGAAATTGTATACACCATTTGTAATGGTAACTTCTTATGGAATAAGAAATTTTCTGGAACAGCAAAGCTATTATAAAAGATTAAGATATTTTGAAGACAGATATGTGCAGATGCCACAGTTTAATTGGTTTGATGGAAATTATTATTCAATTTCAAGAGAAACCATTGTAGGAGTTAGCAATCAGGAAGGAATTGCACTACCCCCATCACCAATTGCTGGTGCCAAATTTAAAACAGCAAGATCTGCCGTGGCAAAAGAAGCTGTGGTATTGAATGATAGTGCGATTGATCTCCTTGATTCAGGAAGACAATTGACGGAAGAGGAGAGAAAAAGATATACAGACGTTCCTGGCTCTGTTGATGTAGAGAAAGACTTGGATAAAGTAGCTGTCCGCCAGAATCTGAATGAAACTGCATTCTTCTATCCGGATTTGAAAACCGATTCAGAAGGAAATGTCAACTTCGTGTTCACCTCTCCGGAAGCATTGACCAAGTGGAAACTGATGTTCCTTGCCCACACCAAAGATGCAAGAGCAGCTACGTTGGAAAAAGAAGTGGTAACGCAGAAAGAATTCTCAGTAACGCCAAACTATCCTAGATTCCTGAGAGAAGGAGACGAGTTGAATCTACAGTCGAAGTTATCCAATCTTACCGATAAAAAATTGAATGGTTCTGCCGAATTACAGATTCTGGATGCCTTTACCAATGAAAATATTTCTTCGAAGTTTGGGGTCACTTCCGGAGTACAAAACTTCAATCTTAATGAAAACGGAAGCAGTGCGTTAACATGGAAATTAAAGGTTCCGGATGATGTTTCTTCTGTTATTTTCAAAGTGGTGGCCAAAGCGGGAGCTTATTCTGACGGAGAACAGCAAGCCATTGCTGTATTGCCTAACAGAATGCTTGTGACGGATGCTGTTCCGGTTTTTGTGAAAGAAGGCGAAACCAAAACATTTGTATTAGATAATCTTAAAAATAATAGATCCACAACGGCTTCCAATGTTTCCAATACGTTGGAACTGACAACCAATCCGATCTGGGAGATCATGTTTGCCCTTCCAAGTCTGAAAAATGACCAGAATAACTCTGCAGACGTAATCTTTAACAAATGGTTTGCAGATGTTTTGGCTTCGGAAATTTTCAAAGCCAATCCGAAAATGAAAACAGTTTTTGAAGAATATCAGAACAAAGGGCTATTACAATCAAATCTGGAAAAAAATCAGGAGTTGAAACAGTTGCTGCTTGAAGAAACTCCGTGGGTGCTGGAAAGTAAAAATGAGGGTGAGCAGATGCAGAAATTAGCGTTGTTATTTGATGTCAATACGATGAAAAATTCTATCAATCAGGATTGGGATGATTTCAAAAAACTACAGAATCCTGATGGTGGCTTCTCATGGTATCCCGGCTATCCAAGTTCTTACGGAACGTCATTGTATATCCTTAAAAACTTAGGAAAAATTAATTCATGGTTAAAAGATAATGTGAAGGATTATCAAAATGTAGATCAAAAAGTACTTGTTGCTAAATTGATCCAGTATGTAGATAATGAGGTGAATAAATATTTTGATGCAAAAAAAGGAAATGTCTGGAACAACTGGACGATGGATTATCTTGATACCAGAAACTACTGGGAGCAGCAATATCCTTTAAAAGGAAAAGGAGCTACCCTGAAAACGCTGGTAAAGCAAAAAGCCAAGACAGCTAAGATCACAGATTTTACATTCTTCGGACTTCACCGTGCGGCATTATTGATGAACGATTATGGTCTGAAAGAGGTGTCAGATAAGTTAATGACTTACTTTAAAGAAACTTCCACAGATACCAAAACACAAGGAGTCTACTGGAAACAAAACCTGAATGATTGGGGATGGTTTGGTTCAAAAGTAGTTAACCATGCCGGAGCACTGGAAGCTTTCAACAAATTGAAAGCTAATGATCAATCTTTTATTGAAGATATCAAGATATGGCTGGTAACCCAAAAAGAAGTCAACTCATGGGGAAGCTCAAGAGGAACAGCTGAGGTGATCTTTACCATTTTGAATTCAGGAAAATCATGGACTGGGGCTGAAAGTGATAAAGCAACAATTGTTTGGGGAGGAAAAGAACTGGCTCCTCAGACACAGGCAACTGGTTATGTAAAATCAACCGTGAAACCGGAAGCTATAGATAAAAATTTAGCGACCGTAACGGTTACAAAACCTGGTCCCGGAATTGTTCAGGGAGGATTGTTCTGGCAGTATTACGAAGATCTCGATAAAATCAAATCTTCTGAAAATTATATTTCTGTAACGAAAGAACTGTATAAAAAAGTGAAAACGGTAAACGGAGAAGAGCTTCAGAAAATTTCAACAGAAACCCCACTGAAAGTAGGAGATAAAGTAACCGTAAGGATGATTCTGAATACAGACAGAGCCATGGAATTTATTCATATTAAAGATATGCGTGCAGCAGGGTTCGAACCTGCAGATGTATTATCCGGATATCAATGGAAAAATAATGTGGGCTACTATCAGTCAACCAAAGATGCTTCTACCAATTTCTATATTCAGTATATGCCGAAAGGAAAATATGTATTTGAATATGACGTCGTTGCCAATGCATCTGGTAGGTTCTCCAACGGAATTACCACCATGCAGAATTATTACGCACCACAGATGAATGCCCATACAAAAGGAACTAATGTGGCGATTTCAGACTAAATTATAAAAAACTGCAGTAATTGTTACTGCAGTTTTTTGTTTATAATTTCAAGCAAAATAGAATAAAATCGAAAAATCAAACAATTGTTTAATTTGGAATGGTTTTTGGAATTAAGGTAATATCAATTAAAAAAATTATTAAAAGATGAAATTCTCTAAAACTTTAATTACAGGATTGGTATTGATGGCCGGAGTAAATGCTTTTGCACAAAAGAAAGCAGAAAAGTTTGAAAAACTACAGATTGAAATGTTCCCGAAAGCAAAAGAAGGTTATAAACAAGTATATATTCAGCTTCCTGTAGCAAAAAACGAAAACGATTTAAAAGTTGAGCTTTTTGTAGGTGCTGAAAAAATGTTAGACTGTAACAATTATTTCTTAATGGGAGAAATGAAAACCCAGGATCTTCAGGGATGGGGATACAACTATTATGAAGTAGAATCCAAAGGAGAAACAGCGGGAACGCTGATGGCTTGTCTGGATAAAAAACTGACTAAAAAGTTTGTTACCCTAAAGCCTGAAATTGTAAGATACAACAGTAAACTTCCATTGGTATTCTATGTACCGAAAGACATTGAAGTCCGTTACAGAATTTTACGTCCTGATGCTGCCATGAAAAAAGCAGTTCAAAAATAAATCAGCTTATTATAATTATATAGAAAACTCCTCACAGCGATGTGGGGAGTTTTCGTTTTTTTCAGGGTAAAATAATTCGTCATGTCTTTGCTAAGTGAAACGCCCTTGCGAACGAATTCAAAGCTATCAACAATGCTTTTGCGAAGACTGCGTTGTACTTTTGGTTTCGGCTGAAGCCAATTGAAGTTTTGTTTTTTATTAAACGGGCTAAAGCCCGTTCCTATTAAATATTGTTTTTCACAGATTTTATAGATTAAGAAATTTATTATACAAGCCTATCCATCCAGTTTGTCATTCCGAAGGAATCCAAATTCCAAATTCAGAATGATTTTTTTCAGAAAATGTTCTTTTCTTCCTTTGTTTCCTGAAAAAAGTGTCGTAAAAATAATACAGAAAAAGTAGAGTTAAAATTTTTTTCAGGTTTTCTAGTATTTAATTAATATTTAAACGACTCCGACAAAACTTTATTTTATAAGGTTTTAAACTTAAACATATTTTAAACTTACTTTAAATTCACCATCTTGTAGAATTATCTTTAAAGATTTTAATAATTTTTGCATTATATTTGTTGTAAACATAAACCATGAAAAACAATTTATTGATTTTTACGTTTAGTTTTTTTGCTTTCCCCGCTTTTGGCTGGGCACAGTCTGCGCCGGATTTTAAAGAACTTCTGGATAGTGCTATGGTTCGGGACTCGAACCTTAAAATGCAGATTACCCAAAATAAGCTTACCGATCTTGACGAGCACAAACTGAAGGATATCTTTCTTCCAACCCTGGAATTGAGCGGTCAGGCCGGTTATCTTAACGGAACAGCAAGACTGACGTCCCCGGAATTCAATCTCGCTCCCTTTATCAATATTCCCGAAGGGACTTTCAACAATAATTTCAATGTATCCGGATTTTCAGGTATTGCCAAGGCAGATGCCAAAATGCTGCTGTATTCAGGAGGAAAGGTGAAGTACATGAAAAAAGCGGTGGAAGAAAAGAAAAAGTCTGAAGATATCCTTCTGGAAAAAACAAAAGATGAGGTGATTGCCACCATTTCCAAAGCCTATGATCAGTTAGCATTGATTCATCAGTCTAAAAAGGTTCTGGATGAAAGTAAAAAAAGATTGGATATCAACCGAAAAACAGCTGATAAAGCGCTTGGCTATGGTTTGATAACGCCTTATGACCATAAGAAAATTGAACTCGCCCAGGCTACTCTGGATGCTAAAATGGTAGAATATGAAGGGAAAAAAGAACTTCTTCTTACCCAGCTTTATATTTTGACAGGGATTCAAAGAGAAAGGCTCAGAATGATTGATCCTGTATTATCTCCTGTAGAATTGCTGGCTGCAGAAAAAGGGATTGAACAGAGAGCAGAAATCCGTGCACTGGAACATGGAATCAGTGCGGCGGACTATAAAATAAAAGCGGAAAGAACGTGGATGATTCCAAAAGTACAACTGATGGCTTCCGCCTATTATATCGGATTATACGGAAACAGAATAAAGTCATCCGAAAATATCATTCCTGCTGTGCCAATTCTTGGATATGAAGGGAAAAAACTAGACTGGAGACCGAATAACATCAATGTATTTCCATTGATTACTGCAGGGGTTGGTTTTAAATGGGAAATTTTTGACGGGAAAGAAGGAAAACATGCTGAAGAAACCGCCAAAGTCGGAAAAGAAGTATTGCAAAATCAGAAAGATGACGCTTTGAAAAAGCTGACATTGAATCTTGCCAATAATCAAACCAATTATGATATTGCTTCTGCACAAATTGCCCTGAAAGCCAAAGAAAAAGAACTGGCAAAAAATGCACTCGTACAGGCAGAAAAAGAATTCAGGTACGGAATGAGCAAATCTTCACAGCTTATTGATGCCGAAAATGATCTTGAAGTTGCAGAACTGGAATATCAGAATGCCATTTTCAACCAGAGAAGAGCGGGGATAGAACTGATGAGATCTACCCAGGAACTGGATATCACCAAATTTTATTTAATCCCTTAAAAATTTAAATGATGCATAAAAATATATCTATACTCTTCGCTGCTCTGTTTTTATTGGGGAGCTGTGACAAAAAAAACGAGAAAATCAAAGAACCGGAAGGAAAAACCAAAAAGGATGTGATCTCTTTTGCCCCTAAAGTTACCGGAAGGATTCTGAAAATATATGTTTCCGAAGGTCAGACTGTGAAAAAAGGAGATACCCTGGCACAGCTTGATGTACCGGAAGTTTCTGCAAAAATTGCACAGGCGCAAGGAGCAGTAAGTGCGGCTACGGCTCAGGAGCAAATGGCAAAAAACGGAGCAACAGCCGATCAGATGAGACAGCTTCAGGCCAAATATAAAGGATTGAAGGAACAATATGAATTTGCTCAGAAATCATACAGAAGAGCCAATAATATGTTCCGCGACAGTTTAATGTCTCCACAGGCTCATGACGAAATCTACGCAAAATTGCAGGGAGCAAAGGCACAATATGATGCTGTAGTGGCGGAACTTGATGATGTGAAAAGAGGAACCCGTTTCGAAAAAGTAGAAATGGCGGCCGGACAGGCATCACAGGCTAAAGGCGCTTTGCAGGAAGCAAATGTAGCCTATTCCGAAAGATATATTATTGCCACCAATGATATGGAGATCGAAACCATCAGCCTGAATACTGGCGAGTTGGCAACCGCTGGTTTTGCTCTGTTCAACGGATATATTCCTGAGAGTACTTTTTTCAGATTTACCATCCCGGAAAGTGCTATTTCAAAATATAAAAAAGGACAGGAGGTCACCATGCAGGTAGTCTATAACAAAGAAAACCTTACGGGAACTATCGTGTATATTAAACAGCTGACAAAGTATGCGGATATCACCACGGCTTACCCGGACTATCAGTTACAAGACGCTATCTACGAGATCAAAGTAAAACCCAAAGACATGAATAAGGCTAAAAATATTTTAGTCAATGCCAACGTAATCCTGAAATAAATTGAAAAGGACAGATGAAGCTTCTATAAAATTTCATTTCGTTCTTCCACTTATAAAAATATACAGATGAAAGAATTTTTCCGTCTTTTGAAACGTGAGTTCAAACTTTTTATCGGCAATTCCACCTTAAGGACGGTGTTCTTTTTGGCACCGGTTTTCTATGCCACCTTGCTGGGGTTTGTCTACAAAAGCGGAAAAGTTGAAAATACTCCTGTTTTGGTTGTTGATAGAGACAATACACCGTTATCCAACCAACTGACGGAAATGTTGGATGATAATAAAAGCATCAAAATTATCAGATATCTGCAGGAACCTTTAAGCATAAAAGATGAGGTAATCAGGCATGAGGCAGCTGCTGTGGTTATTATTCCCTCAAGATTTGAAGGAGATATGCTGCAGAAAAAATATCCTGAACTGAATGTGTATATCAATACAGGAAATGTTTTAACGGCAAATTTTGCATCAAAAGCACTTCAGCTGACCATAGGAACGTTTTCTGCCGGAGCTTCCATTAAAGCACTTCAGAAAGCAGGAATGCCTGCTGCAAAGGCTGCAACACAATATGAACCTTTCAAAGCCAATTATATCACCCTCTTTAACACTACCGGAAATTATCTGATTTTCATGTGGCCCGCAATGCTGGCAGTGGTATTACAGCAGGTCATTCTGCTGGCAATGGCAGTGAGTTTTGCCTCTGAATTTGAAAGAGGATCTTTTGTGAAAGAATATCTTAAAATGAAAAAATGGGCTTTCCCGACCATGTTGATAAAAGTCATTCCGATCTGGGTGTTTTCTGTTCTTATTGTAGGTATTTATTACTTTATGCACATGATTTTCCATGTTCCGATGCCGGAAGGAATTTTTAATTTTATTCTTTTGACCGCTGTTTTTGTAGGATCGGTTTCATTTCTGGGAGTATTCATCAGTATTCTGATTCCGGATGCTTTGAAGGCGACACAAATCCTGATGGTCATTGCTTCGCCGGCTTTCATTATCAGTGGTTTTACATGGCCTTTGAATGCAATGCCTGCTTTTGTACAGTTTATCGCGAATATTATTCCGTTGACTCCCTTTTTACAGGCTTTCAAGATCTTATTGATTCAAAAAGGTTCGGTAGAGCTTACTTTCCCGTATCTGAAACATCTAAGTATCCTTTTAGTAATATATGCTGTTATCGGCTGGATTGCTTTAAAGATCAAACTATGGTTTATTTTCAAAAAATCTGCACCCCAGGAAATTACAATTGAGGATACTTCTCGGGAAGAGATAGAGTAGTTTTTGGTTAATTTGTTGCTGGTTTTTAAGTTAGAGGTTGATATGATGCTGGTTTGCTGGTTACTTTTGTAGTATATAGGCTGGCAGATGATCAGTATCTATACCCGACGACAAATTAAAGAGCAGGGAAAAATACGTAAAAAATAATCGAAAAATAGCCGAAAAACTTTCGAACTCGAATCCCGTACCCCGTAACTCGTATCTCATAACAAGCACCCCTCAATTTTTTCAGCCAACGATAAAATCAAACAAAAAAACTGATATATTTGTCCATAGTAAAATAGAAATTATATGGAAAATGTATTTGATGCAAAAGATGCTCAAAACTATATTGATAGAATAAATAAGTTGGTGGAAGATACACACGGTCTGTGGGGAAAAATGACAGTAGACCAGATGCTGGCACACTGCTGTATTACCTATGAAATGGTATATGAACCGGAAAAACACAAAAAACCGGGAGCGATTGCAAAATTTATATTAAAAACTTTTGTAAAACCTAAAGTAGTGGGAGAAAAAGCATATCCAAGAGATTCACCTACCGCTCCACAGTTTTTGATTACCACCAGAAAGAATTTTCATGAAGAAAAAACAAGACTGATTGGTTTTATCCAGAAGACTCAGCAGCTGGGAGCAGATGCGTTCGATGGTAAAGAATCTTTTTCTTTTGGTAAACTGAATTCCCAGGAATGGAACAATATGTTTGCCAAGCACCTGAACCATCACCTGGCACAATTTGGCGTTTAAACACACTTTGTATGAAAAAACTTTTATTACTTTTCATTCTGGCTGCCAATTTTGTATGGGGTCAGATGCCTGATATTTCCAATACATGGCTGAATAACAGTAAACCTTATATAGGAACCATTGGAAATAAAGGTCAGGAACTGAAACTGAAGATCAATATCTCTGAGCAGAATAAAAAAAATGATCAGGAATATTTTGTTTCAGGATATTCCCTTGTGGATACCAATTACACGAAATTTGAAGGCAAAATTACCATTTTAAAATATAAAGATTCCAAAAAACAGGGAACCGTATACGGGGAGTATGAGCTGGCGGAAGAGAATAAAGGAAAACATTCCGGACTTTTCAAAGGGAAGTTTGTCTACAATTTCAAATGGAATAGAAAGACAGAGAAAATTGAAGAGCAGCACATCGAACTTACAGGCGATTGGAAAAGTTATGACGGAACCATTGAATTTAAGACCCATCTTAAAAATCAGTAAAACAACCTCATTATTCGACTTAACAATACCCCAGACCTCGGGGGCTTACTTTAAAAACTTACCAACATTATGAAACTAGGCGCATTTTCAATCAGCTTAAGCGTAAAAGATCTTCAGAAATCAAAAGACTTTTATGAGAAGCTTGGGTTTACAACTATGGCAGGAACAGAAGCACAAAACTACCTGATCATGAAAAACGGTTCTACGCTGATAGGACTTTTTCAGGCAATGTTTGATGGGAATATGCTTACCTTCAATCCGGGATGGGACGAAAATGCACAGAATCTGGAATCTTTTGATGATGTGCGTGAAATTCAGAAAAGATTAAAAGAAAACGGAGTTGAAATCAGTAGAGAAGCCGATGAAACCACCTCCGGGCCAGAACATATCTATCTGAAAGATCCGGATGGAAATATGATTCTTATAGATCAACACAGATAATAATTAAAAACACATTGATGATGAGAACATTTAAACGTATTTTTTTACTATTAGCCACATTACTAATCATTTTGCTGATTTGGGCTGCTTTTATTCCGGGTGACTGTCAATATGAAAAATCGATTTCCATTAATGCACCGGTGGAAAAAGTATGGCAGAATACCAATACCCTCAAAGCAATGGATCAATGGAGTCCATGGAATGATCTTGATCCGGGTATGAAAAAAGAGTGGACGGGAACAACTGGCCAGCACGGAGAAAAAGTTTGCTGGGATAGTAAAAATAAACAGGCAGGAAAAGGCTGCCAGGAATTGGAAAAAGTAGATGAAGCTGGTAAAAGAATAGATACGGCAATCAAATTTCTTACCCCTTATGAAAGTGAAGCAAATGCTTACGTAACAGTAGTTCCGGAAGGAAACGGAAGTAGGGCAACATGGGGATTTACTTCTGAGATTCCTTATCCGTTTACCTTGATGAAGTTATTTATGAATATGGAGAATGCTATCGGAAAAGATTATCAGAAAGGGCTTTCACGATTAAAAGCACTGTCTGAAAAACCTCAATAAAAACAAATTGAACTTAAAAAAACAAAACAATTATGGCAACAGTAAACGTTTACCTGACATTCAACGGAAACTGCAGAGAAGCATTCGATTTTTATAAATCTGTTTTCGGAGGAGAATATCCTTATATCGGAACATTTGGCGAAATGCCTCCAATGGAAGGAAAAGAAATGCCTGAAGAAGACAAAAACAAAATCATGCACGTTTCTCTTCCGATCTCTAAAGAAACGATTTTGATGGGAAGCGATACAGGAGGAGAGTGGTCTTCCAACTTCAAGGCAGGAAACAACTTCTCTATTTCTGTGAACGCTGAATCTAAAGAAGAAGCAGACAAATTATTCGGTGGTCTTTCTGCAGGCGGACAGGTAACAATGCCAATGGCTGATACCTTCTGGGGAGCTTATTTCGGAATGTTCAGCGATAAATTCGGAATCAACTGGATGGTAAATTATGACGATCCAGCTAAAATGCAGCACTCATAAAATTTATCTTTGCACTCAAAATAATAAAAAAACCGACAGGAGCCTGTCGGTTTTTTTACTGATAAGTTGCTGAGCTATTATTTCTTTTTAATGATTTTGTAGCTTCCTGATGCTGTTGTGATGAGGTAGATACCATCAGGGAACTCACTTATATCAAACTTATTTTTATCTTTTTCAGCTGTTGTGGATTTCATAAGTTTTCCGGACTGATCATATAAAGAAACATTTTCATTTTTCTTCAGGTCATCCATATAGAAGATACCGGAAGTTGGGTTAGGATAAATATTCTTTTTGTCTTTGATAGATTTTTCTGAAGTGCCCAGCGTAGAAATTTTTGTCCATGTAAATGCGTCCAGGCACATATAGACATATCCTCCGGTGGATTGCAGCTGGATTTCATCAATGGTAGTATTGCTGTTATTCTGATTATTTAGGGAGGAAAGATCAATCAGGGTAAATCCGTTGTTGATACCTGTCGTTCCCGTAGTTGCATTAAATGTAGTATTAAATCCGGATGTTTTTGTGGTGGTGAACTTTGTAACTCCCCCTAATTTTCCCGTAATAATAAGTGTTCCTGATGAGGTAGACTGGTTTAAAGCAGTATTGCTTAAAAATACCCAAAACTTTGATACAGTGAATGCAGAATTGCTTTTAACACTGAAAGAGGGAGAGCTGATATTGGTTGTACCTGTATTGTCGATATAGAAATTATCATTAGCTGTTCCGTTCCAGCCGGTGTTTGGATAATTGCCCTGAATTCTGAAAGTTCCGGCCTGTGATATGATATTGAAAGTATATCCGTTGCTGGTAAAGCTTGTGCTGCCGCCAGATGAAGTTTCAAAAGTCACAGTAGTTGTCTGTGCACTGGTCATTGTAATATTGCTTAAGAAAGCAAAGATTCCAAAAAAGATAATTTTTTTCATGATACAGATTTTTTAATGTTTAAAGAAGATCATAAGCTTCCCGTACTGTTGATGTGCTCATGAGTTTTTTCTGTAAAGGATACCACAAAGTAACCGAGAAATACAAAGTGACAACAGCGTATTAAATGCCGAATTGAAAAACAGGTAGAAATACGCAATTTTGGTGGTTTTTATTATTATAATTTTGAAAAAAGGATATTATGTTAATTAAAATGAATGTATTTCACAGTATGGTTAGTTTTTTTTCATAACTTGTAATGTGTAGCTGAAGTCACTTATTCTAAACCTATTATATAATTTAAAACGAGAAAAACTATGGAATTACCTAAACATGCAGTCTTATTAGATGACGCTAAAAAATGGATCAGCAATTGGCAGAATACAAAAATTATCGATGGAACATCTATCCGGGCCCACCTTATCCCGGCAAAGGACGTTCATGATATTTTTATTAATGACAAAGGATTTGAGAGATACCGGGGTTATAATGCCATTACCGATGAAGGAGAATTTAAATTTCTTCTGGTAGGAGTAGATGCAGATAACAATGATATTGTGGATTATGATAAAGGGTATTATGTATATGACATGACAACACCCTGCCCGAGCGTATGCTCTGCTGCAAAATGGTGGAACCTGTAAACTAGAGATCATTGGATCACTGGATTGAAATATTGTCATTAATTGGAAAAGGCATTCTGCTGATTAACCTGGCAGTATACTGTATAGGTTTTTCCGGAGCCGGAAAAGCCTATACATTCTTCATTGGTTATCTGGCCTGGATATTACTGTGTGAAATTGTTTTTTATGTATTGAACTCACAGAAGATCAATAATCTGTTTTTCTCACATTATTATCTGATAGGTCAGTTTTTGTTACTGGGGTTATTCTTCCATGAAATTGTAACGGAAAAATACCAGAAAAAAACAGCACGTACACTTTTAATTATCATTCCCGTAGCTCTTGTTATACAGTATATCATATACCCCGAAAAGTATTATGTTTTTAATCTTTTTGAAATTTTTGTCACATCTTATTCAATCATAATTCTGGCATTATTTCATTTATATAATATACTGGATACCCAAAAGAAATACAATTATATAAGCCTGGGACTTTTACTTTATCTGATAAGCAGTACCGTAATATTTTTGTCGGGAAACCTGTATACGGTGATGAACAGAAAACTGCATAAAGAGATATGGGTTTTCAATGTTGTTATGTTTATTGTGTATCAGATTTTTATTCTGACAGACTATCTGTCTTCCCGCAAAAAAAATGTGTAATCACTGTTATGACTTTACAAAATGAATGAGAATACAATTATTTCCACTATCGTTTATACCTTTCTGGCATTTACCTTACTGGCCGTTACCCTGATTATATTTTATTATTTTTCTAATAAGAAGATAACAAGAAACCTTATTCAGAAAAAGGAGCTGGAGGTCAGATACGAGAAAGAGCTTACCCACGCCATTATCAGTGCCCAGGAAAAAGAAAGACTGAGAATTGCCCAGGATCTGCATGATGACATCAGTTCAAAACTCAGTGTGGTTTCTTTAAATATCCACCTTCTGGATTTTGATAATCTGGCCAGGGAAGAATACAACGATCTGAAAAATAAAATCATACATCTGGTTAATAAAACTGCAGAAAGTGCCAGACAGATCTCGCATGATCTCCTTCCTCCGATATTAGAAAAGTTTGGGCTTCATGCTGCAATAGATGCATTGTGTTCAGAAATCAACTTATCCAAAACCCTGCAGGTTACTTATTCCAACAGTTTATACTTTGCAAAAACAGAAGAAGAAAAAAATTTACATATCTTTAGAATACTTCAGGAGCTCATTAACAATTCCATAAAACACGGAGAAAGTACGCATATTGATATAGAATTTTTTGGGAAAGACGGAAAAAATACCTGTCTCTACAAAGATGATGGTAAAGGATTTGATCTGAATGAAAATACTTTGAAAGAAGGATTAGGCTTAAGAAATATCAGGAGCCGGGTAGAACTGATCAATGGAACACTGAAAATTGAAAGTGAAAACAATAAAGGAATCACTGTAGAATTTACATTTTAAATCATTATAAAATGGAAAAGGATATAATTCGTGTCATAATTGTAGACGATGAAGCACTCTTTCGCCAGGGAATTTCATTGTTGATACAGAGAGAAAAAGATATTGAACTGGTAAGTGATTTCAGCAACGGTAAAGAGCTGCTGGATGAGCTTGTAACCCTGGAAAAACTGCCTGATATTATCCTGATGGACCTCAATATGCCGGAAATTAACGGAGTAGAAGCTACCAAACAGATCCATATCAAATATCCCCAGATTAAAATTATTGCCTTAACGAGCTATAACACGAAAGCATTTATTGTCAATATGATACAGTCCGGGGCCTGCTCCTTTCTTAAAAAAAACTCAAGCCCTGCAGAATTGCTCACGGCAATAAGGGAAGTGCACAGCAAAGGTTTCTTTTATAACAATGAGGTCATGGAAGCTTTACATCAAAACCTTACAGAACCTAAAAAGAAAGTTTCCAGTATTTTTGATGCCAATCACATTTCCAAAAGAGAAAAAGAAGTATTGGAACTCATCTGCAAACAATACAACACTTCTGAGATTGCAGATCAGCTTTTTATAAGCTCCAGAACGGTTGAAGGACACCGTAACAGCCTTCTGCTTAAAACAGGAGCTAAAAATACTGCAGGCCTGGTAGTCTATGCCATAGAAAGTAAAATTGCAGATATGAATTATTTAAAAGACAGATTTGAATAACTATCCCTACAACTGTTTTTATTAAAAATTAAATAAAATTTATATTTTCTGATTAAATTAGCCTTTGTTTTGATAAGCAGAGCCCGATGGTTTGCTTCTGAAAAACAATAATTTATAGTTAAAACAGAAAATACAAAAGATGAAATTTACTATTGAAAACATTAAAGCAGAGCACTAAAAAGTAAAAAGCGGGGCCGATTTTCCGCAATATATCCAGGCGCTGAAAACACTGGGTGTTTCTCACTACAAAGCATATGTCACGGATGGAAATACCGAATACTTTAATCATGAAAAACAATCTGTACATACCGGAAGCAAATATGATTCTCTTCCTGTTTCCGATGTTTTGAAGCTCGAAAATTTTAAAATAAAACTGAAGCTTCATCAACAGGGAGGAACAGATTATATAACTTTCTGTAAAGACTGTGCCGAAAACGGAATCAAAGGTTGGACGATGGATCTACAGACGATGACCTGTGTTTATTTTGACCGGAACGAAACTAATGTGCTGACTGAACAGATTCCAGGATAATCTTTTACAAAAAACGGCTTCAGATATTTTGCATCCGTACTTCTTTAAACTAACTTATAAAATATTGTTTGTTATTATTGATTTAAAATATTAATTTTGTTTAAAACGATAGATAATAGTAATTGGTAAATATGAGAAAGGTTTTTACGAAGTTGGCATTCACAGTATTAGGTTTGGGATCCATTTTGACATTTGCTCAAAAAAATGATCTTGGAGCATGGTATATGTATTTTGGAAATAATAAGATCAGCAAGAAACTGAACTGGCACAATGAAATTCAATACCGTAATTTCGATGCCCTGGGAGATCTCGAGCAGTTACTGATCCGTACGGGGGTCGGGTACGATCTTACTGAAAATAACAATAATGTTTTATTGGGATACGGCTTCATTCTCAGCCAGCCTTATGTAAACGGTGAAAAAAAAGAAAATATTGAACATAGGATTTTCCAGCAGTATATTACCAAGCAGAAATTCGGACGTTTTTATCTTCAGCACCGTTACCGTTTGGAAGAACGTTTTCTTGAGGATGATTTCAAAATGAGATTCCGTTATATGCTGGGAGTCAATATTCCGATTACTCAAAAAGAATTACTTCCGAAAACCCTTTACGCATCAGTATATAACGAAATTTTTCTGCATTTTGACAATCCGGTTTTCGACAGAAACAGAGTCTATGGAGCCTTAGGATATGTCATCAACAAAAATATGAGGATTGAAGCAGGCTATATGAACCAGATTCAGGAGAACAGAAACCGCGGACAGATTCAGATTGGATTTTATAATAATATCCCGTTCACTAAGAACTAATAAAATTATTCTGAATGCTGTGAGGAAAACCATTATTTGAAAATAGATTATAATAAACACTATAAAATAAACACTTATGCATTCAGGAAAAAGATTCGGAGCCCGGGAGTTCATTATCTGGACCAGACGGAGCATTTACGCTTTGGTTATATTATCAGCTATTCCTACAGTCCTGTACTTTTTAGGCTGGAAGTTCCTTTCCGTTCCATGGCAGCCGATTGCGATCATGGGAACAGCGGTTGCCTTTATTGTTGGATTTAAAAACAATGCCAGCTACAGCAGACTCTGGGAAGCAAGACAGATTTACGGAGCCATTATTAATGACAGCCGCAGTTTTGGGTATATTCTGAGAGATGCACTTCTTTCCAAAGACTCCGGTAAAGTAAAAGAAATGTTCCTTCGTCATTATGCATGGCTTACTGCATTGAGATTTCAGCTTCGTGAACCGCGAGCATGGGAAAATATGGGGTCAGATCAGTTTGATGAATATGCTAAAAAATATGACATTCCGGAAAGACTGACCACACTGGACGAAGAACTGAAAAAATATCTTTCTGAATCTGAGCTCCAGTACACTGTAAGCAAAAAAAACAGAGCGACTCAACTCATAGCCAGCCAGAGTAAAGTTTTATCCGAAGCTTACGAAAAAGGAGAAATCAATGATTTTCAATGGACACAGATCAACCAGCAATTGGTGAAGTTTACCGATAATCAGGGAAAAGCTGAAAGAATTAAAAACTTTCCCTATCCGAGAAATTTCTCTTCAATTACAACATATCTATTGCTTTTATTCATTGTTTTTGTGCCTTTTGGATTATTGAAGGAGTTTGATAAATTAGGTGAAGGAACATCGGTAGAAGGCTGGACATTGTGGTTCAATATTCCGTTTTCTTTACTGGTAACATGGTGCTTCCATACCTTGGACAGCGTGGGGGAGGCTTCGGTAAATCCTTTTGAAGGAAGTCCCAATGACGTTCCCATCACCCAGATCAGCCGTACAATTGAAATCGATATGAGAGATATGCTGGATGAATCTGATCTTCCGCCAGCCATTACTCCGAAGAATAATATCGTGCTTTAGATTGATCTTTTTATGATCTCAGATATTGATTAATGACAGACTTCGAATATATCTAAACCTATCAGGTTTGGGAAATAGATACCCAAAAATAAAAATAATACTTAAAAAAACGAACTCAAAATGATTCACAGCTATGTTATAATATCCATTGCAGTCCTGCTGTCTGTGATGATATTGGTAATGATCGGTCAGAAATTAAAAGTAGCTTACCCGATTTTTCTTGTCATTGCAGGATTACTGATAAGCTTTGTGCCGGGAATGCCGCGTATTGAAATAGAACCTGACCTTGTCTTTCTGATTTTCCTTCCGCCAATTTTGTTTGAGGCCGCATGGTTTACTTCATGGCAGGATTTTCATAAATGGAGAAAACAGATTTTTTCAATGGCCTTTGGATTGGTATTCTTAACCTCCATAGTCGTTGCTTATCTTTCATCTTCTATCATTCCCGGACTTACAGTCGCAATGGGTTTCCTGTTGGGAGGCGTCAATTCACCGCCGGATGCGGTAGCTGCTACTTCGGTTCTGAAGCATATGAAAATTCCTAAAAAGATCACTAATATTCTGGAAGGAGAAAGTTTGATCAACGATGCTTCCAGTTTAATTGTATTTAAATTTGCACTGGCCGCCGTTATTTCAGGACAGTTTATCTGGAGAGATGCCGTTCAGGATTTCTTTACCATGGCCATCGGTGGAATTGCCGTAGGAGTGGCGGTTGGGTTTCTGTTTGGTGCTTTATTAAAAGTTATTCCGACCAATTCCAATATCGATACCATTATTACCCTTATCGTACCTTACATTATGTATGTGGGAGCAGAACATTTCCATTTTTCGGGAGTATTGGCTGTAGTTGCCGGAGGTTTATTGATGTCTTATAATTCACATTGCTATTTAAGCCATACCTCCAGGATTCAGTCGGGGAATGTATGGAGTGTACTGATATTCCTGATGAATACCATCATCTTTATCCTGATTGGTCTTGAACTTCCCATTGTAGTGGAAGGGATGAAAGAATATACCATTTCTGAAGGTATTTTCTACAGTGTAGTGATTGGTGGAGCTATTATCGGAACAAGAATTTTGTATAGTTACGCATTAATGTACTTCCCAAGAATCTGCTCTAAAGAATTAAGGTTAAAAGTTCCCAAACCGGATTGGAGAGAGCCTTTTATCATCAGTTTTGCAGCAATGAGAGGAGTGGTTTCACTGGCTGCAGCATTATCGATCCCTGCTTTTTTACCTAACGGAGAAGCGTTTCCACACAGGAATATTATTTTGTTTGTAACCTTCGTGATCATATTGATCACCCTGGTAGGGCAAGGTTTATTGTTGGCGCCCATCTTGAAATTATTAAATATTCAGGATGCCGGAAGCGAATTGCCGGAAGAAAAACAGGAGGTAATCCTTATGCGTAAACTGAAGGAAACAGCATTGCACAAACTGGATAACGATTTTTCTGAATTAGCCGTAACGAACAGCCTTGTACGTCATCAAAAACACAAGCTGGAAAATGAAATGATGCTGATGGCAGACAAAGCCCAATGCATGGCTTCCACAGGAGATTATGTGTCCGCAATCAACGAAAACAAAGATGTTTTGAGACAGATCATTCAGGCACAGAGAAATGAGTTGCACAGAATGAAAAGAGAAAAGATCTTTGATGATCATGTGATGAGAACCATTGAAATGCAGCTGGATTTTGACGAAGCCAAGATCACAGGTTTTTCACATGGGTAATTACAAAATAAATCACAAAAGTCACAAAAGATAAAAGTTAAAATGAACTTGCAGGAATAAAAAGTTCACAAAAGGAAAATTCTGAAATTTTGAAGGCTTACGTGTACTTCTCATGAGTAGAAATTTAAACTTAAATAATTTAGTAGATAAAAACTTTTGTGACTTTTGTGGTTAAAGATTATAGGTAAAATGTGTACATTTAAACATATTAAACCTATAATATGAGTACACCCATCACTGTTCAGTACACCATAAATGCTCCGGCTGAAAAAGTCTGGAAAGCATTAACCGATAAAAATGAGATGAAATCCTGGTATTTTGATATCCAGGATTTTGTTTTGGAAACAGGTAAGGAATTCAACTTCTATGAACCGGGAGGTGAGAATAAATACCATCACCACGCACAGATTTTAGAAATAATACCCAATGAAAAATTAAAGCATACATGGTCTTATCCTGATTTTTCAGCCATGAAGACCATTGTAACCTGGGAACTGCTGCCAGAAGACGGTCAAACTTTAGTAAAGCTGACCCATGAAGATATTGAAAACTTTAAAGACTTAGGAGAAGGCTTTTCAAGAGAAAATTTTGTAAAGGGCTGGAATACGATTTTGGGACAAAGCTTAAAAGAATATTTAGAAAAATAAATCATGATCACATTACACCCTTTTACGATAGAAGATGCTCCACAACTGATTTCAAAGATAAAAGACGAAAGAATGCTTCTTCAGTTTGCCGGTCCGGCATATCGTTTTCCTCTCACAGAAGAACAGCTGGAAACTGATCTGTTCAATGAAAACAGAACTCTTTTTAAAATTACAGATGAGACAGGACGTACAATCGGGCATGCCCAGATATTTCTGAAAGAAAAAACATTCCTGTTGGGAAGAATTCTGATCTGGGATGAGAACAACAGGGGAAAAGGTTATGGAAAGAAGGTGATGCAGGAGCTTTTGAAATATGGCTTCAGTCATTTTGATAAAGAAACAGCAGAGCTGAATGTCTACGACTGGAATACCGGAGCTATTGAATGTTACAGAAAAGTAGGTTTTGCTTTTGACCCATACGTTAAAAGCGAAGCAAAGATTGATCAGGAAACATGGGTTTCCCTGAATATGAAAATTCACAGAAATAGTTTTGAATTACAGGAATCATGACACAATTTACCGCACTTCGCCCTGTTTTATGGACTGAAAATCTTGATGAAACCATAGGATTCTATATGCGTGTTCTTGGGTTTAGCCTTATGGACAGGAATAACGAATGGCAATGGGCTTCCCTTCGTAAAGATGACATATACATCATGCTGTCTCAGCCTAACGAACATGAAAAAAATACTTCCATTGGTTTTTCCGGTTCGTTTTATTTCAATGTAAATAAAGTGAATGATCTTTGGGAAGACCTTAAAACGAAAGCCAAAGTCTGCTATGAAATCGAAACTTTTGAGTGGGGAATGAGAGAATTTGCGATATATGACAATAATGGTTACCTATTACAATTTGGTGAACCTGCAGATAATATTGGGAATACGGAATAAAATTTGCTATTTTTGGAGAAATATTTAGAAATTCAATGAAAAAAAGTATAATAGCGGGTTTCGCAGCGATTTTATTATTGGCGTCTTGTAATAAGGATAAAGAAATTCTTAATACATTAAACACTTATAATACTTCAATGGAGGCGAAGGGATACCATTTCGGAGATAAGCTTGAGCTTCCGAAAGAGGTAACGGAAAATGCAGAAAGCGTAACAATCAGCTTTGGAGATAAAGAAACAACAGATTTAACAATTGATCCTAAATTTTTCACATTAGGTGACAATGCCGTTACATTCAATATTAAAACTAAGGGAGGTGAAGTTCTGAACCAGGATGCAACGATCAATGTATTTGCAAAAAATCCTGAAAAGAATATTCCTTATCAGATTGTAGCCGAATATCCTCACGATCCTAAAAACTTTGTACAGGGCTTCCAGATTGAAGGAAACACGATTTATGAAAGTGACGGGCAGAACGGATCTTCACAGATTTTAAAATATACGCTGGGAACAACAACTCCGCTGGCTTCTACGAAACAGGCTCAGGAAGATTTTTCTGAAGGGAGCACCATCGTAGGTGATAAAGTTTATCAGTTGACGTGGCAGAGTAAAAAAGGATATGTTTATGATAAAAGTTCTTTAAAGCTGCTTTCAGAATTTGCTTATCCAAATGTATTAGGTGAAGGTTGGGGATTAACGTATGACGGGAAGAACCTGATCGCTTCTGACGGAAGTAAGCTGTTATATTTCCTTGATGCAAACGATCCTTCAAAACTGATTAAGTATATTGCCGTTGCAGGAAGTTCTCAGGCATACGACCAGTTGAACGAACTGGAATACCACAACGGATTTATTTATGCCAACGTATGGCAGAAGCCGATTATTTTAAAGATCAATCCAGCCAATGGAGAAGTTGTGGGAACTTTTGACTTTACTGAAATCGCAAAACAGAATACCAAAGGAAGTGATGATGTACTGAACGGAATTGCCTTCAAAGGGGATAATATGCTGGTGACAGGAAAAAACTGGTCGAAGATTTATGAAGTTGTTATTAAATAAGAAAAGTTAATAACAATTTCTTTCTGAATAAAATAAAGTATGTAAATTGGTAGCGTTCCCTCAGGAGCGCTATCTTAGTAAAAAAGAATTTGAGATTATTATATCTGATACTGCTTTTAGTTTTCTGCTCAGTCTCTGCGCAGGATGTGCTTCCTTTAGATACTTTAAAACTGAAGGAGGCAAAAGATATGCTTGCCGATGACTACGGAAATCTGTATATCTATAAAAACAAAGATTTTAGTTTTACCAAATATGATTCCCTTGGAAAACAGATCGGAAAAATGATGCTCACTGTTCCGTACAAAGTACAGACCGTACAAAATCCTCTGAATGTGCCATTATTTTCAGAAAATGCCCAGGAAATGAAATTTGTAGACCAGAATATGAATGAGATTCAACGATTGGATTTTAAACAAAAATTTGGTTTTATCAGAATGGCTTATGCAGAAGATCTGCAGCAGCTCTGGCTTTTGGACGACAGTACAAAACGTTTGATACAGTATAATTTCAGGAATGATACCACCATCAATTCATATCCTTTTGACATCAGTTTTGAAGATTTAATGGACATGCTGGTCTATGAAAATAAGGTCTATATTTTAACGAGAAAACATATCAGAATCTATAGTCTGAAATTTGAAAAACTTTTTGAAGCCCCGTTGGAAAACGGAAAACGGTTTCGAAGAGAAAATGATGTGATCATGGTTATCGCGGGTAATTTCATTTCACAATACATCCCTGAAAAAGGTATGGCAACTGTTTTCGAAGATCAGGAAGCGCAAATTGTGGATAAAAACATCCTCTCTTATTTTGCAATCAAAGGGAACAAACTCTATCTTTACAGCCTTGAAAAAGTAAAGAAAGCCCAACAGCAAAAACAGCTCGAAGCTCAGCCGGAATCTCCTCCGCCATCTACAGAAAAACCAGTAGAAAAGACGGAAGAAAAGCCAGATGAGAATACAGTAGAGAAACCTTCAGACAATACTTTACAGAAATTGATTGAAGATATTTCTCAGGTTCAGACTGAGGCTGTCGAAAAACTTATCAACTAATCGGTAAATACAAGGAAAAAGAATATTATGCATATTGCAGTTACAGGAAACATCGGAGCCGGAAAAACAACTTTGACAACGATGCTTTCCAAGCATTACGGATGGGATGCACAATTTGAAGATGTAGATCATAATCCTTATCTGGAAGATTTTTATTCAGACATGAGCAAGTGGAGTTTCGCACTGCAGGTGTATTTCCTGGGGAGCAGATTCCGTCAGGTAAAGGAGATCAGGGAAAGCGGGAAAAACATTATTCAGGATCGTACGATCTATGAAGATGCCCATATTTTTGCGGAAAACCTGAATGATATGAACCTTCTTTCAGACAGGGATTTTAATAACTACTCATCAGTATTTGATCTGATGAAGTCTTTCGTATCTGCTCCGGATCTTTTAATCTATTTGAAATCTGATGTTCCTAACCTGGTTAAAAAAATCTATAAAAGAGGCCGTGAATATGAAGCATCCATCAGTATTGAATACCTTTCCAAACTGAATCAGAAATATGAAAAATGGATCTCCAACTATACAGAAGGAAAACTTCTGATTGTAGAAGTGGATGATCTTGATTTCGTTGAAAAACCTGAAGATTTCGGGTTTATTCTGGAGAAGATTGAAGCAGAGCTACACGGATTGTTTTAACATATTTTTATCAGAACATTAAGACAGACTCAGGGTAAATCTTTTTAAATTTGTTAAGACCAAGTTTAATTTTTGAAAAATATATCATGGTAGTTAAAGTTTTACATAACGGAAACTGTTCAAAGTCAAACGCTGTACTGGAGTATCTTGACGAAAACGGAGTGCCTTTTGAGATCATTAATATTGTTGAAGATCCTTTAAGTCCTCTTGAAATAAGAACGGTGCTGAAGAAACTGAATCAGAGTGTTTTTCATATTATCCGTAAAACCGATAAGCTTTACGTTGAGAACTATGCAGATAAAAACTATTCGGAAGAGGAATGGATAAAGATCCTTTCCGAAAACCCATCTTTAATACAAAGACCCATTCTGGTAAAAGGTTCAGTAGCAATGCTGGGAAGACCTATTGAAAATGTAAAATTCTTTATTGAAAAATAAACGAAATTTAATAAATAAAAAAGATCCGTTCTGTTGTAGACTACACCCAAAAGTTTAGACACTTTTTAGGGGCAGTCCATGAAAGAGCGGATCTTTTATGTTATGGGGTTTTTGTAGTAACCGGGCCATTTATCGCCTTATATAAAGCTTCCAGTTCTTTTGGAGGACGTCCGGAATCAAATTCTGAGGAGGTATACTCTTTTCCGCCAGCGGTAATGATCATAGATGATATCATTGCCTGGTCAGAATATCTGCCTGTAGTTGGAGATTTGAGTTCAGATATCTTCGGTAGGTCAATGTTCTGAGCCAGCCTGGAAACTGCCAGCCATTCGGCGGTGGAGATTTTGGTATTTATAATCTCTTCATTGATATTGGATTCTTTTGAGGAAGGAGTGAAAACAATATCTCTGCTGAACCCTCTTGTTCTTTCTGTTAACCGGATCTGTTCAATCTTTTGTTGCTGAACTGCAGAAGAGATATTTGGGGTATTATTTTCGCTGTTATTTTTGTGCATACAGTTTGTAGCAGAGGTTGCTAAAATGACATTAAATAGGATCAGTTGGATGTTCATCATATTCTGTTTTTATGTATTAATAATAAAAAACCGCTTCATCATGATGAAACGGCCTTTGTTTTTACAATAGAATAACGCCTTCTATTTTTGCTACTTCTTTATAAATATTCACTACCTGATTGGCATCCAGAACAAATGCATTGATATTGCAGGCCGTGTATTTTCCATTTTTACTTTCGCGGTTTCCCAGTGTAAATTTAATACCATCAAAAACTCTGTAAATTTCAGTAAGTTTTGCCTGGTCTGTAGGAATAATAAATTTAAATAAATAATCCTCCGGAAAATCATGATGATCCTCCAGTTTCTCCCTCAAAGACTGATAAAAGTCTTCAGGGCTTGCGTGTTGATTTCCTTGTAATATATCCATCTGCAATTGTTAATATAATATAAAAATAGCGAAAATTTTCCTATTTTCCAAACGGTCCCAGCAGGGACTTGGAGTTCTGATGTTCATAATCTTCAATGATATTGAATAATCCATTCACCAGCTGTTCAGAAGCAAGTTTACTCAATCCTCCTGAATTGACAGTGTTGTTATTTCCCCCTAAAAGACTGCCCAAAAAATTACTGCCTGATAGCGCTGTATTAATGGTTTTTACAATTCCATATTCATTCAGTTTTTCATCTACTTTAGGAGCAATGGCCGCAATAAGCTGTTGGGATGTTTTTTCCTTCAGAATCTGTGTAGCAGTGGTTCCCTGCATAATTCGCGTTACATCCTGAGCATTCAGGCTGTTTACGGCATCCTGCAAAATAGGTTTTGATGTATTCACTGTGTAAGCTGCTGCCTGTGCTATATAATCTCGTTCTTTGGCTACCAGTGAAGGAGCAATTTTCTCCAGTGTGGAATTGATATCTCTCAACTCTTTGGGAAGGGCTTTATCAACCATATTATTCTGCAGGAACGCTTCTTTGTTGCCATAGATACTCATTCCCTTATCAATACCATTGAGCAGAATTCTTTTGATAATAGAAAGCCCCATGTCTGATGTTGCCAATGAAGTGCAGGATTGTACAGTGGTGGTAATAACAGCACCGGTTCCAATCAGAAGAGCGGCTGCAATGATATATTTTTTCATTGATTTTTTTATTATGTATTTCTAAGATGCATTTGTCAAAAACTGCACCAAAGGTAATTACTATTCCCAATTTAACAAAATATTAAATTGAGTACATGTTTTGGTGAATATTGTGTCAAAAATGTTAAAATTTCATTTGTAAATATGATGAATAAAGGATCTTGATTTTAAATTAAAAATTATAAAATCTATATTTTTGGCATTTTTCATTTAATAAAGTATAGTTATTTTTAAATATTTAAGATAGTTTAACAGTGTTGGATATTTTTTATATTTTTGGCTAATGTCTTTTTTTGAGATTTTAAATAACTCCACTATTTAGAGACAGGTGCAAATTTGAATTTATTTGAATAAAATTGAAACTATATGAAACAAAGTAATTTAAAGTATTCAGGTCTCATTGCCGTGTTATATTTCGGGATGAACGTGAATGCACAGGTTACGCAGGATTCTGCTAAAGTCCAGAAGATTGACGAAGTCGTTATGATTGGATATGGTAGCCGTAAAAAAGTAGACAACACTACTTCTATTAGTTCTATCAGTGCGGAAGAAGTAACTAAAACTAAAGTGTTGAATGCATCACAAGCCATTCAGGGTAAAGCAGCCGGTGTACAGGTAATAGCTTCCGATGCACCAGGATCTACTCCGACAGTGATGATCAGGGGACTTGGTACTGTATTGGGTGGAAGAACACCTTTATATGTAGTTGATGGAATGTTTACTGATAACATTAATAATATCAACTCTAATGATATTCTTACTTATGATGTATTGAAAGATGCTGCAGCATTGGCTATCTATGGTAACAGAGCTGCTAATGGAGTAATCATCATTACGACAAAGTCAGGTAGAGGAAAATTAAGCGTTTCCTATGATGGACTGGTTGGATTTAGAACCCCTTTAAAAACCATTAAAATGGCTAACGGGTCTGAATTTGCAAATTATAATAATGCTGGTAAAGCAAGTAATTATTTGAATCCTAATCAACCCTATAATACAGATTGGTTCAAAGAAATTACAAGAACGGGAATTTACAACCAGCATAACTTATCAATTTCAGGATCTTCAGAAGCTGCAAAGTACTTTTTAAGTTTAAGTAATTATGATGAGCAGTCTATCCTTAAAGGAACAAATTATAACAGGACTACAGTAAGAACCAATAACGAGTTCAGAATTACCAAAGGAATCAGATTGGCGCAGACTTTAAGCGCAACATTTACTAATGATACTCCTAAATCGTATGGTGCTTTTACAAATGCTTATAAACAATCACCATTAGTCCCTGTATATTATCCGAATGGAAAATATGGTCAGCCTATTTATAATAAGACCAACGGGAATATCGATTATGAAGGAGGACGATTTAATAACGTAGGCAACCCGGTGATGCAGCTTGCTTATGACAATCAAAGAGGTAGAAATTTCTTATTACAAGGTGGATTAAAATTGGATATAGATATCTATAAAGATTTAAAATTTACCTCTCAATTTAGTGGAGAATATGGTAACTATAAATACTATAATTTTGTAAATTCAAAATCTTTCTGGTTAGATAGTGATCCTATGAGAACGGAAAACCAATACTCAGCTACGTCACCACTAACAAGGTTAACCAATAAAAGTCAGAACTATTTCAACTGGTTACTTAATAATTATTTAACCTATACAAAGAAAATTGAAAACCATGATATTGAAGTTGTTGTAGGTACAGAAGCTTCAGTAAAGAATGGGCTTGAGACTTTAATTATTAACAGAAAAGATGTTCCTATTGCAAAAGATTACTGGAATCTTAGCGGAGTTGATTACTATGGTAATCTGTATAGTGATAGTGATACAAAAGCCCTTGAATCAATAAAAGGAAACAGAAATACTACAATTTCTTATTTCGGAAGATTCCAATATAAATTTATGAATCGTTACTTATTAAGTGGAACGATCAGAAGAGACGGTTCTTCTCAGTTTGCTGCTGGTAATAAGTGGGGTACATTCCCGTCATTTGGGGCAGGTTGGATTATTTCCGAAGAAAACTTCATGAAAGATGGCTTCTTTGACCTTTTGAAGCTTAGAGGTGGATGGGGTAAAATCGGAAACCAAAATGTTCCTTTGAATTATCTACCACTTTCAATGGGAGCAACTTATAATTATGCGTTTGGAAGTTCGCCGGTAAGCAATGGAGTTACTGTTAATAAAGGTTACGATCCGGACTTAGGATGGGAAGTTACAGAAGAATCTTCTTTAGGATTAGATTTTGGAATCCTGGATAAAAGATTGACAGGTACGTTTGATATTTATAACAGAAAAACCAAAAATCTTATTTTGGGAGTTGTTCCATATATGGCAACTGGAATTTCTGATTTGAATTATTCTCATATGGGAAGTGTTGTTAATAAAGGTGCTGAGGTAAGCCTAAACTGGGCTGATAAAGTAGGCGAGGATTTTACCTATTCAATTGGTGCCAATTATTCTTATAATAAGAACAAGCTTGCCAGCATTAATCTTTCTAAGCCTGTTTCTCAAATTGTTGGGGGAAATCTTGGAAACGGACAAGATACAAAACTTTTTAACGCTAATGCAGTTGGTTACGCATTAGGAAGTTTCTATTTATGGGAAGCTGATGGTTATGATGCAAATGGTAACCTGAAGTTTAAAGACTTGAATGGTAACGGAATTACAGGAAGTGCAGATCCTGGAGACAGAAGATTCTTCGACTCTTACATACCAAAGTCAACATTAGGTGTTAATGTTTCAATGTCCTATAAAAATTGGGATTTTGCCCTAAGTGGTTATGGAGCTTTCGGATTCAAAGTGTACAACGGTAAAAAAGCACAAAGAAATGGCGGAGAAAATGTCGAAGCCTCTGTAGCGAATGATTTTTGGACTCCTACAAACACTAATGCAGCAAATCCTGTAAATCCTGCAAATATTCCAATTGCATCTACATTCTATTTGGAAAGCGGAGATTATTTCAGAATCAATAATATTTCAGTAGGATATACATTTAAAAATGTAACGGATTATATGAAATCAATTAAGCTTTATGTAAGTGCAATTAATCCTTTTGTTTTCCAGAAATACTCAGGATATTCCTCAGAATTATCAGGATACAACCCTACGGATCCTACTGCAGAAGGAGATCCTTACAAACGTGCAGGGGTAGAATTAGATGCTTACCCTACATTAAGATCTTTTGTATTTGGTGTTAACCTAAATTTTTAAAAAAATGAACAAAAAATATATCATAGCAGCGGCATTTTTGATTTTAGGAGCTGTTAACCAAAGTTGTAGTAATGACTTTATCGACGTGTCACCTACGGAAGCAATTCCTGAGAGTGCATTGGGTGAAATATACAATAATGATGCAGGAGCCAATAGTTTAGTTACGGCTATTTATGCTAAGTTTTTAGACTGGAATATGAGTACATTTGCATGGATTGGGGTTACATCAATTGTCTCTGATGATGCTGATAAAGGTTCAAGTGCAAGTGATTCAGGTTCAGATAAAGATATTTTAGATGCTTTGACATTTACAGCATCAACACCGTCATTTAAAGAATTGTTTGCTTCTAATTATCAAGGTATTAACAGATGTAATCAGGCGTTGAAATATCTTCCTCAGTTGGATAAAGCAGACCCGCAATTACGTGAGAGATTAGCGGGAGAGGCAAAGTTTTTGAGAGCATTTATGTACTTTACTTTAGTTAGATCTTTTGGAGGTGTTCCGTTAGTAGATCATGTTCCCGTTACAGGAGTTGAAGCTGACAAGCAAATGACACTAACCAGAAAAAGCAAAGAAGAGATTTATGCATTTATAGAAAAAGATCTTAAAGATGCAGCAGCAGTTTTGCCTTCTGGAACCGGGGGACAAAGAGCTACAAAAGGTGCAGCCCATGCACTTTTAGCTAAGGTGTATTTATATCAGAAGAAATGGCAGCTGGCAGTAGATGAGACTAATTTGGTGACAGGTTATTCATTGACAACTAATTTCCAGGATATTTATAAAGTTTCCGGAGAAAATAATGCTGAATCTATCTTCGAAATTAATGGTAGTGGAGGAACAGCAGGAAGAGCAATCCAACAGTACAGCCAGGTTCAGGGAGCCAGAGGTACTACAGGCTGGGGTTGGGGATTTGCTACGCCAACCCAAGGATTGTATGATGCTTATTCTGCAACAGATTCAAGAAGAGATGCTACGATTATCCACAGAGATATGACTTTATATGATGGATATTACGTAGGTCCAAATACAGAAAATAAATTCTATAATTATAAAGCTTATTCTTCCAATTATAGAGATCAGGCTTCAACAGACGTAAACATTCGTTATCTGAGATATGCTGAAGTACTATTAATCAGAGCTGAAGCAATGAATGAGCTCGGACAAACATCTGCAGCTATTCCTTTCCTGAATCAGGTAAGAAACAGAGCAAACATCGGAAACACGACTGCTTCTTCTCAAGCAGACGTAAGATTGGATATCTGGAAACAAAGAAGATTAGAGCTTGCTTTCGAACATGACAGATGGTTTGATCTTGTAAGAACCGGACAAGCCCAGGCAGCCATGGCGGCTGATGGTGGTAAAAAATTCATCGTTGGAAAACATGAACTATTCCCACTTCCACAAGACTTTATAATGGAAGCAGGTGGATTGTCAGCACAAAACCCCGGCTATTAAATTTAATCAATAAAAACTTTAGAGGAGAATGAAAGTTCTCCTCTTCTTTTAGTAAGAAACCCTATAAAAAGAGAGCTCATGAAAAGGAACGTATTATCAATAGCTATTACTTCATTATTCTTTGTGTATTCCTGTAAAAATGCGCCCGTTGCCAAACAGGAGACCGGAAAAACTGAAGCAGTAAAAAGCAATATCACGGATGAACAACTGATGGACAGAGTGCAGAAAGATGCTTTAAAGTACTTCTGGGACTATGCAGAACCTAACTCAATGCTGGGAAGAGAACGTTACCATGAAGATAATATCTATCCTGATAATGATAAACACGTGATTACTACAGGAGGCTCAGGATTCGGGTTGGCAACTATTCTGGTAGGGGTAGAAAGAGGATTTGTTCCAAGAAAAGAAGCGGTAAAAAGGCTTACTCACATCATGGATTTCCTGGCTAAAGCAGACCGCCATAAAGGAGCATGGTCACATTGGATCAATGGAGAAACCGGAAAAACAGTCCCGTTCGGAAAAAAGGATAATGGCGGTGATCTTGTAGAAACGGCATTTCTTACCTCAGGAATACTGATGGTCCGTGAATATTTTAAAAACGGAAATGCAGAAGAAAAAGCCCTGGCAGCAAAATGTGATGAACTGTGGAAAGGAATCCAATGGAATTGGTATACCAAAGGAGGTGAGAAAGTTCTATACTGGCACTGGTCACCGGATTACCAATGGGAAATGAATTTTCCTCTTGAGGGATATAATGAATGCCTGATCACTTATATTTTAGCAGCCTCTTCACCTACTTATTCCATTGATGCAGAAACCTATTATAAAGGATGGACCAGAAACGGAACTTACCTTACAGATAAAACAAAATACGGGTTACCCCTTTATGTAAAACACAACTATGCCGAAGAATACGGCGGCCCGCTTTTCTGGGCACAATATTCATATATCGGGCTTGATCCTACGGGATTATCCGATAAGCTTGTCAAAAACTACTTTGACATCAATAAAAATCAAACCCTTATCGATTACAAATACTGTGTTGAAAATCCAAAACAATGGAAAGGGTATGGCCCCAACTATTGGGGGCTTACAGCCGGATATACCAGAAATGAAGATGGAAGCACAGGATATACCGCCCATATGCCTGGCAATGATAATGGAGTGATTACTCCTACAGCTGCCTTGAGCAGTTTTCCCTATACACCAAAAGAATCAATGGCTTTCCTGAGATTCATGTATATCCAAAAACCTGAATTCATAGGATCTGCAGGACCTTATGATGCGACCTCCATTAATTATAATAATTGGTTTAGCCCAAGATATCTGGCGATAGATCAGGGAACGATAGCACCTATGATTGAAAATTACAGATCAGGATTCCTGTGGAAGTTATTTATGAATGCACCGGAAATTCAGCAGGGATTAAAAAAACTAAGCTTCCGGTCAGCCAAATATGGAATAAAATAACTCAACAGGAACGGGCCATTATCCTGAGCTTATCCGAAGGCAGCCCGTTTACATAAAAATGATCAAATCCGTTGGCTCTAGCTAAAACCTAAATAACAATATGAAACTAAAACTGAAACATATTCCTCTTTTATTGCTGCCGTTTTCAATACCAATGAATGCGCAGGAGATAAAAGGGGAACTCAATAAAGAAATTAAAAGACAGGAGAAAATGTCATACATTCTGGATTACCCACAGGATGTTAAAGGAAATGTACCATTAATTGTTTTCCTTCATGGCTCAGGAGAACGGGGAACCAATCTTGATCTGGTAAAGGCTCACAGTCCGTTTACCTATAAAAACCTGATCAAAGGACCTGTAGCTATTCTCGCACCCCAATGCCCGGAAGGAACTTGGTGGGATACGGTTACCGTATATCATCTGATCAAGGAAATTCAGAAGAAATATAAAATTGATGCTTCCCGTATTTATCTTACAGGGCTTTCTATGGGAGGATGGGGAACCTTAAAGCTGGCCATGGAGCATCCGGAAATGTTTGCTGCAGTGGCTTCAGTGTGTGCCCCTACAGATCAGGTTATGACCGCCAATATTCATCGGTTTAAAGATCTGAATATGAGGATTTTTCATGGCGGAATGGATGATATTGTATTACCGGCCAATGCTTTTAATTTTTATCAGAAGCTGCATCCTGTAAACCCTTCAGCAGAGTTGGTTATTTTCCCGAATGATAATCATAATTCATGGGATTCGGCATACTCAAATCCCGCTTTGTATGAATGGATGCTGTCCAAAAAGAAAGAAAAGTAATCCAAGAAACCAATGATTGAAAAATAAACCCATCAAATTAAAGCAAAAAATATAAAACAATAATTTAAGAAGATAGATTTATGAAAAAGTTAATTGTAATCGCCACTTTAGCATTGGCACCTGTATTTTCCGCACAGGAAATGGTAACGAAGCCCGTTCAGTCTTACCAGACAGCTCAGTATCAGGCTAAGAAGAAAGCTTTTGTAGACAATCTTTTATCTAAAATGACATTGGATGAAAAAATTGGCCAGATGAACCTTCCGACTTCCGGAGATTTCACTACAGGACAGGCACAGAGCTCTGATATCGGAAAGAAAGTAGAGCAGGGATTAGTCGGCGGATTATTCAATATAAAAGGAGCAGATAAGATCAAGGCAGTTCAGAAAGTGGCAGTAGAAAAAAGCCGTCTGAAGATTCCTATGATTTTCGGAATGGATGTTATTCATGGCTATGAAACTACTTTCCCGATTCCTTTAGGGTTAGCCGCTTCATGGGATATGAACCTTATCCAGCAGTCAGCAAAAGTAGCTGCCAGAGAAGCTGCTTCCGACGGGATCAACTGGACATTCTCTCCCATGGTAGATATTTCCCGTGAACCAAGATGGGGTAGAGTATCAGAAGGTTCTGGTGAAGACCCATATTTAGGAAGTGAAATTTCTAAAAATATGGTGTATGGCTATCAGGGGAAAGACCTGGCTAATGGAACCAATATCTTAGCTTGCGTGAAACACTTTGCCTTATATGGAGCAGGGGAATCCGGAAGAGATTACAATACGGTTGATATGAGCCATGTAAGGATGTTCAACGAATATTTTCCTCCTTACAAAGCTGCAGTGGATGCTGGTGTGGCTTCTGTAATGGCCTCTTTCAATGAAGTGGACGGAGTACCGGCGACAGGAAACAGATGGCTTCAGACAGAAGTTTTAAGAAATCTATGGAAGTTCAAAGGCTTCGTAGTAACAGACTATACCGGTATCAATGAAATGGTAGACCACGGTATGGGAGATCTTCAGCAGGTATCTGCTTTGGCTTTAAAAGCTGGGGTTGATATGGATATGGTGGGAGAAGGTTTTTTAACAACATTAAAAAAATCCCTTCAGGAAGGAAAAGTTACGCAAGCTGAAATTGATATGGCAGCAAGGAGAATTCTTGAAGCAAAATATGATCTTGGTTTATTTGATAATCCATACAAACATGGAGATGCGAAGTTAGCGGCAAAAGAAGTCTATAATATGGAAAACCGTAATATAGCAAGAAATACAGCTGCTCAATCCATGGTGTTATTGAAAAATGACAATCAGGTATTGCCTTTAAAGAAATCAGGAACAGTGGCTGTAATCGGCCCATTGGTGAATAACTCAATGAATATGGCCGGAACATGGAGTGTTGCTACAAAACATGCTGCTTCAGTTTCTTTGATGCAGGGATTACAGTCAAACTATGGAAAAGAAGTTAAGTTTTTATCAGCAAAAGGAGCCAATATAGATTACGATGCCAAATTAGAAGAAATCTATGCAGCTCATGGTAAAAAAACAGACAGAGACAACCGCTCGAAAGAAGAATTGTTAAAAGAAGCTGTAGAGGTTGCCAACAAAGCAGATGTGATTGTTCTGGCTATCGGAGAATCTGCTGAAATGAGCGGAGAATCTTCTTCAAGAACAGAAATTACCATTCCTCAGTCTCAGGTTGATCTGCTAAACGAGTTAAAGAAGACGGGAAAACCAATTGCAATGATTCTTTTCACAGGACGTCCTTTAGCTTTAACCAATGTAAAAGATACTCCGGATTCTATATTGAATGCCTGGTTTGCAGGATCTGAAGCAGGAAATGCCATTGCAGATGTTCTGTTCGGAAAAGTAAACCCGTCCGGAAAACTTCCGATGACTTTCCCAAGAAGCCTTGGGCAAGTGCCAATCTATTATAATGCTAAAAATACAGGTCGTCCGCTAAGCCAGGATAAAGTAGATAAATGTACTTATGAAAGATTCCGTTCAAACTATATGGACGAGTGCAATACTCCTTTATATGCTTTCGGATATGGATTGAGCTATACGAAATTCAATTATTCTGATATGGCAGTTTCCACTACTACTGCAAAAGGAAATCAGACGGTTCAGGCATCCGTTACTGTAACAAATACAGGAAATTATGACGGAGCTGAAGTGGTTCAGTTGTATATCAGAGATATGGTGGGAAGTATTACAAGACCGGTAAAAGAGTTGAAAGGCTTCCAGAAAGTATTTCTGAAAAAAGGAGAATCTAAAAAAGTAACTTTCGATATCACTCCTGAAAGCCTTAAGTTCTATAACGGAGATTTGAAATATGACTGGGAATCAGGTGAATTTGATATTATGATCGGAACCAGTTCTGACAATGTTCAGCATTCAAAGATTAACTGGACTAAGTAATATCCGGAAAAGTAATTCACCGGATTGTGTTATGATGTTTTTTTGGCACGATTTTTAATAATACCTCGGGTAATTATTAGTATACAAATCGACATGAAAAAAACAATTTTATTAAGCACAATGTTCCTGGGTTCTTTACTGTTTGCACAAAAAGGAACAGTAAAAGGTGGAGACAAAGATGCACACGGATGTATTGGTTCTGCAGGATATACTTATTCTCAAATTAAGAAAGACTGTATAAGAACGTTTGAGCAGAAAATCAAGTTAACAGAAGTAGCTCCGAAAGACAGCTATACTTCAATAGCTGCAGTTATTTTCAGTAAAGACATGAAACAAGCTGAGGTTTTTGTAAAAGATGCCGGTGAAAGAAGCATTATCCTTACCAGAGCAGGAGGTAAAGCCAAAGCATGGAAAAAGGATGGTTATGTATTGGTTCCTTACAAAAAGCACGGATATCAGCTTAAAAAGGATAATATCGTGATCTATCAGTAAGATCCGGTTAAAAAAAACCGCTCGAAAGAGTGGTTTTTTGTACCTTAGAGAAATTAATTAATATCACATTTCTGGGATATTGTAACCAGTCAAAAAAACAAATATTTTACCTATGAAAAAAATAATTTTACTCAGTACCATGTTCCTTGGTTCATTCGTTTTTGCGCAAAAAAGTACTCCTGTTCTGGGAGGTGACAGAGATGTTCACGGTTGTATTGGTTCAGCAGGATATACGTATTCACAATTAAGAAATAATTGTATACAGACTTTCAATCAGAAAATAAAACTCAAAGAAGTAAATTCAGACAAAAGCTATACTTCAATGACGGCAGTTATTTTTAATAAAAGTATGACTAAAGCTGAAGTATTTATTCCGGATGGAGCTGCAAAAAGCATTATTTTGGATAAGCAGGGAAAAGCAAAAATATGGAAAAGCGGAGCTCACGTGAAAGACAGCTATGTTTTAACTCCCTATAAAAAAAGCTATCAGATCAAGAAGAATGATGAAGTCATTTATCAGTAAAATAAAACCACAAATAACAGACCACTCGCAAGAGTGGTTTTTTTATGTCAATAATTAAAATTAATTCGGTTTAATACGACATGTTTTGACGTTGTGGATAAATATTTTTACATCATAATAAAATAAAAACTGGTATAAATAGAGAGAATCTAATTAAAAATAGTATGATTTACAGGATACCACACAAAAATGATTTCCATATCTTAAAAAGTGTTAAATTCGCGAAGTTTTAAGAAACTAATTACTAACTCAAAAAAACATAGGATGAAAAAATTCTACTTCGGTGCATTTACTTTATGCACAGCCCTGGGTGTATCTGCTCAGGAAGTGATATGGCAGAAAGATATACAATCTTCTACCCAGGATTTTCTAAGCCAGGTCACCACAACCATTGATCAGCAATACCTGATCTCGGGAAGCTCTATACAGTCTAAAAGCCAGTCGCCAGCAGCCAGCGGCCAAAAGCAGAATAACGGCTACGATTTTCACTTAATTAAACTTGACCAGCAAGGGAAAGAATCATGGGAGAAATATTTCTCAGGGCAAAACCACGATTATCTGTCTGCTACTGTTACCACGCAGGATGGCGGATTTCTTTTAGCCGGAACATCTCATTCAGGAAAAGGACTCGATAAAAAAGAGGATTCTAAAGGAGGCTCAGATATCTGGCTGATCAGAATCAATGAATTTGGGGATGAACTATGGCAGAAAACCTTAGGAAGTTCTTCCGATGAAGAAGCCAGAGCTGTGATTCAAACGACAGATTTAGGATTCTTTATGGCCGGTAACTTACAGAACGCTGCAAAAGGTTATGGATCTAAAGATGTTTTGATCACAAAACTGGATAAAGACGGAAAAGAACTTTCCCAATTAATTTTAGGTGGAAAAGGATTAGACGAAGTAGAGAAGATGATTCCGACGAAAGATGGTGGGGCATTACTGGGAATTTATTCCAGAAGTGGTATTGGAGGATCAAAACAGACAGAGAACTATGGTGAAGGAGATTTTTACATTATCAAATTGGACAAAAACGGAAAAGTAGAATGGGAAAAGAACTTCGGAGGCAAAGGAGATGATCATTTGAGAACTCTGGCCTTAACTTCAAATGGTTTTATCATTGGCGGGGAATCAAGATCAGAAAGGTCAGGAAACAAAACCGTCGGATTAGAGGAAGGAACAGATCTTTGGCTGATTTCTTTAAATGAAAGAGGAGATGAACAGTGGCAGAAATCTTACAATTTTAAAAACCGTGATATCCTGATGGGAATGAGCGTTCTTCATTCAGCAGATGATAAATCTTCAAAAGGAATCTTATTGGGGGGCTATACCCAGGCAGAAGGAAGAATAGAAACTGATGATGAAACCTTCTGGATGCTATATCTGGACCAAGACGGAAATGAACAGTGGAGAAAGCATGTGAAAGGAGAATCACGAAAGAAAGAAGAAAGACTTTCTGATTTAAAGCTGAACAGAGACGGTTCTATTGTTTTAGCAGGAACCAGTGCGGAAGAGTTGGGCAAAGAAAACTGGAAGATTGTGAAACTGGGAGACAAGCAGGTTGATCAGCTCATTGAAAAATATGACATCAAAATTTATCCGAATCCTGTTTCAGACTATGCTTACGTAGAAATCGGTTTTGATCTTTCGACAGGCTCAGGACAGGGTTTTAAGGATGCAGATATTCTGTTATATGATATGAGCGGAAGACAGCTTCAAAGTATAAAAACCAAAAACAAAGTGACTAAGATCAATACCCAGGCTTTGGTGCAGGGAGCTTATTTGATCACTATAAAAACTGATACCAGCAAAACAGCGAATGTCAAAATCATAAAAAAATAATCATGAAAAAAATATTATTTCTTTTTACTCTAATATCGATATCTGTTCAAGGGCAGAGTGACGTCGATAAATCCTTACCCAATATTAAGCCTCCTTCGGCAGAAACATATAAATTCAGTTTATATGGTTTAGATTTCAACAATTCTCCTTCAGGAGAATTTAATTATAGTTTTCCTTTTTACAGTGTAGGAAATACTATTAGTATGCCTGTAAGTTTGGCATATAATAGCAGTATTAAAGTTGACGATATAGGAGGGAATACAGGAATGTCTTGGCAATTGGTTGCTGGAGGAGCAATTTCAAGAATAGTAAGAGACGAACAGGATGAAACATCATCTTCAGTTTGGTTTCCTCAGACCATAGATGAAACAGCCAATGCAGATCAGATAAAAGGAGCAGCACATCCCGATAATTCAATTGATACAGAATATGACTGGTTTAGTTTTTCCCTTTCAAATGGGCTTTCAGGGCAATTCTATATTGATAAAAACCTAAATGTTCATTATAATAGCGGTGATGGCTCAAAATTATCAATAACTGATAAAACTATTATGGTCACCCAATATGGTAAAAATTTAGAATTTGTACTTGTAGATAATCAAGGAAATAAATATTATTTCGGAGGTGAAGAAAAATTTATGGAGAGAAACCAAATTAATTATAAAGGACCTAATAAGTTTTATACTTCAGGATGGTATTTAGCTAAAATAATAACTAATAAAAATGAGATCATAAATTATGATTATTCTATTGAAACACTAAGTTATTACTCTTCAATGAGTGCTTCTTTTACCGTTTCGGAAAGCTGCTGTGTGCCTAATACATATGAAAACAGCGGTCTTACAAAAAGCAAAACTATAATGGTTTCTTTGAAACCCAGACTTTTAGCTATTGATGATGATAAAATTAAAATTAATTTCAATTATGATAAACAAAGAAAAGATCTAATTAACGATGGTGGAAAACTCCTTACTTCTGTTATCATTCTTGCTAAGCAAAATAATCAACAAATTAAAAACTATCAGCTAAGCTATGACGATGTTAATGCTGGATCCTCTGTAACTTTTTATGGTTTGTCTTCAACAGAACAAAGTACGGTTAACCGTCATTTCTTAAATAGTATTAATGATATTGTTTCCAATCAAAAATTCAGATTCGAGTACTATTCAAAAGAAAGTATTCCGGCAAGATTCAGTCTCGGAACAGATTTCTATGGATACTCGAATGGTAAGATTAATCAGACTCCTTTTGCAAATATATCAGGACAGGTTCCTAATTACATTTTCACTAAAACATCTGGCTATGCTTCTGCAGATAAAGAAGTCGATCCAGCAAAAACTTATCTGGGAAATCTTAAGAGGATCTATTATCCTACGGGTGGATATTCTGAGATAACTTACGAATCTAATAGTTCAATAGCAACAGTTCCTGTTGAGAAATCTAGTGGTACAGGACTTGAGGTATCGAGAAATTGTTCAGGAGCTAAAACAGTAAGTGATTCATTTACTTTTATTTCCAATGGTTCTCCAATCAGTTATGCTGCATATGCTTCAACAGATTATTCTAATTGTGGAGAGCCTGATAATCTTCATGAGATCCATGGTATACAAATTAGAGATATAACAACTGGAACAGTAGTAAGAGGTGAAAATAGAAAATATTATGAGAGTATTAGAGCAAGCAAAGATTTATGCCCAACGGCACTTCCTACCGATCTAACTTGTCCCGTTCAAACAACATCAGGTCATCAGTATGAGGTAAAATACTCAGTAACATCTTATTTTGGAAGAATAGACGGATATGCATCTGTAAGCTATAATTCCCGAATTGAAATGGAAGATGTATTAAAGCATTTTGGAGGAAGTAGAGTAAAAAAAATTGAAGAAAATAATACTGAAAATGGATCATACAGCCGTCTCTTTTATTACAGTAAACTAGAAAATCGATTATCAGGGCGAACAACTATAGTAAATGCACCCACCTTCAAATCATTTGATTATATAATGACAAAAAGAAATTGTCAATTAGAATGTAACTCTACCAGTCAGGGAGGCGAATTAATATCAGTAACTCCAATTCCTGTATATCGTTTTTATAAAGATAATATTTTGAGTGATTTCAATGATAGATCGAATAAAATATTCTATCAATCAATAACAGAATTAGTTGATGGGAATAAAGCTATTGAAAGAAATTATTTATACGAATCTGATTTAGATTCATATGCATATGATCCACCAATTTTTGATGCACCCCACAGTAATATCGGCCAATTAGAAAGAGGTTTGTTACAGAATGAAAAGCAATATAGCTTTAGAAATAATGATTTTAGTATTTTTAAGGAAACTTATAACAAATATAGTTTTGCACAAAATGCCATAACCTCATTTATTTTCAGACAGAATTTTTCATTAAATACTGGTTATCTTTATAATCCTAATGATGGACCAATTCCTAATATATCATATACGTTTTATCAAAATTATTATGGATATTCTAAATTAATTGAAACTATTTTAAAAGAATATATTAATGGAAATATATTGGAAACAAAGTCCAATACAACCTATGGAAACCTTCAGCACTTACAACCCACACTACAAAAAATTACGCATCCAGATTTAACGGTAAATGAAACGATCTATAGCTATGCCCATGAAAAGGCTAACCAGAAGTTAATTAACGCCAATATGATTGGTATTCCTTTGGAGAGTGAGGTTAAGAAAAATAGTAAAACAATTTCAAGATCCGAAACTAAATATGATAATCCCTTGAACTTACTTCCCAGCTCTGTTGTGTCTACTGATTTACAAAATGCTGTTTCTACTAAAGTGACTTATGATAAATATGACAACAAAGGAAACTTACAGCAGTACACTACAAAATCAGGTGTTTCCACAGTAATCATCTGGGGTTACAACCAGACCCAGCCCATTGCCAAAATAGAAGGAGCTAAATTATCAGATATCCAGCAGTCACTGATTGATTCCATTATTAATGCTTCTAATACGGATGCATCTGCTGCAGCTAATAATGATGAAACTTCATTTTTATCTGTACTAAATACCTTTAGAAACAGTTTGCCAAACTATCAGATTACCACCTATACTTATGACCCATTAATTGGAGTAAGAAGCATCACGCCGCCATCCGGAATCAGAGAAAGCTATGTGTATGATTCCGCAAACAGGCTTCAGAAAGTGATCGATGTGAATGGTAAAGTGTTGGAGGAAATGAAATACAACTATAAAAACTAAAACTGATGAAAAAGATAATAATACCAATAGGAGCGTTGCTCTTATCCAATATAGCCTATGCGCAGCTTTCCACGATTTCAAGCAATGAAAACTATATTCAGTCCAAAACGTATCTGGATTATAATGGAACATCTGCTACCAAATCCTCAGAAACCGTACAGTATTTTGACGGGTTGGGAAGACCAAAACAGGTAGTGAATGTCAAAGCATCACCACTGGGACGTGATGTAGTTACTCATATAGAATATGATCCTTTCGGAAGACAGGTAAAAGATTATTTACCTGTTCCCCAGCTTTCTACCAGCAATGGAAACTATTATTCAGGACCCTTGGGTGTTTATCCTAACACGTATGGTAATGAAAAGATCTATTCTGAAAAAGTTTTGGAAAGCTCACCATTGGACAGGGTTCTGGAACAGAAACAGGTAGGTAATGACTGGAACGGAAAATCTGTAAAGTTCAGCTATGACACCAACGGATTGAATGAAGTCTATCAGTTTACCACGAGCACAAGCTGGGTAGATGGAGCGACAAAAAGTGTACTGAGCTTATCGCCTGCCACAGTTTATGCCCCTAACCAGCTTTATAAAAACTCTGTCAAAGATGAGGATGGTAATGAAACCATAGAATTTAAAAACGGTAGAGGACAGGTTGTGTTGGTAAGGAAAGTCATGAGCCCCGCAGAAAATGTGGATACCTATTATGTTTACAATGAATATGACCAGCTGGCTTTTGTCATTTCTCCTCTGGCTGTTCATAAGCCTATTACGGATGATCTTCTCAATACCTTATGCTATCAGTACCATTATGACGGCAGGGGAAGACTTGTGGAAAAAAAGCTTCCCGGCAAAGGCTGGGAGTTTATGGTGTATGATAAAGCCGACAGGCTGATGCTTAGCCAGGATGCCAATATGAAAGGATCTGGAAAATGGCTGATGACCAAGTATGACCAGTTTGGAAGAGTTGCCTATACAGGAATATTCAGTTCAAATGACAGTAGGGCGACAATACAGGATCAGATCAAGGATTTGGTTATTTATGATGCGCGCCATTCTACAGGTATTGTAAGAAATGGAATGAATATTTATTATACGGCTGTCTATTTTATCCCTGAAAGTATTTTGTCGGTTAATTATTACGACTCTTATCCTGCTTACAGTTTTAATCCGGCCTTCCCTTCAACAATTCAGGGAGAACCTGTATTGACTGAAACTCCTGCAGCTGACGGAAGAAGTACCAAAGGACTACCTGTAATGAGTTTTGTAAAGAATATTGAGGATGACAACTGGACCAGGAACTATACCTATTACGATCAGAAAGGAAGAGCTATTGGCAGTCATTCTGTGAATCATTTGGGAGGATATACAAGAACAGAATCCAAACTGGATTTTGCAGGAATCACGAAACAGACTGTAACAAGGCATAAGAGACTGAGTACGGATACCGAAAGGGTCATTACGGAAACCTTTGATTATGACAGTCAGAACCGCTTGGTTACCCATAAACATAAGATTGATAATAATGCTGAAGAAATCCTGGCTCATAATACCTATAATGAAATTTCCCAGGTTACGAATAAAAAAGTGGGAGGAGTTACAGCTTCTTCTCCGCTTCAGCAGATAGATTACCAATATAATATCCGTGGGTGGCTGACCCAGATTAACGATCCTGCCAACCTTGGAAATGACCTGTTTGGATATAAAATAAAATATAATGAAGTACAAGGTCTGGAAGTCCCCAATACCAATTACCCAAACCACAAAGTAAAACCGAAATACAACGGCAATATCGCTGAAGTTGATTGGAAAACCTCTACAGGAGCGAATGATAATGTGAGAAGATACGGATATGTTTATGACCCGTTGAACAGGCTTACAGCAGGTTTCTATCAAAAAGACACTAATCCTTCCGGGAAAGAATACAATGAACTCTTTGCTTATGACCTGAACGGGAATATTCTGAATCTGGTAAGAACCCAGGGACTTCTCCCGGGAAGTACTGAGGCCATGGTGATCGATAATCTGATCTACAGCTACACGGGAAACAGGCTTACCAAAGTATCCGATGCCTATCTTAACAGTTTAGGATATCCTGTAGGAGGAAATGAAATAGGCTATGACGATAACGGAAATATGACCACCCAATTGGATAAAGGAATTTCCTCCATTCAATATAATTATCTAAATTTACCACGAAAGATTACCCAGAACTCAAAAGTAATGAATTATATTTACAGAGCAGACGGAGTGAAGGTAAGAAAGGTTTTCGGAACAGAAACAACCGATTATCTGGATGGCTTTCAGTATACCAATTCAGTATTAAAGTTTTTCCCAACATCAGAAGGATATTTTAATGTTGAAACTGGAAAGTACGTGTACAATTATACGGACCACCTTGGAAATACAAGATTAAGCTATGCTAAAAATGGAGCAGGAACAGAGATCATTGAAGAAAGTAACTATTACCCGTTTGGATTGAAGCATGAGGGGTATAATGGATTGGTAGGAAATCCTGCATATAAGTATAAGTACCAAGGACAAGAGTTGCAGGAGACTGGTTTTTACAGTTTTAAGTGGAGAAATTATATGCCCGATGTAGGAAGGTTCTTTAATATTGATCCTTTGGCTGAAAAATTCACATATAATTCTACCTATGCATTCCAGGAAAATAAATTGGGAATGGGTGTTGAATTGGAAGGATTGGAATTACTGAAAAATCATACCGGATTTTTTGCAATTCATGGGAACGCAATGAGAGTTGTCCGAGCTCCGGGATCACAGATGAGTAACGGACAAGCAACCTTTACTGCTGCCGGTATTGGATTGACCACAAAAGGATATAATCCAGGTGGCGCAAGAATATCGGATGGTTCATCAGGTTTAAGATTAAAATCTCATGCTTATAGCGGTCCTACACCAAATGGCGCAACAATGGAAAATGTACAGGAAACGCCGGAAAGTATGGATAGCCAAAAGTTTACCACTACAAAAAGAGGTTTGGAAATGACCAACAAAATGATCAAGAATTATGATAAACTCAATACTGCTGCAGGAGGAGCGCAAGAGTTGGTTGGCTTAATGGATTTAGCTTCTAACATTCCTGATGCCATAAAAAGTACAAAAGCATATACACAAGCTGCTAAAGATGTAAAACTTATTAATTCTCAAGCTAAAACAATGGATAGAGTTATAGATTTGGTAAATGAAAGTGGAATTGAAATGAACCAACAAACGAAAAATGATGTTATCAATTTTGTATTTGATGGAACTTTACCAAATCCTGGAGCAGGATTGATGCCCAATTCTTTAATCATCCAAAACGGAACCCAGATTCTTAGGAATAACAATTTGCCTGTACAGCCTCTTAACCAGCAATTAAACACCAATAAAAAAGTTTTACCGTAATGAAAACAATTAAATATATCTCATTAATCTTAATATTATTAAGTATAAGTTGCTGTGTCAATCAGAAACAAAAAGATGAAAAGCAAATCAAAGCAACGGTTCAGAATTTTTGGAAATCAGTTAAAAATAATGATTTACAAGCATATAATGGTTTAATCTACGAATCTGAAAATTTTCCAGGTGTCACAGCAGGTGATTTATACTTTTTACACAAGCATTACAAAGCCTTAAATATACAAGAAAGACTAAAAGGCGAAATAAAAATTAAAGATACAATAGGTTTATCACCAGATATAAAGATGAAATATGTACAATATACATTTAAAAAAAAGGGAGATTCTAACAACATAAAAAAACCTTTGACTATAACATTAATTTTTTATAAGCCAATAGGTTTTGATAAAATTTCAGATCCAGTAATTTTAGATAATCACATTGGTTGGGATAAATAATAATGATTTCAATGAAAATAATTAAATATATTTCATTAATCTTAATGTTATTAAGTATAAGTTGCTGTGTCAATCAGAAACAAAAAGATGAAGAGCAAATTAAAAATACAATAAGAGAATATTGGACTGCTATTAAGAATAATGATTTAGAGGGATATAAAAACCCTCGCTGCCGCACGATTGCATCGTGTGGGAAGTAATAAAAATCACTGCTTTTGCAGTGGTTTTTGTGTTTATAAACAGGTTCAAATAATTATATTCCTCCATTCAATATAATTATCTAAATTTACCACGAAAGATTACCCAGAACTCAAAAGTAATGGATTATATTTACAGAGCAGACGGAGTGAAACAAAAAAAGGTTTTCGGAACAGAAACAACCGATTATCTGGATGGTTTTCAGTATACCAATTCGATATTAAAGTTTTTCCCAACCGCAGAAGGATATTTTAATGTTGAAACTGGAAAGTACGTGTACAATTATACTGACCACCTTGGAAATGTTAGAGTAAGCTATGCTAAAAATGGAGCAGGATTAGAGATCATTGAAGAAAGTAATTATTATCCTTTTGGACTGAAGCATGAGGGATATAATGTATTAACAGGAAATCCAAGTTATAAGTACAAATATAATAGTAAGGAACTCCAAGAGACTGGAATGTATGATTATGGAGCGAGATTTTATATGCCAGATATAGGGCGGTTTGGAACAGTAGATCCTAGAAGTCAATATACTCATGAAGCTTATAGCTATGTTTGGAATAATCCGGTACAATTTAATGATCCTACAGGAATGGAAGGAGAGGAAGGAAAATGTCCTCCGAATTGCCCAAGTGGTGTGTCTGCGATAAATATACTTCCAAGTGGTCAGACAGAAACATCAATACAGGAAATTACCCTTACCGGGAAAGCAGCAGATAAAAGTTTTGGTCCGGGAAGTTTGGCAATGTCAGCATTCATTGTTTCTCAGGCAGATTCTCCTGTGCCTGGTCCTGGAGATGTTATTGGTGGGTTGATGTTGATAGGAGCAGGAGTTTGGTGGACATATGATTACTTTGCCACACCAAGTACAGGCTATACAACTATTGCAGATCCTGGTGCAGGAATGAGGAATCTGAAAGCGGAAGATGCAGCGGATAAGGATAAAGATGTGAATGGGGTTGATGTTCCAAAAGAAAAAAAAGTTCCTGTTAGTGGTAAAACTGGAAAAGAAGCAGCCAAGGATGTCCCTTCGTGGGTGAAAGAACAAGGAGAAGCTCCTTATGTGGATGAAGATGGTAAAACTTTTGCAGAGAGGGTATTGGATCAACAATATGGAAAAGGAGTTTGGAATAAAGGAAAAGCGAGTAAAGGTCCAGGTTCCGACTTTAACAAAATAAAAAATGGGGAGATAGAGGCTTTGAAAAACCTAAACCTAAAAAATAAATTTTTGATGAAATATTTCTTATATAGTTTAGAACATGTCTATACAGATGAATCACATACAGATTGTAAACTTTTAGGTTTTTTTGATAATTTAAAAGAATTAGAAAAAACTATAGATGTTGTATCTAAGTTTTCTGGATTTAAAGATTATCCAGATGGTTTTATAATTAAAAAAAAAGAATTAGATAAAATACATTGGGAGACAGGATTTAATACAGAAGTAGGTGAGATAGGGAGAGATTATTTACCTGAGATAGATATAATAAGTGAAGAAGCTTGTTTAATACAAAATTTAAAACTTGTTTACAATATTAGCCATGTGTATACTATTAACCCTTTTTTGGATGATGAAAGAATAATAGGTGTTTTTTCAGATTTGAGAAAAGTTGAAAAAGTTATTGAGCAATTAAAAAAGCAACCTGGATTTAAAGAATATCCAGACGATTTTATTATTGACACGGTAGAATTAAATGATCTTTTATGGACTTCAGGATTTTAAAAATCTATAACAAACCTCCACAAATAAAACGAAACCTCCGCAACAGCGGAGGTTTTGATTTATTTTGTCTTAAGAAGCTCTATTGATATATATAATGATCATCAAAAGTTAATAAACAACTGTCTTTGTAAATTATATAAAATGAACAGGTTATGTTTTTGTATTCCAAAAATCTGTATATTGGTATTACCAAATTAAAGCGCAATCCGAAAAGCATGTAGAGTAGGAGAAAAATCAAAAAAACGTTACTATGAAAAATTTAAGAAAACTTTCAAAAAGAGAATTGAAAACAGTTCAGGGAGGTATCCCAATGTGTCTTGCAGGATACTTCTGGTGCTCATTGGAAAGAAAATGTATTCCGGTAGGGTCACCATGCGGACTTATTATCGATTAACTAATTAAAAATAGTAAAAACAGGCTGTCTCAGAAATGGGACAGCTTTTTATGTGCTCTCACCAATTGACCTAGGAATCAGTAGCGTAAAGAAAATTTCAATGTAATCCGTTAAAAAATTTCCACTGTCTGAGCATGGGACTTACTCAGAACCGAAGCAGAACCGGATAATCCATGCGAGTTTGGAAATTTTAGGAGTACATTCCAATTTTTAGCGGACGATTCCCGTCTTGAACTTTTGTATACTTTTGTTTGACTACTTCGAATCTTCGATTTCAAGGCAAAAGTATAAGTATAAATTATGAATGAAAATCATAATAAATATTTCACAGGGTATTTGTTTTAGTTCTTTTTTAATCTGTGTATTTGATGGTATTAGCCAGCAGTCATTTAAAAAGTAGTATATTACTCATTAATGTCCGACTTAGGAATCAGTAGCGTAAAGAAAATTTCAATGTAATCCATTAAAAAATTTCCACTGTCTGAGCATGGGACTTACTCAGAACCGAAGCAGAACCGAATGATCCATGCGAGTTTGGAAATTTTAGGATTCCATTTAAATTTTTAGCGGATGATTCCCCATCTTGAACTTTTGCATACTTTTGCTTCAAGGCAAAAGTATAAATGAAAATCATATTAAATATTTTACAAATTATTTGTTTTACTTCTTTTTTAATCTGTGTCTTTTATTTATTAATGGTATTAGCCAGCAGTCACAACATTCCTCTTCGTGTATATCTGAAAATAGTCATTGCAATTCTAATTTCTATAATCCTATATTTCTATCTGCGATATATTAAAAAGAAAAGGTTCGGCAGCTAGTCTCACCTAGAGCATGGTTATAAATAGAACAAGAGATAGTATTAGTTTCTAGTATTAAAAATTAACATGCTACTTATTAATATCTGACTTAGGAATCAGGAGCGTTAAGAAAATTTGAATGTAATCCGTTAAAAAATTTCCACTGTCTGAGCATGGGACTTACTCAGAACCGAAGCAGAACCGAATGATCCATGCGAGTTTGGAAATTTTAGGATTCCATTTAAATTTTTAGCGGATGATTCCCGTCTTGAACTTTTGCATACTTTTGTTTCAAGACAAAAGTATAAATGAAAATCATATTAAATATTTCCCAAGTTATTGTTTTACTTCTTTTTTGTATATGTCACTTATTTATTCATGGTATTAACCGCCAGTCATTTAAAAAGTAGTATGTACTAATGTACGACTTAGGAATCAGGAGCGTTAAGAAAATTTCAATGTAATCCGTTAAAAAATTTCCACTGTCTGAGCATGGGACTTGCTCAGAACCGAAGCAGAACCGGATGATCCATGCGAGTTTGGAAATTTTAGGATTCCATTTAAATTTTTAGCGGATGATTCCAGTCTTGAACTTTTGTATACTTTTGTTTCAAGACAAAAGTATAAATGAAAAAAATGTTATTTTGCAGTCTTAATTACAGAACTTTCGTGCGATCCAGAACAAATTATATTCTTGCTGTTGGTATCATTTTTTTGAATGTTATAATATTACTGGTAAATATATACATAATAAGAAATGGTTTTCGTCTCTTTGAAGGAGGCTTAAATTTTTCTACCCTGTTAATGATTTCAAATGTTTTTATCTTTCCTGCAGCTGCAACATTTTTCAAAAACTTAAGAAGTAAATTTATAATGTTAGCACTGAACATATTAGGAATGGTTGTCGCTGTTTTAGGAACTTTTCTGGTTTTTCTGATGATGACAATTCAATGCTAAAGGTAGATTATTGCAATAATATCTGACTTAGGAATCAGGAGCGTTAAGAAAATTTGAATGTAATCCGTTAAAAAATTTCCACTGTTTAAGCATGGGACTTGCTCAGATCCGAAGCAGAACCAGATGATCCATGCGAGTTTGGAAATTTTAGGATTCCATTTAAATTTTTAGCGGATAATTCCAGTCTTGAACTTTTGTATACTTTTGTTTGGCTATGTCGAATCTTCGATTTCAAGACAAAAGTATAAGTATAAATTATGAATGAAAATCATCAGATCTGGATTTTCAACTCTCAATGAAAAACCGTATTTTTGTACATCTAAAAAGTAAAAGAACGAATGAATTCCTACAAAAATCCATTGGAAGAGCGCTACTCCAGTGAAGAAATGTTATTTAACTTCTCACACAATAACAAATTCCAGAATTGGAGAAAGCTTTGGATAGCTCTTGCTGAAATCGAAAAAGACCTTGGACTTGAAATTACAGACGAGCAGATCGCTGAGTTAAAAGCTAATGCTGAAAACATCGATTATGAGAAAGCAGCAGAGTATGAAAAAAAATTCCGTCATGATGTAATGGCTCACGTTCACGCTTATGGGGATGTGGCGCCTTCAGCAAAAGGAATTATCCACCTGGGAGCTACTTCGGCTTTTGTAGGAGACAATACAGACTTAATCCAAATCCGTGACGGACTTTTAATCTTAAAGAAAAAGTTGGTTAACGTAATGAAGAACTTAGCAGACTTTGCTATTCAGTATAAAGACCTTCCCACTTTAGGGTTTACACACTTCCAGCCGGCTCAGCTGACAACAGTTGGGAAAAGAGCTACACTTTGGTTACAGAGTTTGGTTCTTGACATCGAAGAACTGGATTTCTTCCTTGAAACCCTTCGTTTCAGAGGAGTAAAAGGAACAACAGGAACAGCTGCCAGTTTCCTTGAGCTTTTCAACGGTGATTATTCCAAAGTAAAACACCTAGATAAAGAACTTTCAAAAAGATTCGGCTTCGATAAAGTGTTCGGAGTTTCCGGACAGACTTACGATAGAAAAATCGATGCGAAAGTAGTTGCTTTATTAGGAAATATTGCACAATCTGCGCATAAATTCACAAACGATTTACGTCTACTTCAAAACCTTAAGGAAATTGAAGAACCATTCGAGAAAAACCAGATTGGTTCATCGGCGATGGCTTACAAGCGTAATCCAATGAGAAGCGAAAGAATCGGAGCATTGGCAAAATATGTAATGTCTCTGACGACAAGTTCTGCAATGGTGGCCTCTACACAATGGTTTGAAAGAACATTGGATGACTCTGCCAACAAGAGATTAACCATTCCTCAGGCGTTTTTAGCCGTGGATGCTATTCTTTTGATCTGGAACAACATTCTGAACGGAATTGTAGTATATCCAAACAGAATCAACAAGCACATTATGGAAGAGCTTCCTTTCATGGCGACAGAATATATCATCATGGAAGAAGTAAAAGCAGGTGGTGACCGTCAGGAAATCCACGAGGTGATCAGAGTTCACTCTATGGAAGCTTCCAAGAAAGTGAAAGAGGAAGGAAAAGAAAACGACCTTATTGAAAGAATCCTGAATGATAATTCTTTAAAACTAGACAAATCAAAACTGAAAGAAGTTTTAGATCCTAAAAACTTTATTGGTTTCGCGCCGATCCAGACGGAGGAATTCATCAAAAATGAAGTGCAGCCGATTATAGACCAAAACAAGGACTTAATAGGATTGGAAGCTGATCTTAAAGTATAAAACAATATGCAGTCTTTTGGGCTGCATATTTTATTTAATTCGTATGAAGATTTACCTGTTTTTTATTTTATCTTTATTTCCTGTGATGATATTTTCTCAGGATTTAAAACCGAATAAAAAAATCAGATCCGATGCCGATTTTAGCCATATGGTTTCAGGGATGACCGCTCCTGTTAGTTTAGGTGACTTTTCCAGGACGGCATTGTTTACAAACTCTAAAAATGATAGTGTTTTTGCTGCAGAATATGAAAATAAGAGTAACGATGCGTTATTTAAATTCAAAATTATTCCGGCTTTTCTTGATGAAGAAAGACTTTTAAATCATTATTATAGAGATTTAGCTGAAAGAAAATATACTCCTAAAGAAAATGAAAAAGTAAATAAAGGAGTAACCCTTAAAGAAGGAAAGTTCAAGCTTCACGGAATCAGCAGCTATTTTCACCATCTTAACAGATTGATTAATGTAAGAGTTTATGATGCAGGTTTTTGGGTTTTTATTTCAGAAATAAGCCAAAAAGGGAATGATACTTTAGTTCTGGATAAAATGCATGACGAATTTTTAAAGAATTTACAACCAGCACAAATTGTACAAAATAATCCTTTAACAAGATATTCGAATATTATTTATGCACCTGTTGCTGCTCGTGACACGGTATTATTAAGAATCACCATGAGTAGTGCTACAAATAAGATGAAATGGATATATGAGAATATTGATAAATATGAAAGAGCTTCAGGAATTCCTGGAACCCTTTTAGATTTTCACATGGCGGGAATTAATGGTTTTATAGATTATAAGACGAAAAAAAATTCCACACCAATTAAAGAAGGTAATTTCACAGTAGATAAATTGATTTCGTTCTTCACAAAACTTAGAAATGATGGTTTCACAGACGAATATTTAATGGAGCAGTATAACTATTTATTAAGTCCGCCAGAAAATCATCAGTTTGATTATGAAGGTTATCAAAAGTGGAAGCTAAACAATTCTATAGACTATGATGTTGCTAATAAGTATTATATTATTGTAAATTCGCGTAAGAAAACAGATCTCACTAAAGACGAGTAAATTAAGCTTTGAAACCATCTCCAATTCAATGAAAAAAATACTTTTAACCATCATACTGATACCAATCATTTCTTTTTCTCAGGCTAAAGAAGATTTACATTATTTCAAATCCAAAGATTCTTTAGTAGGAGTAAAAGATAAAGCAGGAAAAATAATTGTTCCTGCACAGTTCAAAATCTTTTCATTTCTAAAAGATGGAGATCCTGTAGAAGGGGAAACCATTCTTTTTGATGGCAGTAAAGAAGGTGAAAAACCGGAGAAAAATGCATGGGGCTATGTGTATGACAGAAATGGGAAATTCCTGTATCAGCCTTTCCTTTATGACAATGGAGCAGATTATTTCTCTGAAGGACTGAGAAGATTGGTTAAAAATGGTAAAGTAGGATTTGCAGACCGAAACGGGAATACTGTTATTGTAGCTAAGCACGATTTTGCATTTCCTTTTAATTATGGATATGCTGCATTTTGTGACGGCTGCGACTGGGAAAAAACAAATGACGAGCACAGATCCATTGTAGGCGGAAAATGGGGCGTGATGAATGTCAAAGGAGAAACGGTTCAGCCATTGGCAAAACCATCAGAAAAGGATGTTGAAATAGATGGTAAATATTATCCTAATCAGTTTCAGTATAATGAAAAGGAGAAGAATATCCTTCAGTTCTTTGAAAAGCAGAAGAAAAAATTATCAGATCTTTATTATGTAAATTTTTACAGTAAACTGTCTGAAAAAGAAAAGAATCTTTTTTTTGAAATCGTAGAAAGACCAAAAGAAAACTTTCCGTATTATCAGGTGAATACCTATAATCACAAGAAGAAAGATTTGGATATGCTGTACCGTTTCAAATTCCTGGTTTCAGAAGATGGAAAAACATTTTATGCCATTGAGGATTTTAATGAAAAGAAAGTTCCTTTTGAAAACTGGCTGAAAGAAGAAATAAAAAATGCAGAAGACTTTCAGAAAGAACATAAGGATAATCCGAATAAATTTATCAATAAATAATATAAAATTGGAAATTCGGCAGTTCAAATTTGAAGAACATATGACTTATTCCTTTAAATTTGTACAGAATAATGATTGGGGAGAAAATCTCTTTCAAAAATTTCCAATATAGATGGGTTTAAAGAAAAAAACTTTAACTCAGAAAAAGTAAAAAATAAAAATAAATCTAATATTAAAAATCTGACATCTAATTTTTAATAATGTTACAGAATCAAAATCATCAACAATTAATGGCCGATCTTAAGGAGCTGGTAGACAAGACAAGAAGTCAGGTCGCTGCTCAGGTAAACTCGGCAATGGTGGTTTTGTACTGGGAAATAGGAAAAAGAATAAATGAAGATGTTTTAGATAATAAGAGGGCAGAGTATGGTAAAGAAGTTATTGTACAAATCTCTCAACAACTTACGTTAGAATTTGGAAATTCATTTTCTGAAAAAAATATCCGAAAAATGATGCAGTTTGCGTCTGTTTTTAGTGATTTTAATATTGTCGCATCAGCGATGCGACAATTATCATGGACTCACTTTCTGCTTCTTATTCCTATTTCGCAAGATACTAAAAGAAACTTTTATCTTGAAGTTTGTAAAATTGAAAATTGGAGTGTCAGAGTCTTGAGAGAAAAAATCAATTCTCTGCTTTTTGAACGAACAGCAATAAGCAAAAAGCCTGAGGAAATAATAGATAAAGAACTGAAAAAATGGTCTGAAAATAATATTTTAAACCCTGATTTGGTTTTTAAAGATCCCTATTTTCTTGATTTTTTGGAATTGAAAGATACATTTTCTGAAAAAGATTTAGAAGAAGCCATTATCGTGGAACTTCAAAAATTCATTTCTGAGTTGGGAAGTGATTTTGCATTTCTTTCAAGACAAAAAAGAATCACAATAGATAATAGAGACTACTACCTGGATTTGCTTTTCTATCATAGGAAACTAAAATCTTTAGTCGTTATCGAACTGAAATTAGGTGAATTTGAAGCCAGCCATAAAGGGCAGATGGAGCTTTATCTCTCATACCTTAATAAATATGAAAAAGTAGAAGGTGAAAACCCTCCCATTGGTTTAATCCTTTGTTCCGGGAAAAATTCCGAACATATAGAACTCATGAATCTGGAAGGGGATAATATAAAAGTAGCAGAATATTTACTTATCTTACCTTCAGAAAAAGTTTTGCTTGAAAAATTGCATCGTTCAATAGAGATAGCAAGAAATAAATTTGAAAATAAAAAATAAATCTAATATTAAAAATCTGACATCTAATGTCTAATAACAAAAGAATTTTCGTAGAAAAAAGAGGAATTTTCGATGTTGAAAGTCCAAAAATTTTTGATGAAGTAAAAGCGGTTGTCCCGGCAGTTCAAAGTGTGAAAGTATACAATGTATATGATATTTTCAATCTGAACGACGGAGAATTTGAAAAAGTGGTAAACAACACTTTCGTAGACCCTGTTACTGATATTTTACATACAGAAAACCCTGCAAAGGCTATTCATTTCGGAATGGAATTTTTGCCGGGACAGTATGATCAGAGAGCAGACTCTGCGCAGCAGTGTATCGCTTTGCTGACTGAAAATGAAAAATCAAAAGTAAGAAGTGGAAAATTAATCGAATTTGAAGGAGTTTCTGAAGCTGATTTGATTAAAATCAAAGACCTTCTGATCAACAAAGTAGAATCTCAGGAAAAAGACTTATCCATTCTGGATATTCCTGCAGATGAAACCCCGTCAAAAGTAATCATCCACGAAAATTTTATCAATTTCAATGATGCAGAACTTGAGAACTTCTATAACAACCACGGCTTTGCATTAGGGTTGGATGACCTGAAATTCATTCAGGAATACTTCAAAACTGAAGAAAGAAATCCTACGGAAACAGAATTAAAAGTATTAGACACGTATTGGAGCGACCACTGTCGTCACACTACTTTCGAGACAGAATTGTCAGACATTCAGTTTGAAGGTCAGTTCAAACACACATTGGAAACTATTTTCAATGATTATATCGAAAAAAGAAAATTCTTAGGCCGTGAGCTGAAGCCAATTTCCTTAATGGACCTGGCAACAGTATGCGGTAAATATTTCCATAAAACAGGGAATCTTGATAACCTTGTTATTTCTGATGAGATCAATGCATGTACCATTCAGATCGAAGCAGAATACGACGGTAAAAAAGAACCTTGGTATTTACTATTCAAAAACGAAACGCACAATCACCCAACTGAAATTGAACCTTTCGGTGGGGCATCTACTTGTTTGGGAGGGGCAATCAGAGATCCGTTATCCGGAAGATCTTTTGTTTTCCAGGCCATGAGATTAACGGGTGCTGCAGATGTTTTGGAATCTGTAGATAAGACATTACCAGGAAAATTACCTCAGAAAACGATTACAAAGCAGGCTGCCAACGGATATTCTTCTTACGGTAACCAGATTGGTCTTGCTACCACAATGGTTTCTGAAATCTATGACGAAGGCTATAAAGCTAAAAGAATGGAAGTTGGTTTCGTAACCGGAGCCGTTCCTGTAGATTGGGTAAGACGTGAGAAACCTGCTAACGGTGATTCAATCATCATTTTAGGAGGAGCAACAGGTCGTGACGGAGTAGGAGGAGCAAGCGGAAGTTCAAAAGAGCAGGACGAAACTTCTATCCACACCATGAGTTCGGAAGTTCAGAAAGGAAATGCTGTAGAAGAGCGTAAAATCCAGAGATTATTCAGAAATCCTGAGGTAACAAAGCTGATCAAAAAATCAAACGACTTCGGAGCAGGAGGAGTTTCTGTAGCAATCGGTGAAATTGCAGACTCTTTAGAAGTAAACCTTGATGTATTACCATTAAAATATGAAGGATTAAACGGAACCGAGCTGGCTATTTCCGAATCTCAGGAAAGAATGGCGGTAGTTGTGGATCCTCAGGATAAAGAAAAATTCATTAAATTCTGTGAAGCTGAAAACATTGTTGCGGTAGAAGTAGCAAAAGTGACAGATTCAGGAAGAATGCAGATGTTCTGGAAAGGAGATAAAATTGTGGACCTTTCAAGAGCTTTCTTAGATACCAATGGATGTTCAAAATCTCAGGAAGTGAAAATCACTCACCTTGAAGAAGTAAAAGAAGAAACAAAAGCTTTCACAGCAGAAAACTTCCTGAACATCTTAAAAGATAAAAATGTAGCTTCCCAGAAAGGACTGCTTGAAATGTTCGACTCTTCAATTGGAGCAACCACGGTAGCAATGCCTTTAGGTGGTAAATACCAGCAGACCCTTATGGAAGGAAGTGTACAGACACTACCGATCTTAGGTGCAAAAGATATTAAAACCGTTTCTTTGGCAAGCTGGGGATTCGATGCTGAAATCTCAAAACAAAACTCACTGTTAGGAGCATCTTATGCTGTCGTAGAGAGTGTGGCGAAGATTGTGGCGATGGGAGGTGATTATAAAAACATCAGACTAAGCTTTCAGGAATACTTCGAAAAATTAGGGCAAAATCCTGAAAAATGGGGTAAACCTCTAGCTTCACTTTTAGGAGCTTACAATGCGCAGATCAATTTAGGTCTTGCAGCCATTGGAGGAAAAGATTCCATGAGTGGAACCTACCAGGATCTGAATGTTCCGCCGACCTTGATTTCTTTTGCATGTGCCAACGGAGATAAAGAAAATATCATCTCTCCTGAATTGAAAAGTGCAGGGAACAAACTGTATTTCTTCAATCACGTTGCTCAGGAAAGCGGACTTCCAAACTATGATGCTTTAAAAGAAGCTTTTGAATTCATTTTCGAAAACATCAAAGCAGGAAAAATTGTTTCTGTAAAAACAGTGAAAGAAGGAGGTTTGGCAGTAGCTTTAGCAAAAATGAGCTTCGGTAACAGATTAGGAGCTGAAATCAATGCTGACGAAGCTGTTTTATTGGCTAAAAATATCGGTAGCCTGATCATTGAAGCTAAAGAAGAATTAAGCTCAGCTGCTCTTCAGTTGATCGGAGAAGTAAAAGATTCAGGGATTTTAAAGATTAATAATCTCGAAACCCGAATCACGAACCTCGAAGCCGCATATACCAATACATTTGAGAATCTCTTCCCAACACTAGAAAAAGAAAAGATCACGGTTGAAATTGATGAAAAATCAAACTCAATCCATCCAAGAAATATCATCATTAAAAAACACGGAATTGCACAGCCGAAAGTATTTGCTCCTGTATTCCCGGGAACTAACTGTGAGTATGACACACTGAATGCATTCCAGAAAGAAGGTGCCGTAGTTAGCAGCTTGCCTTTAATCAATATCAATCACCAGTTATTGGATGAAAGCATTGATGCCTGGGTAGAAGAGATCAGAACTTCTCAGATTCTGGCCTTCTCAGGAGGTTTCTCTGCGGGTGATGAACCGGATGGTTCTGCAAAATTCATTGTCAACGTTCTGAAAAACGAAAAAATGAAAAATGCAGTACACGAATTATTAGACAGAGACGGGATGATTATCGGGATCTGTAACGGATTCCAGGCATTGGTGAAATCAGGATTGTTACCTTACGGAAGAATCAAAGATCTGGATGAAAACTCTCCAACGTTAGCTCATAATGCCATCAGAAGACACATCTCTCAGATGGTTACAGTACAAGTAGTGAATGACGAAAGCCCTTGGTTAAAAGGAATGAAAGGACAAACTTTCACAATTCCGATTTCCCACGGAGAAGGACGTTTCATGGCTTCAGAAGAAGAGATTAAGAAATTGTATGAAAACGGGCAGATTGCTACTCAATATATTGATCTTGATGGAAACATTGCTCACGGAATGCCATTCAATCCTAATAACTCTTTATTCGGAATCGAAGGAATCACTAGTCCATGTGGAAAAATCTACGGAAGAATGGGGCACCCGGAACGTTTTGCAGAAGGTCTCATGAAGAATATACCAACCGCGAATTATCACAATATATTCAAAAACGGTGTTGAATACTTCAAATAACAATACAAGAAAAATGATCGTCATCCATGGCGGTCATTTTTCGTCTTTAGGAGGTTTCTACGAAGAAGCTTCCAACGTTCTCATGAAGGATACAGACTGGAAAGTAGGAACACTAGATGGCTTTGATGATATTCTCTACGGAGGTTTCGGAGTGATTGAAGGCAAAGAAAAAATTGAAATCATCTGGAAAGAAGCAGAAAAGTCAAAAGAAGACTTAGGCTTTAAGGCTACCCGTGAATTCTACGAAAACAAAATCCGACAGGGAAAACCCTTCAATATAGAATTAATTCAGCGAAAATTAGATGAATTGACTGAAGGGAAAGGCCAGACGCTTTTTGAAATTCTGGTGGAAATTATAGAATCACATACGAATATTACGCTGACATTAGAATGATGTAATGAGTAATAAGTAATTTTGTTATATCAGCTTCATCCAATCAACTTGTTGATTCATTCTTTGCTTCCTTGGATAAACATACTCACAATAAAACCTTTGCGTCAAAAATTTAACCATTAAGAATAATAAAGATTGTAAGAAAAGTTAAGATTCATCGCCGATGAATAGGGAATTCTGCTTCATAATAGCTTTAGCTGTTGCCTTAATAATTCTTTATTCCTTCAAAAATCTTAATGGTTCAACTAAGTTTATTCAACCAGGGTACAAATTGGTCTATAGCTAAGTGAAACGCCCTTGCGAACGAAAACATAAAAGTTAAACCATGAGCGTCTTTTGCGTTAAAAATCACATAAAATTGAGGAGAATTATTTCCCTTAAACGATTTTTTCTTAATACTTTTACTTCAACAAAACAGGAAACAATAAAGTTCAATGAAGAAAATTATTTACGGGCTGTTCTTCGGTGACAGCATTACCTATGGAGAATATGACGGCGTTTTTGGCGGCTGGGTAGATATTCTGAAAAGATATGCCCTGCAGAAATTTCATGAAGGAAACGGAGATGAACTGATCCTGTTCAATCTCGGAATAGGAGGAGAAACCACAGAAGGATTGCTCAAAAGAATTCCTCATGAACTGGCTGCAAGAAATTCTGCTGATGGAAATATCGTTTTTCTAAGCTATGGAGCCAATGATCTTGCAGTAAAAGATGGAGTACAGATTGTAGATCCTGACAAATTTAAAACCAATATCAAAGAAGCTGTCGCACATGCCGGGCAGTTTTCCAATACCATTTATCTTGTAAGCATTCTCCCTTTCTCTCAAAAAATAGATGGAGTAGTAGTCAGCTCCGGGAAGAAAAGAATCAACGAGGATGTGGTTGTTTACAATCAAATTTTGAAAAATATTGCAGCAGAAGACTCATTGGGATATATAGATTTTTATTCTGCTTTCCTGGATGATAAAGAAATTCTGCTTTCTGCAGACGGTGTGCATCCTAATGAAAAAGGCTATGGAATGATGGCCGAAATCGCAATTCCAATCATTGAAAAGTATCTGTAATGCCTAATTTATTTTCTTATGGAACCCTGCAGAAAGAGCAGGTACAGCTTGAAACTTTTGGAAGAATTTTACAAGGTGAAAAAGATATCTTATCAGGCTATAAATTAAGTATGCTTGAAATTACAGATCCTGAAGTACTTCGGAAAAGCGGTCAGAAATACCATCCTGTACTTGAATTTTCAGGGAATGATAATGATCAGGTAGAAGGAGTACTTTTTGAGGTGAGAGAAGAAGAAATTCTTCAGGCAGATGAATACGAAGTAGATGATTATAAAAGAATAGAAACAGTCTTTAAATCCGGGAAAAAAGGATTTATCTATGTCGGAAAATAGTTTCTCATCTTTTAAAACATCCCCATACTGCCATTGCGAGCAAAGCGAAGCAATCCCACTGTCTCATATAAAGTTTCAACGAGGTCTTTGTCATTCCGGGCAAAGCAAGGAATCTAAGCTTGAATGTTCTCTCGCAGATTTCGCAAATGAAGTAACTTTTAGACTTAATAGGTGCTTTTCTACTAATATGACCAATTTAATATTCAATGGAATTGGGCTTTAGCCCACTTATCTTATAAATAAATCCATTGGCTTTAGCCTAAATTTAAAAAACTACTGACATACCCTTGTCACAACCTGTTTTTATCTTTGTGCTAACAAAAAATCAATAAATGAATAACGTAAAAATAGAACCTTTTAAGGTGATCGGGATCTCTGTAAGAACAACCAATGAAAATGGACAGGCAGGAAAAGATATTCCGGTATTATGGGAGAAAATGATCAGCGAGAATATTGTCAATTCAATTCCAAATAAAATAGACAATACCATTTATTCCATCTATACAGATTACGAAAAAGACCATACAAAACCTTATACAACGGTTCTTGGATGTAAAGTCGAAAACCTTGATAACATCCCGGAAGGAATGGTTGGCTATTCTTTTGATGGAGGAGATTATCTGAAATTTGTCCCAAAAGGAGACCTTTCAAAAGGGTTGGTTATCAACGAATGGATAAAAATCTGGCAAATGGGTTTGAACAGAACATTTACCGCCGATTTTGAAGTGTATGGAGAAAAAGCACAAAATCCTTCAGATGCCGAAGTAGATATTTTCATCGCTGTAAAATAACAAAAAGTGAAAGAACCTGCCTTCACAACCTTTGAACTGAAGACGTGATATTCCCCTCCTTCGGAGGGGTGTCAAAAATTCAAAGAATTTTTGACGGGGTGGTTAAACAATATTTGTCAACAATTCCCTAATTTTAATTGAAAACATATTTCCCATACACCAAGACTCCGACAATCACAGATGCAATGGCTGTCAGCAATACAGCTCCGGCTGCAATGTCCTTAATAAAGCCAATTCTTTTGTCGAAATCAGGTTGAATGATATCACAGATCTTTTCAATAGCGGTATTAAAAATTTCAGCACTTAAAACAGCGAATGAGGCAATAAGAACCAAAGCGGTGTCTGTGTTGCTCAGGTTGAAATAAAAAATAAGGAAGAGATTGACAAAGAATACCAGAAGTTCAATCTGGAAATTTCTTTCTGTTTTAATCATCATAAAAACACCCCGGAAAGCATTGAGAAAACTTTTATGGATGGGAGGTTTTTGCATAAATTTAAACTTTTGAGACAAAGATAGTCTTTGTATTTTGATAAAATAGAGTTCCCCGAAGAAATATAAGCATAATATCAAGGCTCAAAACAAATTAAGGATCTTTGTTAAAAACTCCTCCATATTATTCTTTTCTTTGTTGTATGTATTTATTATATTTGTAGAAACTTATTTTATAAATCTATGAAATTTATTATTTCAAGTGGTGAACTGCAGAAGGCTTTGCAAACTGTAAGTGGCGTAATATCAAGCTCTCAATCGAGACCGATTTTAGAAAACTATCTTTTTGAATTAGACGGAAATAATGTTACCATTACAGCATCTGACGGCGAGACAACTCTTGTTACTTCCCTGGAAGTAAAGTCTGATGATACAGGTAAATTTGCTGTTCCTGCTAAAATTTTTCAGGATTTTATCAAGACATATGGTGAACAGCCTCTGACATTTGTTGTAAAAGACAATGCCGAAGGTACCGGAAGCCAGCTTGAGATTTTAGATGAAAAAGATAATTTCGCAGTAGCATTAGACAATGCTGATGACTATCCTGAATTACCGGAATTTGACGCTTCCCAAAGTGTAACGATGCCGGCAGGAGTTTTGTCTGAAGCTTTGACAAACACACTATTTGCTACAAGTAACGACTCTCTTCGTCCGGTAATGACAGGAGTGCTTTTCCAGTTTGGAGAAAATGAAACCAATTTCGTTTCTACAGACTCCCACAGATTGGTGGTGTACAAAAGAGCAGACCTGATGAATGCTGAGCCGATGGAGTTTATCATGCCTAAAAAGCCTCTTAACATTTTCAAAAATATCCTGGCAAGTTCCAATGAAGACGTTACCATTGACTTCAATGAGAATATGGCTAAATTTACTTTTGGTAAGCATATCTGGATCTGTAGACTGATTGACGGAAAATATCCGAACTATACTGCGGTAATTCCAAAAGAAAATCCAAATGTATTGACCATCAATAGAAACCTGTTGCTGGGAGCAATCAAAAGAGCGTCTATCATGTCCAACAAATCTACCAATCAGGTGAGATTCAAGCTTTCCGGAAATATTCTTCACCTTCATGCAGAAGATACTGAATATGCAAATAAAGCTGACATGCAGATTCCTTGCGACTACAACGGAGAAGATATCAATATCGGATTCAGTTCAAAATTCTTAACAGAAATGCTTACGATTTTAGGATCTGATGATATTACCATGAAAATGTCCCAGCCTAACAGACCAGGAATCATTGAACCTCTTGATGGTCTTGAAGAAAATGAAAATATCTTAATGTTATCAATGCCGGTAATCGGATTGTAATATTGATTTAGTATACAAATAAAAAGCCGGAATTTTCCGGCTTTTTTTGTAGGGTCTAATCGACTTAGGAATCAGGAGCGTTAAGAAAATTTAAATGTAATCCGCCAAAAAAATTCCATTGTCTGAGCATGGGATATACTATTGAACCGAAGAAGAACCAGATGATCCATGCGAGTTTGGAAATTTTAGGAGTACATTCAAATTTTTAGCGGATGATTCCCGTCTTGAACTTTTGTATACTTTTGCTTCAAGGCAAAAGTATAATAAGAGAAAGGCGTATTCAAAAGAATATTAAATCAATAGTGTTATTTGTGAATCATTAGCGTCATTAGTGTTTAAATCAACTCATCATGGAAATAAAAATACAGTCTTCCCAAACCTCAGATTTTTCCGCAGAGTTCACAACTGAAAATTACAGCGTGTTTCTATGGAAAGGTTCCGGTGTTTTCTCAGTAGATGGTATTAATTATTCTTACAGCGGATACAATATTCTCTTTCTTTCTCCTTATCAAAAGGTGAAACTGGTTTCGGAATCTGATGAAAATATCCACGTGCTTTTCTTTCACGGAGATTATTACTGTATAGAATATCATAAAAAAGAAGTGGCTTGTAACGGACTTCTTTTCAATAATATTTATCTGAATCCGAGTGTTGAGCTTTCGGAAGAGAGTTATCATTATATTCTTGAGCTTTTTAATCATATTAAAAAAGAAGAACGTGAAAAGCATCCGCTTTCGGAATCCATTATCAAAACCTATATCCAGCTCATTCTTGCCATTGGAAGCAAACAGAAAAGCAGTATTGAAAACAGCATAATTTCTAATGAAAAGCTTTCTAATAAAAATGCTGCAGAATTTCAGAAACTTCTGGAAACGTATTTTAAAACAGAAAAAGAACTGTCATTTTACAGCGATAAACTGAACATTACCAATAGTACATTAAGCAAGGCAGTAAAGAAAGAATTCTCCAAAACACCCAATCAGCTTATCAATGAGAGAATTATTCTGGAAGCCAAAAAATTGTTGCATTTAACTTACAGATCTGTAAAGGAGATTGCTTCTGAACTGGGATTTGAAGATGAATTTTATTTCAGCAGGTATTTCAAAAAGTCAGTAGGCTGCTCTCCTAAAAATTACAGAGAAAAAGTGGGGATCTCCGTGGTGGCGAAAATGTCCATGTAATGTCCTGAAATGTCTATGTTGGTGCTGCAGGCATGTGAATACCTTTGGTAAAAAATAAATCACATGAAAAACAGCAGACTTTATCACCAATTATTACAATGGGATACGTACTTTTTCAATTTTCTCAGAATTTCAATTTTCATCGTTATGGCCTGGATTGGAGGCTTGAAAGCCTTTCATTATGAAGCTGATGGAATTGTGCCTTTCGTTGCCAACAGCCCTTTGATGAGTTTTTTCTACAAAAATGCAGACCATAAAGTTATTAAGGAAGATAAAAAACGGGTTGCAGAATACACTTTGTATAAAAATCCTGAAGGAAAAGTGGTTCAGAAAAATATTGACTGGCATCAGGAAAACGGAACATATGCCTTTTCCTACGGTTTAGGGACAATGATCGTTGTAATAGGAGTTATGGTATTACTGGGGATTTGGTTTCCTAAAATTGGAACAATTGGAGGTGCTTTAACATTTTTAATGTCATTGGTTACCCTGTCATTCCTGATCACTACTCCTGAAGTTTACGTCCCCAATCTGGGCGGAGATGGAGTGACACCTCAATATGGATTTCCGTATCTGTCAGGAGCAGGACGTCTCGTATTGAAGGATATTATCATGATGGCCGGAGGGTTGGTATTATTTTCTGATAGCCTGAAGAAGCTGGTGAAACCATTGGACCAATAGTTTCATGAATCAGCAGCACAAAGATTAACGAAAATTTATTATCTTAAAATCGCTTGTAAATTTCTCTATTTCTCAAAAAAACACGACATTTGTAGCTCGAAAAATCACACCGGAAAAGGAGTGGGATTTCAAATAAAAGTTTCAAAATAGAGCAGGTGGAATCTAGAACTCATCTGACGAATTAAATAAGTAGATAGATTAACAAATGAAAATATCAAACAACTGGCTGAAGGACTTTGTAAAAACGGAATCAAAAACTGAAAGAATCGGTGAATTCCTTACAGATATAGGTCTAGAGGTTGAAGGGATAGATAAATTTGAAAGTGTAAGAGGCAGCCTGGAAGGAATTGTTGTAGGTAAAGTACTTACCTGCGAAAAGCATCCTAATGCTGACAAACTGAAGAAGACAACTGTAGACGTAGGAAACGGAAAAGTGTTGAACATTGTTTGCGGAGCTCCTAACGTAGAAGCGGGGCAAACTGTTCCTGTAGCCGTTGTCGGAACAAAAATCTATGACAAGACCGGAAACTTTTTTGAAATTAAAGAAGCAAAAATCAGAGGTGAGGTTTCTCAGGGGATGATCTGCGCAGAAGACGAATTAGGTCTTAGCGATGATCACGGAGGAATTATGGTGCTGGATGAAACAAAATATGAAGTAGGGAAAAACTTTGCAGACTATTTTGAGTTGACCAATGATGAGGTTTTTGAAATCGGATTGACACCGAACAGAACAGATGCTATGTCTCACTATGGTGTTGCCAGAGATTTACACGCTTATCTTTCTACGAACCAACTGAAGTCACAATTTAATAAAGTAGCCTCTGAAGTTTTGAATAATGAAGGAACTCATGATTTCAAACTGGAAATTGAAGATGCAGAATTGTGTCCAAGATATATCGGCGCTGTGATTGAAGATGTAAAAGTTGCAGAATCACCATCCTGGTTGAAAGACAGACTGAGAGCGATCGGACTAAGCCCGATTAATAACGTTGTAGATATTACCAACTATATTCTTCACGGATACGGACAGCCGCTTCACGCATTTGATGCAGATAAAATTGCAGATAAAAAAGTGAAAGTAGGTGTAGTAAAACCGGGAACAAAATTTACAACTTTAGATGGTGTTGAAAGAACATTGAATGGTTCTGAAATCATGATCAAAGACGGTAAAGATAAACCGATGTGTATTGCCGGAGTATTCGGAGGTGAGAATTCAGGAGTATCTGAAACTACAAAAACAATATTCCTTGAAAGTGCTTACTTCAACCCGATTGCAGTGAGAAAAGGAGCAAAAGCGCACAGCTTGAATACAGATGCTTCTTTCAGATTTGAGAGAGGAGTAGACCCGAATCTTACCAGAACAGCCATCACTCACGCTATTAAAATGATTCAGGAAATTGCTGAAGGTAAATTGGTAGGTGACTTATTGGAAGAATATCCTAAGAAAATAGAGGACAATTACGTGATCCTTAGATTCTCTAAAATTGAGCAGATTTTAGGAACAAAAATCCACAGAGAAAAAGTAAAGGAAATCTTAAAAGCATTGGAAATTCAGGTTTTAAATGAAATTCCAAACGGTTTCGAAATCTCAGTTCCTGCATACAGAGCAGATGTAACAAGAGAAATTGACGTGATTGAAGAGATTTTAAGAATCTACGGATACAATAAAATTGATGCTCCACAGAAGATTTCATTTACTCCTGTTAAGCTAAGTGCTAACGATCAGGATGAACTGGAAAACAGCTGGGCAAGAACTTTACAAGGCCTTGGTTTCAATGAAGTAATGAACAACTCTTTAACTTCTGTAAAAGATGAAACAGATGCTGTAAAACTATTGAATCCTTTAAGCGGAGATTTAGCATTCATGAGAAAGTCTTTATTGGAAGGACTTCTTCAGAATACAGTATACAATATCAACAGAAAAAATCAGGATATCAAATTCTTCGAATTAGGAAAAATTTATCACAAAAAAGATAAATACGAAGAAAGAAAACAACTGGCATTACTGGTTTCCGGAAGAGACGTTGCAGAAAACTGGCTTCAGCCAAAATCTGCGGTAAGCTTCTATAACCTTAAAGCGTATGTAAAAGTTTTATTGGAAAGATTGGCTGTAGATTACAAAGAAGTAGCTCTAACTGATGACAGATTCTCTGATGCATTGGTATATGAAGCGGATGGTAAAGCATTGGTAAGAATCGGAAAAGTAGCGCCTGCCTTATTGAAAGACTTTGATATTGATCAGGAATGTTTCTATGCAGAAATTGAACTGGAATTTGCTCAGGAGTTACGTTCTAAAAATGAATTGAAATTCAAAGATATTCCGAAGTTTAACAAAATCAGAAGAGACTTAGCTTTATTGATTGATAAAACAGTTAACTATCAGGATCTATATCAGACGGCTAAGAAGAACAAATCTCCATTCATTAAAAACATTAATCTGTTCGATGTGTATGAAGGTAAAAATCTTCCTGAAGGTAAGAAGTCTTATGCAATGAGCTTCGAACTGTTAAACGAAGAAAAAACACTGGAAGAAAAAGAGATTACAGAGGTAATGGATTCTCTGATCAAAGCTTTCCAGAAAGAATTCAACGCTGAGTTGAGATCTTAATCATTGAAAATATATATTTCAACATAATAGAAACGGACTTGTTTAAGTCCGTTTTTTTGTTTTATTGCGTTGTTGTTAGGCTTGGGCTAAAGCCAAATGAATTTTTGTGGATAGAAAAACGGGCTAAAGCCCGTTCCTATTGAATTGCATTAGTGATATTAGTGAAAATATTAATGTTATTCGTGTTTAAAATGGAAATTTTGTATAAAAACAATCTATCCACAGTCTTTATCACTCCGTAAGAGTCTCAATATATTTTATAAACCAATTATAGTATAGATTCCTTGCTTTGCTCGGAATGACAAGGGTATAGTATTAAAATTTTATCGGAGATAAAATCTTTGCGTCTTAAACCTGCTGTATATTAAGAAATTTGTGCCTTTGCGTTTTCCAACTTATGACTGTATAATAAGATCTTTTGCTCTGAAAAATATTCAAAATATCAAATGTTAAAGAATAATAAAATTCACGGCAGCCCGTTTAAATAATATAATTTCCGTAAATTTGGGTTAATTCAAAAAGAAAAAAATGAAAAATCTTTTTTTAAGTATATGTACAGCTGCAGTATTGGCTTCATGTGGATCTATGACAAGCCCGTCTGCATCTAAAGTAGGAAAAGCTCAGCCTGCTCTTGCCAGCACAAAATGGACATTGGCTGAAACGGTAAAAGGTAAAGTTCCTACATTGAATATTGAAGGAGAAAAGATCACCGGAAATGCAGGATGTAACAACTATTTCGGAACGGCTACCATAGATCCGTCTACAGGAAGTTTTACAGCCGGACAGATGGGATCTACAAAAATGATGTGCAGCAACATCGGGGTAGAACAGAACTTTATGGATATGATGGGGAAAGCTAACAAATATGTGGTTTCCGGAAATACTTTAGAATTGTACAAAGACAATCTTTTGCTATTGAAATTCACTAAATCAGAATAAAAAAACAAAAGGAACTCAATTGAGTTCCTTTTTTATGTTTAGAGTGTTATTAATCTTCCTCTTCTTCGTCGTACTTAGCCAACTCTTCATCGCACCATTTGAATGCTGCTTCTACTACTTTAGTAGCCTCGTCTGCCATCGTTTCTTCATCATCACCTTCAAGATCATCTAACCACTCAACTTCTTCTTCCTCAACGTTTAAGATAAATCTTGGATATTCTGTATGAACTACGAATAGATCCTCTGGAAATTCCGAATTATCTGCTAATAAAAACTTTGGTAATTTCATTTTTTTAATGTTTTAACTTTCTCAAAGATAAATAAAATTATTGATTTAAGATGACTTCAAAAACATTTTTGAAACTTTTTCAGCTTTTTTGCTTTCAGAATAATCGTAGAACCCTTCTCCTGATTTTACACCCAGTTTTCCGGCTGTCACCATATTCACAAGCAGTGGGTTCGGAGCGTACTTAGGATTTTTGAAACCGTCATACATAACGTTCAGAATAGCAAGGCATACATCAAGACCAATAAAGTCTGCCAGCTGAAGCGGACCCATTGGATGAGCCATTCCCAGTTTCATTACCGTATCAATTTCTTCTACACCAGCCACTCCGTTATAAAGGGTTTCGATAGACTCATTGATCATTGGCATTAGAATTCTGTTGGCCACAAAACCTGGATAATCATTTACCTCTACAGGAACTTTACCCAAAGTTTTACTCATTTCATAAATGGCATCAAAAGTCTCTTTGGAAGTAGAGTATCCCTTGATAATTTCTACCAGTTTCATGATAGGAACCGGATTCATAAAGTGCATTCCGATTACTTTATCAGCTCTTTTGGTAGCCGCAGCAATTTTTGTGATAGAAATAGAAGAAGTATTAGTTGCAAGGATACAGTTGGCAGGAGCCAGTTCATCCATCTGACCAAAGATCTTTAATTTAAGATCCAGGTTTTCTGTAGCTGCCTCTACAATAAGATCTGCAGAACCTGCAGCATCATTCAATGCTGTAAAAGTAGTGATGTTACCTAAAGTTTCAGCTTTTTGCTCCTCTGTAAGGTTTCCTTTTGCAATGATTCTGTCAAGATTCGTAGTAATGGTTTTTAAACCTCTGTCCAAAGCTTCCTGGGATACATCTACAAGATTTACTTTAAAACCGCTTTGTGCGAAAGTATGTGCAATACCATTCCCCATGGTTCCCGCTCCGATAACTACAATGTTTTTAATCATTTTTCCTTTATTTTTTATAGATAGTTAAATTTTTTGCGTCTGTAAGATCCGATTGTGTGACAACAGCTGTAGAGTCAAAGGTAACATTTCCTACACTCTGGCTTTTTTTACTGTTATTCTGATTGGAAACAGTAGCCGTTAAACCTCTTATCAATCGTTTTTTCTGATTCTTTGTAAGAAAATCGGTGCCAACATACAATGTATATTCGCCTTCTCTTCCCATCCCTTTTTGGATCAGGACTTCCAGGCTTTTGATCTGGCTTTTGTTCTTAAATTCTTTCAGAAAGCTCATCACAGGCTTATCAGAGGCAGGGCCACAGCATACACTTCCGTAGCTGATCTCTAAATAATTCTGATTCTTCTGTGCGTAAAAGAGCGTGAAAGCAAACAGAGCCGTTGTTAGTATTATTTTTTTCATGTTAAATCGCTTTAAAAATAAGCTTAAAATTTTACTTATTAAAATATTCCCAAACCTCCCTGGAAATATCTGAAATCATCCTGCAGTTGACTGCATCCGTTTCCGTTGAATTACTGACAAATACGGCTAATGCATAATGTTTTCCATTCGGTAAAGTAATGATTCCTATTTCATTTTCCGCACCTGTCAAACCTGCTTTATTTTTCCCGGAAGCTCCCGTTTTTCTTGCCACGGGAGTGTTTTTGGGAAGTTGTTCCACCATTTTATTCAATCCTGTGGAAGTAGACCATAGTACTTTCATCAGATAATCTGTAGATTTTTTGGAAAGTATTTTCCCGTCATAGAATTTTTTAAGGACATCGACTGCTGATTTTGTCGTGCTGTAATTTTCATATTGAACATTCCAGTCTTTATGCATATCCTCTTCATTATATTTGATCTGAAAACCTTTTACTCCTTTGGAATCCATGAATTTTTGAACAGTCTGAGTTCCTCCCAATAATCTGAGAAGAATATCACAGCCGTTATTATCACTTTTGGCAACGGTATATTCAATCACTTCACTTAACGGAACTTCAACATCTTTTCCTGCATATTGATCACGAAGCGGCGACCACGTATTCTCTAGTAAATTTGACTGATCCAGTTTGATTTTCTGATCCAGAGAAAGCTTTCCGTGGTCTACAGCATTCAGAACCGCTGCGGCAATGTGAAACTTGAATACACTTTGCATTGGCAGCTTTTTATCTGCATTTTTATTGTATGTAAAACCATTTTCAAAACCTAAAACAGAAACGCCTACCGTCGCTTTTTTGTTTTTGAGAATTGAGTTTATTTTTTGTTCCAGCAGAGAAGTCTGAGCAAAGGTAAATGCTGAAATCAGAAGGAAAAAGAGCGCTGTTTTTTTCATAATATGATCATTAAAAAAGCCCTCTTCCAAAGACCGGAAGAGAGCTGCAATTTAAGACAATTATTACTATTTTAATTCAAAATAATTCAGATTAACACCATCATTTTCAAAGACAATTCTGATCTTGTTTTCCCCTTTTTGAAGGCTGATGTTTTTTGCTGATACCGTTTTCCAGTTTTCATTTCCACCCGTGGATGCCAATGATACTGTAGCTAAAACTTTTCCTGAAGCCGTTTCAATTCTTATTTTAGAATCGTTGGCCGCAGAATATCTGATATCCATCGAATAACTTTTGTCTCCTTTGGACTGAACTGTGTACTGAAGCCATTCTCCGGTTTCTGTTTTTCCTACATAATACTGATTGGTAACTTTATCATTACATTGATAAATATCCACCCCGTCATTTCTCATCTGCTGTCCGGAGTTCCATTCCGATCTTTTTGCCGGATCACTTACCCAGAGATTGATAAAATCCTTATCCAGATAGGCAGCACCCATTCTTCCCAAATCATATTCTGAAGCAAATATTCTTCCCGGAGCCTGGTGATTTCTGAAAGGTTTTGTAGAAGCATCTGTAATCTGTCTGAACATCGCATCAATCACATCCCTTTTAATTTCCGTGTTGTTCAGCTTATAATTGTCGGCAATCTGTAATAGAGCTTTTCTTGCATACTCTTTAGAAGGCTTTTCACCTCCGTTTTTCCAGTAATCCAACAGCTTTTCATATTCAGGAGTGATTTTTACATTGGTAATTCCCGCGATATTATCAATCTTTTTCATCGGCCAGAAGGCGTATCCTATATTATGCTTGCCTAAAAGCTGAATCAACTCAGTAAACCATACATTAGAGTTTTCTCCCGTTTCTCCAAGCCATATCGGCATATTGTGTTTCTCTCTGAGATCCAGCGCGAATTGAATGGTTTGATCATCATTGTAATTCCAGTATTTATGAAAACTGAAGGCCATATTATTATCCCAGATCTCCGGAAGCCCGTTATAATTATTTCCCCATCCGTTTCCTTCAATAAAAATAATATGCTTTTTGTCCACCTCTCTGATGGCTGCTGTAATATCTTTCTGAAGTTTCCAGAGCGGAGCATTGGACATTTCATCTGTACCATTCGCGTTTTTACCTGTGAAGTTGATATTGGGTTCATTAATCAGATCATAGCCTCCGATCCATGGATTATCTTTATACCTCTCAGCCAGTTTTTTCCAGAGGGCAATTGTTTTTCTCTGATTTTCTTCACTGGCCCAAAGTGAAGGCTTAGATTTGTCATTATCAGATATATTCGCATCATTTCCCTGGCCTCCTGGTGCTGCATGCAGATCGAGAATCAGGTATATTTTGTTATCGGTACACCATTGAAGAAGATCATCAGTCATTTTAAAACCTTCATCCAGCCACGTATCTTTTCCTTTGGCAGGTTCCTTTTCAATCGGTAGCATATAAAGATTATAATGCATGGGCAGCCTTATAGAATTGAATCCTGCCTTGGCAAGAAAGTCAATATCCTGTTTTGTGATTCCGTTTTTCAGGTACGCTTTGTAGAACTCATTCATTCCGTCTTCACCAATCAGTTCTGCAATTTTCTCCTTAATCTTATACTGAGGGCCTGCAAAATCGGCAGTTTTCAGCATATAACCTTCCTGTAGCATCCAACCGCCCAGCCCAAGGCCTTTCAATTGAATATTTTCACCTTTATCATTAACGATTTTCTGTCCTGAAGTCTTCAGTAATTGTGATGTCCCAAATTGAGACAATAAAAGTGCGGATAATAGAATGGCTCTTTTCATAGTAATTGCAATGTTTAAAATAATAGGAAAAATATTAGAAATAATACGGAATGGTGGTCAAACGAGATGAATCAAAGTTCACATCTTCGCGTTTGCCGGATATCCATATATGTAAAACAAAATTTTTCAATGCTTTATTGAATTATTCTTCAAATATATTGTTTTTTTGTTTTGAAAAGGATTTTTTTATTGATAAATCAGTAATTATTGATGAAAAGTTTTTATTTCATTAAAAGTTTTAAAAAATACAAAGCAGAAATTAACAGAATAAATAATATCGCTTCATCAAATCGATTTTTAATCGATTCAACCTTTGCTCACTCAATACAATGCAGAGCTGAGAATGAACCTTTGCGTTAATAATAAAAAAAAATGCTATCTCATAACCAATTATTCTGATTATAAGATAGCTTTGTACTATTGCTGATTAAGAGTCAGCGTATTTTTAACTGATCAGTTTCATAATCTCTAAAGCCACTTTCAACGCTTCGGTACCATCTTCAAGAGAAACTTCTACATTTTTGTCGTCAGTAATGGCGTCAGCGAAAGAATTTAATTCGTCCAGAATAGCATTGTTGGGCTGGATATTCGGATACTCAAACAGGATCTGGTTCTTTTCTCCTTCTGCATTTTCAATGATCATATCAAATGGAGTAGGGTTTTCGGGAGCATCTTTCATTCTGATCACTTCAGCCTTTTTCTCAAGGAAGTCAACGGAAATATAAGCATCTTTCTGGAAGAATCTGCTTTTTCTCATCGCCTTCATAGAAATTCTGGAAGTCGTAAGGTTGGCCACACATCCGTTTTCGAACTCTATTCTTGCGTTGGCAATATCCGGAGTTTTGCTGACTACACAAACACCACTTGCGTGGATATTTTTCACTTTGGATTTCGCAATGCTTAATAAGATATCAAGATCGTGAATCATAAGATCCAATACCACAGAAACATCTGTACCACGGGGATTAAATTCAGCCAGCCTGTGGATTTCAATGAACATCGGAGTACTGATGTATTCCTTCGTAGCAATAAACGCTGGGTTGTATCGCTCAACGTGTCCTACCTGTGCTTTGATTCCTTTTTCCTGGCACAAACGAAGAATTTCTTCTGCCTGCTCAAGAGTTTGGGTTACCGGCTTTTCAATAAAGAAATGAAGGCCTTTTTCAATAGCTTTTAAAGCATAATCATAATGATAAACAGTTGGAGTGACAATATCAAGCATGTCAATCTGCTCAAGCAATTCATCAAAATTTTCAAAATATTTATATCCGAATTCGGCTTCTAATTTTTTTCCGTTTTCAACATCTTTATCATGGAAACCTACAAATTCATATCTATCTGACTGATTAAGAAGTTTTAAATGTATTTTTCCCAAGTGTCCGGCACCTACCAAACCTGCTTTTAACATAGCTGTATTAAATTTTTGTAAAGATAGTGAATGTACATTTATAAAATACATGACTTTTCACTTGGTGATAGTCAGGAATGAAAGTCTTCATTCATTAAAGAAATTATACTAAATTCACGGTTAGAAAAATAGCTATGAAAAGAATAATTTCGATTGTAATCATCTCTGGATTATGCACTGCCGGATGTATAGGAGATAGCCCATATGACCCGCAGGCCAAATGTGGTACTCCTACAAATCTGATATTTGAGAAAACAAATAATCGACTTTCCTGGAGCTTTATCAGTATGGGAGAAGGCTATTATGAAGTACAGTATGGGGAACAGGGTTTCTCTTTAGGAAAGGGAATCACAGTGGTCACCAATAAGAACTTCTATAATCTCCCTCTATATAAAGATAACAAATATGATCTTTATGTAAGAAAAAACTGCGGAATTGACAACGGCCGGAGCAACTGGGCAGGACCTGTCACCGTATTGGCCGGCACTACTACCACCTGCGTAAAACCAGAATATGCAACCTATTCGAAAACAACCTCTTCTGCGAATTCTTCTATTTTTGATGCTACAGTATCCTGGGAAAATGATGGAGTTTCTGCATATGAAACTGTTCTGACAACTAGTTTTGCTCCTCCTGCAAGTGGAGATTTGGTGTTTGCAGGCCAAAAAGCTGTTTATGTAGGATTAAGTAAAACAGTGAATTATAACTTTTTTGTGAGAAAAAGATGTGCTGATAATACCTTCAGTGATTTTTATGGTCCTTATCCGATACAATGGAATTAAAAATAAAAACACAGCAGTCAAAATAATGGCTGCTTTATTTTTGGGATATTCTTTGTTCCGATTTGAAATCTAATTTCTAATTTCTTACTTTTGTCAAATGCAGGATTCGTTTGTACATAAAGGAAAAAGAAAGATTTTAGTAGACTACCTTCGAAACAGAATTGGTATTTCGGATGAAAATGTACTTTCGGCAATGAATGAAGTTCCAAGACACCTTTTTATCGAAAGTATTTTTGAAGATTTTGCCTATGAAGACAGGGCATTTCCTATTCTCGCCCATCAGACCATTTCCCATCCGTCCACGGTAGCGGAACAGTCTGAATTGCTGAAGGTAAAACCAGGTGAAAAAGTTTTGGAGATCGGAACAGGATGTGGATACCAGACCGCAGTTTTAATGGCGATGAAAGCTCATGTCTATACGGTGGAAAGGCAGAAAGACCTTTTTGATTTTTCCAAAAAGAAACTCAGAGAACTTCATCTGTTTCCAAAATTTCAGAGTTTTGGAGATGGTTTTGCCGGGCTTCCAACTTTTGCTCCTTTTGACAAAATCATCGTAACCTGTGGCGCTTCTACATTACCCACAGAGCTTTTAAAACAACTGAACATCGGTGGAATAATGGTGATCCCATTAGGTCCAACGGATGAACAGGTTTTATACAGATTTACAAAAGTAGGCCCTACAGAATTTGAAAAAGAAGAATTCGGAGCTTATAAATTTGTTCCGATGCTTGGAAATACAAATCAATAATGTATTACAGACAAGGACTGGTCAACCTGCTGGTTTCAAATACCTGTTCTTAGCCATAGTTTGTGTTTTTGAAATTCGATAATTAATAAGATTTAATTTTTTTTAATACATTTTAAATCTGTTTCGGAATAAAAATTGGATTCACATGAGAACCCAATCACTAAAATCTTAATATTATGGACACGAACAGATTCAAGGCGTCACATGATTTTAGTAATCTTCAGAAAAATCTGCACAATAATCCGGGATACAGTATAGAAAGCTATTCCCAGCAGGTGAAAGATTACCTTCATGACATGAAAAGCAGGAATCAGGAAGCTACCAAACAAGGATTTATGGCGCAGGCTCAGAAATCTGCAAAAGAAGTTTGGACAGAAATTCAGGAAATTGCTTCTGAAGCCTGGGAGAAAAACAAAGACCATTCGGATGAAGAGAAATAATTTTTTAATATTAAAGTTCAATAACCTTACTTTTTGCGAGTGAGGTTTTTTATTTAAAATAATCAAACCACAGTACAATGAAAGTTTTTATCAATAAAAGAATTCCCGAAACAGGAATTGAAATGCTGAATGAGGCCGGTCTGGAACTTATATTTCCGGAAAAGGAAACCCTTTCTTACGAAGAATGGATTCATTACTGTAAAAACACTGACACCATACTCAATGTGGGCGGAGATTTCAAATATGATAAGAATTTTTTTGATGCCTGCCCGAATGTCAAAGCCATTGCCTTATATTCTGTAGGATTTGATCACGTTGACATTAAAGAAGCTACGCAAAGAAATATTCCGATAGGGAATACTCCTGATGTTTTGAGCAGAGCTACTTCAGATGTTGCTTTTTTACTGATGCAGTCTGTTGCCAGAAGAGCAAGCTATAATTTTCAGAAAGTAAAAGATGATAACTGGGGAGCATTTGATCCTCTACACGTCCTGGGCCAGGAATTATATGGAAAAACACTGGGGATTTTTGGATTGGGCCGAATCGGGTATGAAATGGCTGAAAAATCAAAAAAGGCTTTTGGTATGAACATCATTTACCACAACCGCCATCAGAATGAAAAAGCAGAAAAAGAGCTGGGGGCAGCTTATGTTTCTTTTGAAGAATTGATCAGAAACTCAGATGTATTGAGTGTACATGCTAATTTTACCCCTGAACAGAAAGAATTGTTTAATTATTCAATATTTGAACAAATGAAGCCAGACTCGATTTTCATCAATACAGCCAGAGGAGGTTTTCATAGTCAAAAAGATCTTTATCAGGCACTTGTTGACAAAAAAATCTGGGGAGCGGGTCTGGATGTTACCAATCCGGAACCAATGTCTGCAGATGATCCTATTCTGGGACTTTCAAGTGTCTGTATTCTGCCACATATCGGTTCTGCGACTTTGGAAGCCCGAAATGGAATGGCCAGACTGGCTGCAGGAAATATTATCGCTTTTTCAAAAAATGAAAAAATGCCGAATTGTGCAAATCCTGACGTTTATTCTCATCAATCATCATAACTTGGAATTATTTTTGTTCTGATGATATAAACCTAAAATCTTAAATACTATGGCACCAGAGAAAAATATTAATGAGCAAAACAAGAGATTAGAACAGATGGATTATAGCCCTAATGAAGATATATTTAAGAGAGAAAAACATATTTCGCTCGATGGCGACGGAAATCCTATTCTGGATGAAGACTTTGATGAAGATAAAATCGATAAAGGCCTGGATATCCCTGGAGCCGAGGATGATGATGAAATGGAAGAAATAGGTGCAGAAGATGAAGAAAATAATTACTGGAGTCTCAGCGATAATGAAGATGACCATGAAGAAGAAAACGATGATGTTTTAACTTAAATTTTAACGATACAAAAACCAGCCTTATTGAATTTCAGTAAGGTTTTTTTATGCTGAATAACGACTAATATGGGTAAGGGCAATTCCCCTCCCTCGGAGCTAATCTTGTAGGAGTTTTCAAATAAGCTTAAATTTGTTTTGTGAAAGATTTTGAAATAATCAAGGGTTTACGTCC
>NZ_JCAIOM010000005.1:0-74302 GCF_059587025.1 Chryseobacterium sp. DZ-32
TTGGAAGTAAGGATAATATTGGATAACTGACAATTATTTTTAACCCCTAACTGTCAGATAAAGTCGTGGCTATTACAATTGATACTTTTGAAAACTTTAAGAATCTCTCACAGCAGCTTGACCAATCAATTTATTATTATAATAATTTAAGACCTCATTTTTCCCTAAATTATAACATCCCTAGCCAAGTGCATATGAAAAATAACGTGAAATTAAAAACATACAAAAAACAAAATCAGAATAGGAAAATTCCTACTCTGATTTAAGTATATTTGAAATATTAAACTAGTCAACCTTTTTCAGGACTAGTCACGGTCTTACTCCATTTATATTGTTAATAATAACATAGTATTTCTAACAAAAAAGCCACTCCTTCCGGAGCAGCTTCCGATAACAAAGTTATCTTAACATCGTAAAAACTTATTCTTTAAACAGATCCTTCATCATTCCTTCAAGGATCTTCTTTGTTTTTTCTTCAATCATTTTCCCTGACTTTTCAACGAGTTCTTCTCTGAATGGTTCACAGCAGGCTTTTATTCCAAAACCTTCATCTGTTTTTACAAATTCCGGATGCCTACTGTGTTCTTTACATACTTCAGATTCTATTTCCTTCTTTATCTGGTCGTAATTCAGGTCAAACATATTTTTTTATTTTGTTTTTTTAAGTGCATGATAAAGATAGAAGTAATAAATTCATACCGAAATCCGTATTTCTACGGTATTTTCAGGAAACAAAAAACCGTCTTTTTCGGGACGGTACGATTCAATGTAAAAATTAATGTTTATTCTTTAGAACTTATCCAGAATTTTCTTGGGTAAAATCTTCACCAGTTCTTTTTTATATTCTTTTTCAAGAATAACAAATTTCCATGTCTTTTTATCTTTTGAAACCGCACAGGCTTTCATAGCGGCGTTGATGAGATATGAGCCTTCACTGGCGACATATTTCACATTATTTGCTCCGTATTTGGCTGTCAAAGCACCGTTCATTTTCTTTTTCATATCATCATTTAATGAACTGACATTGCATTTCAGTTTCAAAAAATAAGGGGTAATAGAAAAATATTCCCCGGTTATGAGTTCAGGCTTTTCAATATTTCCAAACTTCAGATCTTCTACTTCAATTTTCATAAATGGATTATTGTAAGTCATATTCAAAATCTGTGTCATCTGCTCTTTTGACACTATGGTGAAGAATTTTGGATATATGCCGCTTACCGCCTGATCTATCTGTTTGGATTGAATGCTGTTGACAAAATAAGTAAGTGATTTTCTGATTGCTGCATCGTCAGGATTTGCTTTAGTCTGGGAAAAAGCCATCAACGACAGCATAATGAACAGAAACAGAAGTGATTTGGTTTTCATTTTCTTGATTATTGTTACAAGTTTAAAATAATTCGTATCAGAAAAACAGTGAGCCTTTCCGGATAGTAAATGGGTCGTACCATTTACGCAGATCGTTACAGAATATCTCTCAGCAGAATAAAAAAAGCCATCCTCTCGGACGGCTTTGATACTATTGTGAAATTCAATTATTTTACTTTTACAAGCTCAACATCGAAAACCAACCATGAGTTTGGTGGGATCACTCCTCCTGCTCCTCTTTCTCCGTAAGCCATTGCAGGCGGGATCAATAATGTAGCAGTTTCACCTTCTTTCAATAACAGGATACCTTCATCCCATCCTTTGATTACTCTTCCCATTCCGATTGGAATTTCGATAGGCTCGTTTCTCTTGAATGAAGAATCGAATTCAGTTCCGTCTACCAATTTACCTGCATAGTGTACAGATACATTGTCACCAGCTTTTGGAGCTTTACCGTCAGCTGTTTTTGTAATTTTATAGTAAAGGCCTGATTCAGTTTTTTGCATACCAGCTTTTAGGTTTTCAACCAATTTCTCCTGGTTAGCTTTGAATTCTTCTTCTCTTTTCTTTTTTTCAGCTTCTTCTTTAGCGATGAAAGCTTTATTGTTTTCTGCGATTTTAGCCTTTCCTTCATTGAAAGTTTTAGCTGCATCGTAATGCTTGTACTCATCACCTTTGCTGAAAACAGAAACTTTTTCTAAAACAATATCTGTTTTAGGTTTATCCTGAGCTCCTTTTTCAACGTTAGCAATCGCATCAATTACCTCATTTCCTTTTACCACTTTTCCGAAGATCGTATGTCTTCCATCTAACCAAGGGGTAGCCACTTCAGTAATAAAGAATTGAGAACCGTTGGTATTTGGTCCTGAATTCGCCATAGAAAGAATACCTTTCCCTGTGTGTTTAAGGTCGTTTCTTTCGTCTTCGAATTTATATCCGGGATCTCCCATTCCTGTTCCCTGAGGATCACCTCCCTGGATCATGAAGTCTTTGATTACTCTGTGGAAAATAGTTCCGTCATAGTAAGGAACTCCTTTAGCCTTAGCTTTGTTGTCGATTTTCCCTTCTGCAAGACCGATAAAGTTGGCTACAGTTACTGGTGCTTTCTTGTCTTCAAATTTTACAATCAGGTTACCTTTTGTAGTTTGAAGATTGGCATAAAGTCCGTCATTAAGACCTTCGTAAGTTTCTTTGTCTACGTTCATTTTTTTATAAATTGGGGTACAACTCATCAGCGAAATACTTGCCGCTGCCAGAATTATATTCTTGTTAAACAATTTCATGTATTTATAAAGCTTTTAATTTTATGATTAATGGAATGTCGTTGTCTATTTTCTTTTCGTCTCCGTAAGTTCCGTAGGCCAAAGAAGACGGTACCAAAAGTGTTACTTCCTCTCCATCATGTATAAAACGCAAAGCGTTCTCCACTGCTCTCAGTTCATCAAAGTGTCCGAATCTGGCATCTCTTCTCTCAAAAGGCTGATCATAGATTTTAGTCTGGTCAAAATCATACAGATCATAAGAATAGGAAATGGTTGTTTCGTCTTTCCTTCTTTCTCTCTGATCATAGCCTTCCACGGTTACCCAATAATTAAGCTGCGTAGGATAGTATTTTACAGACTGGCCGCTGATCCAGTCCTGAATCTGGCCACGTTCTATAACATTTAAATTTTTCATCCTGTTTTTAGAAACATCCAGATCTTTCTGGCTCAAAACCCCGCCTACAGGGGGATGCACCGTCTGTGTATTTCTGTTGCAGCTCAACAGGCTTATGGCTGATATGAAGAGTATTTTTTTCATAAACTTTTGCGAAAATACACATTTCGCGAATCAATTACAAAACTTGACACAGAAATATGTGAATGTTGTAACGCATTGATCTTAGCCAAAAACTCTTCGTCCATTTTACGTGAATAGACAGATATGAAAAAGCCGGGAAAAACCCGGCTTTCATATCGTTATATCAATAGTATTATACTGTTTCCAATACGTGATCTACCATTACTCTCCATCCGAACGGATCTTCAGACAAGTTGGTTTGTAAATCTACCAAATCTTTTTTAAGGATAGCCGCATAGCTTTCTTCATCAGATAATCTCGGAAGCGCAAGTTTTTCTCCCTGATATCCTAAAGCCTGGAATTGAGTGGTTACTACTGCTGTACCTACTCCCCATACTTCTTTAAGTTCACCGTTCTTTAAAGCTTCAATTACAGTTTTTACCGCAATCGGTTCAATTTTCACTTCGATACCTCTTTTCTTCGCTAACTGGATGAAGCTGTCTCTCGTTACTCCGTCAAGGATTTTCTCAGATGTTGGCGGTGTATAGATCGTATCGTTGATTCTAACAAACACGTTCATTGTACCACTCTCTTCGAAATATTCGTGTGTAGCATCATCCGTCCAGATGATTTGCTCATACCCTTCTTCAATGGCCAACTGCGTAGGATAGAAAGAAGCCGCATAGTTACCTGCAGCCTTTGCAGAACCTACCCCTCCGTTTGCCGCTCTTGAATAGTGATCAGAGATCTTTACAGATACCGGTTCTGAATAATAACTTTGTGCTGGTGTTGCAACGATGGCAAACATATATTTATTAGCAACTCTTGCTTTCAAAGCTTCCTCTGTAGCAAAAATCAAAGGTCTGATATAAAGCGACATTCCTTCCCCCTGTGGAATCCACTCTCTGTCAATATCTACCAAAGCTTTCAATCCGTCTAAAAACATTTCTTCAGTCACTTCCGGCATAGCAAGACGTTTCGCTGACTTGTTGATACGTTCAAAATTCTTTTCAGGCCTGAAAAGGAAAACCTGCCCGTCTTTGTCTTTATAGGCTTTCATACCTTCAAAACAAGCTTGTCCGTAGTTTACTCCCATCATAGCAGGCGTAAATGGAATCGGACCGTAAGGAACTAATTTTACATCACCCCATTTTCCGTTTTCATACTCACAAATGATCATATGATCGATGAAAGTACTACCAAATGAAAAATTGTTAGGGTCAAATGTAGAAATTCTGGAGTTTTCAGTTTTTTGAATTATCATTTTTTAAAATTTTTACGATGTTCTACAAATTTAACATAATTTTCTAAATATAAAAATTTTAGAGTAAATTTGACAAAAAATTAGCTTGAAAAGAGAGATTAAGACCACAAACGACGGAAGTAAAACATTGTTTATCAATAATTTAAATGAGAACTACCATTCTCATCATGGAGCCCTGCAGGAAGCTGAACACGTGTTTATCAAAAATGGACTGAATTTAATAAATGATTGCGAAATTAATATTTTAGAACTCGGTTTTGGAACAGGTTTGAATGTTTTGGTAACAATTAATGAATATTTAAAAACTGACAAAAATCATGTCATCAATTATTTTTCGCTCGAAAAATACCCCATAAATGAATCCGAAGTTAAGGATTTGGCTTACTTTGAACTTTTTGATAACCCAGAGTTTAAAAATATTTATCAGAAAATTCATCTGGCAGATTGGGAAAAGTCAGTAGAAATTATTAGTGGATTCAATTTAAAAAAGATAGAATGTGATTTTTTCGACCTGAAAGACATTGATCTGCCTAAAATTAATCTTGTTTACTTTGACTGTTTTGGAGCCAGAGTACAGCCAGACCTTTGGGAAAAGCCATTGTTTGAACTCGTAGCTGACAAAATGGCCATTAACGGATTATTAACCACCTACTCTTCTAAAGGCAGCGTAAGAAGAATTCTTCAGGAACTGAATTTCCAGGTGGAGAAAAAACAAGGACCTCCGGGAAAAAGAGAGATGATTAATGCAATTAAGTTGTAGAAGGAAGCCAGAAGATGGACGCTGGATGTTTACTGCCGGGTGCTTAATTAATTTTGATTTTTTATTTTAGAATAATAAATCAATATAATATAATTCAATATTATTAGACAGTATTAAACTTCCAGCTTCACGCTTCCAACTTCCGGCTTTTTCCAACAAAATTCCTTACATTAGCTATACAAAATATTATACATTATATATATGATAGACAAGATCAACATTAGAGTGTATGCCTGTGCGGTAAAAGATAAACAAGTTCTGACCTTATTTGAAGAATATGCCGGCGAACCTTTAATGAAATTTCCGGGCGGCGGATTGGAATATGGTGAAGGAGTTCTTGAATGTCTGCACCGCGAGTTTGATGAAGAATTGAATGTAAAAATCAATGTGCTGGAACATTTCTATACTCAGGAAAATTTTCTGGTATCGCGCTTCAGAGAAAACGAACAGCTTCTTACCATATATTATATAGTAGATATCGTTAACGAGGAAGACTTTATTATTCTGGATCCCTGTATCGAAAAAACAGAATGGATTGATATCGACAGACCGGACAATCCTTTTCCTCTTCCTATAGATAAAATTGTATTTGATAAATTAAAAGAAAAATTCCTGTAAGCATTCTTACAGGAATTTATATTATTTCTTTACTTTAAAATCATTAGCTCCGGGATAAGGCTGCAGATAACCTGAGTTCCAGTTGGACTGCAGTAATGATTCTATAAATTCATCACTTCTGTTGGTGTGGGGATCATAGCGTTCTTTCAGGTCAATATCAGCCATTTTTCCTTTTACATTCCACCAGAAAGCACTCCATCCACCTCTTAATTCTTTGATAATCTCAAATACATTTTTTCCGGTTGCCCTGTTCATCAGTTTTGCAAAAACCTGTCCTTCTGTAGTTGTAAGATCTCTCAATTGCTTTTCATATTGGTCAGCCAGTATATTCTGTCTTTCTCTTACAAACTTTCTTTTGGCTTTGCTGTCCAGATCATTCATATCTTTCTGGATATCTCTGTACTGCTGCAATGCAGTCACAAATAACGGATATACCCTGTACAGCTTTTTGTTGAGAAAATAATAGTAATTCTTATCCAGCTGGTTATTAAATCTCGGTTTATTCACTAAAACCAACTCATCCAATACGACTACAGGCTCTCCATTGATTTCATACACCTTAATCTTCTGCTGTTCATCATAATAATATTTATTACCAAATTCATCCACTTTCAGAGATTCAGGCGGATACTGATTGAGTGGTTTTGCCACTATACCATCTTTCTGACCAAAAACACTGACTCCAAAAAAGAAAATAAAAAGGCAGATAATCTTACTAAAATTCATTATTTTTACACTTATAAGAAGAAAAATTAAACGCAAAAATCATTCCTTTTTATGAAATTTGAAAAGAAATCTTTGAAATTTTTAGAGAAATATTTAAACACATCATCTCCAACAGGTTACGAACATAAAGGTCAGGAAGTCTGGATGGATTACATCAGACCTTACGTAGATAAAATTGAAGTAGACCATTATGGAACCTGCTATGGGATCATCAATCCGGAAGCTGAATTCAAAGTAGTGATTGAAGCACACGCTGATGAGATATCATGGTATGTCAATTATATTACAGATGACGGATTGATCTACGTCATCCGAAACGGAGGTTCTGATCAGACGATTGCTCCTTCAAAAGTTGTCCATATCCATGGTGAAAACGGAATTGTAAAAGGGGTATTCGGATGGCCGGCTATTCATACAAGAACCAATCAGAATGAGCCTACGCCTAAAATTGAAAATATCTTCATCGACTGTGGTGCGACTTCTAAAAAAGAAGTGGAAGAAATGGGAATTTTTGTAGGTTGTATGATCACCTACCCGGATGAATTCTTTGAAATGAACGACAGATATTTTGTCTGCAGAGCTCTGGACAACAGAATCGGCGGTTTCATGATTGCTGAAGTTGCCAGGCTGCTAAAAGAAAATAAAAAATCTATACCGTTCGGACTTTATATTACCAATTCTGTACAGGAAGAAGTAGGTTTATACGGAGCAGACATGATTGCTGACACCATCAAACCGAATATTGCCATTGTAACGGATGTTACCCACGACACTACAACTCCGATGATTGAAAAGAAAAAAGAAGGAGATCAGAAATGTGGTGCCGGACCAGTAGTATTCTTTGCTCCAAGCGTTCATCATACTATCAGAGAACTGATTATTGATACTGCAAAAACCAAGAAAATTCCTTTCCAGAGAGCTGCCGCCAGCAGAGCTACCGGAACTGATACAGATGCCTTCGCCCATTCCAACGGCGGAGTACCAAGTGCTTTAATTTCCTTACCTTTGCGTTATATGCATACTACGGTAGAAATGGTCTCTAAAGAAGATGTAGGTAATGTTATTAAACTTATCTATGAAACAGTTCTTAAGATCAAGCCGGAAATGAAACTGAAGTATCATTAATTAAAATGAAGGCTATTTCTGATTTAATAAAAAGACCAACCTTTATCTCTATTGTATTTATTACACTGTAGTGCTAGGGATTCCTTTAATTGTCTATCAATTATTTACATCCAATCCCAGTGGAAGCTTAGGAATTACAATAGAAATAATTTTCTTTTTAGTACTGTTTGGACTGCTTGTAATCGACAGATTTCTACTCATAAATATTAACAATAAAAAGTTATCTGTCATAGAAGTGGTGTTAATAACAGGATATCTAGCCATTTATTACTTCACCCATGACCATTCATTTTCAATAGGATAATAAAAGTAAAAGTATAAAAAGTAAAAATGAAAACGAAGCTTATTGCTCCATCCCTTTTATCAGCAGACTTTGGGAATCTGCAAAGAGACATTGAAATGCTGAATAATTCTCAGGCCGACTGGTTCCACATTGATGTCATGGACGGAAGATTTGTTCCTAACATTTCTTTTGGTTTTCCGGTGATGAAAACTGTTCAGCAGCATGCTAAAAAATTTGTGGATGTTCACCTGATGATCGTGGAACCTGAAAAATATGTTGATGAATTCATCAATCATGGTGCTGACCTTGTTTCTGTTCATTATGAAGCATGTACCCACCTTCACAGAACTATTCACCATATTCAGAGCAAGGGAGCAAAAGCAGGTGTTGTTTTAAATCCTTCTACTCCTGTATTGATGCTTGAAGATATTATTGCAGATGTGGATCTTGTATTGTTAATGAGCGTAAATCCGGGATTCGGAGGGCAGAAGTTCATTGAAAATACTTACAAAAAGATTGCAGAAACCAAGGATCTGATCTTAAGTAACAACTCAACTGCACTTATCGAGGTAGACGGAGGAGTAAATCTTGATAACGCTTCCAAATTATTTGAAGCAGGTGCCGATGTTCTTGTTGCGGGAAATGCTGTTTTCTCAGCTGAAAGCCCGGAAAGAACAATCGAGCTTTTAAAAATCTAAAGAAACTATCTTTATGATAAACAAAAGGCAGCCATTGGCTGCCTTTTCTCTTGTTTGGAAATTTAAGTCGTCCTGGTTATAATCTTTTTTTCAACATATTGAAATGTTTAAAATGGTCTTGCTAACAACACAAAGATCTGAATAAAACCAGACGTACACATCGGTAGAAATACGTAATTTAATAGTAGGTATTTTCACTTAATCCTTTATAATTCTTTATTCCAGACACAGGCACAGACTACAAAAAGGATGGTAATGACGGAAAAAACAGTTCTTATATTATTGAGAAAATTCCATCTGTTTTCAAAATTTTCCCGCATCTGTCTGATCGCTTCTGCTGTAGAATTAGAGATATCAAATTTATCCAAAGTATCATTCATCGGAACATTTCCGGCAACCGTTACCCCAAAAACTCCAATCAGATAAGCCAGTGTAGCAAGAAGAAGAAAAATAAAAACAGGCTGCTGTCCGCGGAGCAAAAATGTAGATAAGGGAAGAAGAATCATAGTTCCCATAAAACTCATAAAGAACACCGGATTCAGGATTTCCCTGTTGATATTCTGCATTGCTTTCAGGTATTCTGTATCAGAAAGTTTTCCCAGACCGAGAACAACTGAGCATGAATACGCATAGAAAAGTCCTCCTATCAAAGCAGTGAGGACAGCGGTAATGATCAATACTAATGTTGTCATTTTCATATAATTTGATTTTGGTTATCAGGATAGAATAATTAATAAGGATTCCATTTTTTAATGATATTCTGTGCTGTAAGAATCATTTCAGCGTCCCAGTGTTGTGTTTTAAAATAATGAAAGTCCAGATCTTGAATAGCCTTCACATCTGAGTTATCATAAAGAAGCCTTGTGAGTTTCGACTGTTCTTCATACAAAAGCAGGTCTTCCAAAGGTTTTTCGGAAAGTTTCACTACCTTTTTACACCAACGGTTTTTTTCTTTGAATTTCAGGTCTGAAGTTTCAATTATTGTTGTGACTTTATTAAAATCATCCAGAAAATCATTTCTTTCTTCCTCGGTTTTCAAGGTATTCCCCAATCTTTCAATAATAATGTATTCCAGATTTGGACATTGTGTAAGAACCGAGGGTAAAACAGAGAGAATTTCTTCAGGAATAACATCATCATGCGTATCTCTCCTCACCTGCTTCTTTCCATACGCACTCTCCTGCCAGCTTCCGCCTGAAAGATGGATTTCTTTTATTTTATGGAGTGGGTACAAGTTTATTATTTCCTGAAGACCGACTTCAAAATTACAGGACTGGCAGTAAATATTATGCAGATCAAGAATCAGGAAACCATCGGTATCTTCTATCAGTTTATCAAGAAAAACACCTTGCTCTTTCACATCATCAATGGAAAACGAGAATGCAAGATTTTCCACGCCTACAGGAATATTGACAGCTTCCTGAAGTCTGTATAACCTGTCTTTCCCAATCTGTAAGGTTTCCGGCCCCAGAGATACCGGCAACGGAACTCCCTGATGAAAATTTTCAGTATTCATGAAGCCAAAATGTTCCGTGATATGATTGTATTTCCGCAGACTGACTTCTTCTTTCAATTTCTTCAGCCATTCTTCCTGCCTTGCTGTCCATCTTGCATCAAATAAAGAATAATATACTCCATGCCCTATTAAACGGTTATTTTCTGCATAAAAATTCAACAGATCCCGAAGCCATTCCGGTTCATTGGTATGATAAAGGGTATCAAAAGACCATTCCATCACTTCGATGGAATTATTCTGCAACAATGGCAAAACAGCAGAAACAAAATCCGCTTCTGCCATCATTGATACTCCTAACATCGGCTTTCTCATCTTCTATCCCATTCCACAGGCCGGACAACCATACTCGCGGAGTACCAAGGTATCTTTTTTAACCACCGGCTTAGGGGTTACCGGTTTTTTCTTCCCGACGGTATCCGCAGAAGTGGCTTTCTTTATTTTTTTGACAGGCTTTTTTGTTTTAGTTTCTGGTTTTGTGGTCTGTGCAGAAACACTTACCGCCAATAAACTTGCCATTAATATTGCTGGAATTTTCATAATTGCTTTTTCGGGTAAATTTTACAATAAACGTTCCATTTATAAAAATACAATAATAAGAAACGTTTTGACAACAATTATCATTAAATATCACAAACTATTCTACACTATAATGTTTTCTTTATCTATATTTAATGTTAAAATAAAACATATATGAAAAACAGTCTGATTAAAGCTGTTTTCCTTGGATTGATATTATCTGCACATAGTATCGACGCACAGGTTCAGACAGTTGACAACAGCAAAAAAATGGAATGGTTTAAAAATGCCAAACTGGGAATTTTTATTCATTGGGGAATCTATTCGGTTAATGGAATCTCAGAATCATGGTCATTCTTCAATAATTATATCAATCACGAAAACTATATGAAACAGCTGAATGGTTTTTCAGCTTCAAAATACCAGCCGCAACAATGGGTGGATCTGATAAAAGAATCCGGAGCAAAATATGCGGTCATTACCACAAAACATCATGACGGAGTTTCATTGTGGAATTCAAAGGCAGAAAAAGCAACTACCATCCCTAAAAATTCTCTGGCCGGAAAAGATGTGTTAACTCCTTTTGTTTCCGCACTGAAAAAGTCAGGATTAAAAACTGGACTTTATTTCTCTTTGCCGGATTGGAGCCATCCGTATTATGATATCAATACCCGGACAAAAAAACGTTATGAACTTAAAAATGATCCAAAGCGCTGGCAGAATTTTATCAGCTATTATCAGGGTCAGCTTAATGAACTTTCTACCCAATATTCACCTGACCTTCTCTGGTTTGATGGAGACTGGGAACATACTTCCGAAGAATGGAAAGCTTCTCAAACCCTGGATTTACTCAGGAAATACAATTCCAATATCATTATTAACTCAAGACTCAATAATCATGGTGATTACGATACTCCCGAGCAGGGTATTCCGGTAGTTCCGCCCCAAAATCAATATTGGGAACTTTGTTATACCATGAATGATTCCTGGGGGTATCAGCCTTTTGACAAAAGTTATAAGACACCCAATATGATTGTAAGGACTTTGGCAGACGTGATCAGCATGGGAGGAAATCTCCTTCTTGATATGGGCCCGAAATCCGACGGTACCATTCCTGAAGAGCAAGTTGAGATCCTGAAAAACCTGGGGAGATGGACCTCCAAAAACAAACCTGCCATCTATGAAACAACACGCGGAATTTCTTTTGACAACTACAAAGGAAAATCAGCGCTGTCCAACTCGAAAAAATCGTTGTTTCTTTATCTTGAAGAAGCTAAAAAACTTACAAAAATCTATGGACTGGCAACAAAACCTCTTTCTGTAAAAATCATTGGAGATCCATCTGCTGTTGTTACGATGGATTATAATGCCGAGAAAACACTGAATTTGAATTTCTCCAAAGTAAAATTTGACAAGGATGTCACTGTGGCAGAACTTACTTTTGACACTCCTCCGGTATTTTTAAAAGATTTTAAGAAAAGTGAACTTTCTCTTTCCAAAATACTGAACAACAAAAATACTCAGGAAGCAGTCTATGATATGAGCAATGTATTGCATAACGGAAATAATCTACTTAACAATGAAGGCTTAACCTCCGATGGCCTTGATATGAAAATACAGAAAACACCTTCAACAAACCCGGAAACACTGCAATGGATAAGTAAGCATGCAGAAGCGTTTTTTGAGACCGGAAAAGGAATGCCGGAAGGTCATTTCTCAGGGATGAGCGCTCTGTCAAAAGACAAACAGACTCTGTATCTTTTTGTGGAAGGAATTCCTACAGGACCTATTGCTTTGAAAGGAATAAAAAATGACATTGCCAGAATAAGAATCGTAGGTGAAGGGAGTATGCTCAATCATACGATCTATAATAAACTTTACTGGAGTGACCGCCCGGGAATTATTTATATTGATATCCCTAAAGAAAGACTGGATAAACAACTGACGGTGATAGCAGTTTTGCTTAATAAACCTGTTGAGTTGTACAGAGAAAAAGTGGGAGCTATTGAAAATAATCTTTAAATAATCCTATAAAAAACAAAATCCGGAGAAAATTCTCCGGATTTTTTATTTTGTAAGATGATTTTCTTAGAAAATCTCTCTTCCTGAAAAATGGAATTGAGCTTCGATTAATGCATTCTCGTCAGAATCTGAACCGTGAACAGCATTTTCTCCGATGCTTCTTGCAAACATTTTTCTGATTGTACCTTCTGCAGCTTCTGCAGGGTTAGTAGAACCGATTAATGTTCTGAAGTCTTCAACTGCATTGTCTTTTTCTAAAACTGCTGCAACGATAGGACCAGAGCTCATGAATTCTACCAATTCTCCATAAAATGGTCTCTCAGCATGTACTTCATAGAATTTTTTTGCATCAGCAACTGTAAGCTGAGTTAATTTTAAAGCTTTGATCTTAAAACCTCCTTCAGCAATCTTACCCAATATAGCACCGATATGTCCGTCAGCAACTGCATCAGGCTTAATCATAGTGAATGTAATGTTAGACATAAATGTATATTTTTTTAATGGCGCAAAATTACAAAAAATATCTTTGATTTTTATTTTAATTTTTTTTTAACATAAAAATAACTTTTATTAAGAAATTGTAACACAAACTTTGGCACAGTAATTGTTTATTCTATTGCGATTCTCATGTTTAATTTGAGTTTTCATGGTTATTAGTTTTTACCCAGCTTCGGCTGGGTTTTTTATTTGCAAAAAATGAAGGTATTTTTTGTTAATTATGTAATTTTTTAATTAATATTCAATCATATTTAACAATTTTATTCTTTTTATTGCAATTGGTGAAATAATTTTATTTTTTGAAAATCCAATCTCATGGTGGTCAGAAATATGACAAAAGTGGAGTTATCTGCCAAAATTGTAAAATTGAAAAGTAGAGTTATTTAAAAACGAATATTTTTTCATTTAAAAATCAAAAAAAATAAATTACAAAAAATAAAATCCATCAAATACATTAAACTAATCTTAAAAAAAATAATAGCGGTAAATATTATTCTTTAACAAAAGAAAGTACTACCCTTGACAACGGTGTCATTTCGGTAAAATAGTTTTAAACAGAAAAAGAGACCATCCAATGATAGTCTCTATATTATTTCTAACAAAATTTGTTCTGTTAAATAAATTTTATTGATTATTTCTGAGAAGCTTCTTCTGCCTCGTCCATCAGTTTAATGTAAGTAGCATAGCGCGAATGCTGAATTTCTCCTGTTTCAAGGGCATCGATAACAGCACATTTAGGTTCATTGATGTGAAGGCAGTTGTGAAATTTACATTCTTCTCTCTTTTTGAAAATTTCAGGAAAGTAATGCTGTACTTCTTCTTTTTCAATATCAATCATTGCAAATTCACGAACCCCGGGAGTATCGATAACGTTTCCTCCAAAATCCCAGAAATGCATCTGGGCAAAAGTTGTGGTGTGCTTACCTTTCAGGTGGGTATCTGAAATTTCAGAAGTTTTTAAATTCAATCCCGGCTGCAAAGCATTCACTAAGGTAGATTTTCCACAACCTGAGTGGCCAAAGAAGACGGAAGTTTTATCTTTAAGAATTTCCTGAAGCTGATCCAGATTCAATTTAGAATAGGACGAAATTTCCAGAGTATCATATCCTATCTCCTGATATAGGAATTCAATATCTTTTACAATTTCAATTTCTTCTTCGTGCAATACATCAATCTTATTAAAAAGAATCAGTGGTGTAATATTATAAGCTTCACAGCATGCCAGGAACCTGTCAAGAAATCCTAATGATGTTTCAGGATGTTTCAGCGTAAAGATAAAGCACGCCAAATCGATATTGGAAGCAATAATATGAGCTTCTTTGGAAAGATTTACGGATTTTCTGATCAGATAATTAGAGCGGGGTTCAATTTTCGTGATCCAGGCAATATCATCCTGTTCCAGTTGAAACTCAACAAAATCTCCTACAGCAAGTGGATTGGTAAGTCTGGTTTTTATTAATTTGAATTTCCCCCTGATTCTGGCCTCGAAAATTTTATTTGTTTCCAATTCCAAAACCTGGTACCAACTGCCTGTAGATTTAATGATTTTTCCTTTCATAGATAATGCTGGTGCAAATATACGCAATTAGGGCTTAGCATTCAGAAAATAGGGTCAAAAACACAATGTTTCAATTCTCCTAAATACTGATGGCTAAGCCCTGATTTATTTTTTTTACTGAATATCTAGTAAAAATTATACTACTCTTACTATTATCTGCAATTTATCTCTCGATCATAATATTATTCTGAACTTCAATAGATTCTTCGTGAATCGCTTTGAATACTTTTTCAATAAACTCCTGAGACATTCCTGTTTCTTTTGCTTTTTGGGTAGCGTATTCTGTGATTACTTTCCAACGTTCAGGCTGGAAGATCGCAATGTCATTTTCTTTTTTAAGCTTACCGATCTTTTCAGAAATTTTCATTCTTTGAGAAAGAAGTTCAATTAACTGGAAGTCAAGATCAGAGATTAAAGTTCTGTGTCTTCCCATTTCTCCTTCAAAACCGGCAAGATTAGAGCTTCTCACTTTCAGATTTCCGATAAGATCTGCAAGAACTTCAGGAGTGATCTGCTGGGAAGCATCGCTCCATGCTTCATCAGGATTACAGTGAGATTCAATGATCGCTCCCTGGTATCCTACGTTAAGTGCCTCCTGTGTAATATCTGCAAGACCTGTTCTGTTTCCGCAGATGTGAGAAGGGTCGATTAACATTGGAATATTTGGAAACTGGCTCTTGAAATCAAGGGCAATCTGCCAGTTTGGATTGTTTCTGTATTTTGTTTTCTGGTAGGTTGAAAATCCTCTGTGAATAACTCCAAGGTTTTTAATGTCCTGTCCTAAAAGTCTTTCCAAAGCTCCGATCCATAAAGCAAGATCCGGATTTACAGGGTTTTTCACAAATACCGGTTTATCAGTTCCTCTTAAAGCCATTGCAATTTCCTGTACCGTAAATGGATTCACTGTAGAACGCGCTCCGATCCAAAGAACATCTACGTCTGCTTCTAAAGCTGCAAATACGTGGTGTGCATTGGCTACCTCAGTTGCTGTTTTAAAACCGTATTCTTCTTTTACTTTTTTCAGCCAGTTCAAACCGATCACTCCTACTCCTTCGAAACCGTTGGGTTTGGTACGGGGTTTCCAGATTCCGGCACGGAAAACGGATACATTGGCATTGGATTCCTTAATTCTCCTGGCCGTTTCAAGCATCTGAGCTTCACTTTCCGCACTACATGGTCCTGCAATCATTAGTGGCTGTGTAAGCCCATCGATCCACTCATTTTTTAAATCATTTAAATTCATTATTCTAAATTTTATTGTTTTTTATATTATTTATTCATTGACAGCAATAGCCCTTTGGATTATAAAATTTAATTTATAATTCTTTTCAAAAAATGCCGTTCAAAATTGTTTAAAGGAATCAGGAAAATAATAGGGCTCTACTTCTCCTGTATTTTTTGGAAAGAAATTCAGTTAACAGTACCAATAAAATCGGTAATACGTTCTGAAATTTCTATAATAAGAAGCAGAAAAACTAAAATAACCGCTAAAAAAATAATTAGCGGGTGCAAAAAAAGACTGATATGTGTTAATCAATTTTTCCATTGTATCTGGAAATGTCTTGTTTTAGCGTTTCTGGTTTAATTTGTTTTTGTCAGAAACTTATTTCTGACAGAAATATTTGACAAATATATAAAAATTATGTCAAATCAAACTTCATTAAATCATCAAGATCTTTCAAAAGTGGATTTTTTTCTATAAACTTTTCAAATAATTTTCTCTTCGTCACCACCTCAATCTTCAGATTTTCAACGTCTCTGACGTATTCTACCTCAATAATATGATTCTGAATTTTTCTTTTAAAATGATTAAAAAATTCTCCACTTATTTTATCAAATTCCACTTTTGCAGAGTCTGACGGGAACAAAACTTTGATTTTATGCTCTTCAGCTTTTACCAGTTTAAAGGTTTTTACCGCATTAAATACAAAGTTATTTTTTACCTGAAGCTGTTTAAGCATAATTTTCCATTCCGTCTGCAGATCTGTATCTGTAAAATGGTTTTGAGGAAGATTTTCAGTTCTCACCACAACATCTTCTGCTGTTTCCACTTTATCTTCTTTATTCAAAAAGGAATTGATGCTGAAACCGGAGGATATTCCCGGTCTTGACAAAGGCTTGGTAGTTTTGGTCACAGAAACTTCCTGAACCATCTGAGTAGTAACAGACAGCTGTTCTGTTTTAACTTCTTTTTTCTCCGGAGTTTTTTCCGGCATTTTCACCTCCTGTTTCTCACTGAGAAACGGAGCCAGTATCAGGAATTTTTTTTTTTAGTATCGCCTAAATTAGCTGTCAGTGAAGCCAGCTGCATTAATGCAATTTCAACCGTAAGTCTAGGGTTTTTGGAATTCTTATAATTAATATCTGCATGGTTGCAGATTTCAATACCATCAATAAGCTGCTGGGCGGCCCATTTCTGTCCCTGCTCTACAAACCTGGCCTTGGTCTTCTCTCCTACTTCAATGAGTTCCATAGTGGAAGCATTCTGTGCCATCATCAGATCTCTGAAATGATTTCCTAATCCGGCAATGAAAATATGAGGATCAAAACCTTTCTTTACAATCTCATTAAATGCGAAAAGCACTTCAGGAATTTTGTTTTCCCTGGCAAGATCCACGATATTCAGATATTGATCGTAATCCAGAATATTGAGCACTTCGGCAGCTTTTGCCAGTGTAATATTTTTCTGGGAGAAAGTAGAAAGTCTGTCGAAGATAGAAAGTGCATCTCTTAATGCACCGTCTGCCTTCTGAGCAATCAGGTACAGGGCATCATCTTCATACTGGATATTTTCTTTCTGGGCAATGTTTCTCAGATGGCTCTGTATGTCTTCGATGACGATTCTTTTGAAGTCATAGATCTGACAACGGGATAAAATTGTTGGAATAATTTTATGTTTCTCCGTGGTAGCCAAAATAAAAATAGCATGCGCAGGCGGCTCTTCCAGCGTTTTAAGGAATGCATTGAAAGCGGCAGAAGACAGCATATGAACCTCATCAATGATATATACTTTGTATTTACCCACCTGAGGTGCAAAGCGTACCTGATCTATAAGTTCTCTGATATCATCAACAGAGTTATTGGATGCAGCATCCAATTCATAGATATTGTAAGCAAAGCCATCTTCTGAAACCGAGCCATCTTTCTCATTGATCTTTCTTGCCAGAATTCTGGCACAAGTAGTTTTACCCACACCACGAGGACCGCAAAAAAGTAATGCCTGAGCTAATTGACTTTCTTCAATTGCATGTTCTAAAGTATCCGTAATATGGGATTGTCCTACAACCGTATCAAACTCCTGAGGACGATATTTTCTTGCAGATACTATAAAATTTTCCATTGGTCAAAAATAAGAAATATAGTTTTAATTTGAAAATTAAAAGTTTTCAAATATCAACAAAAACATATTTCTGTTCAAATCGGAAAACTTTTAACCTCTATTTCTTTTTGCTGTATGCAAAGTCAATCAACTCAACAATAGCGCCTTCAATCTCTTTTCGCCCTTCTTCAGTTTTCAGGTCAATACCGCAGAACTTGTTTGCGTTATATCCTGTATAAAGGTTAAGATAGTAAGCTCCGGAAACAATCAGAGCCATAATTGCCCTGTGTCTTGTTGCTACTCCTTCACCAAAGTAAGGATCTGAGATGTTTCCAAATAAAACTTCTCCAACTTCTTCACGTTGTTCAACTAATTTCTTAAGAATAGGCTTGCTTTCTGAAAGCTCCCAAAGGATAATCTTCTGAAGTTCTTTATTTTTCTTCAGGTTTTCGAACTGATTCAAGACCACCATTTTAGTAAGCTCGTGTCCACCGTCCGAGAAATCCATATCAACATCCTGGTTGACCTGGCTCCAGTAATCCTGAGACTTGATATATTCATCGATCAGCTTATCAGTACTTCCAAAGTACTCATAGATCAATTTTTTATCAAATCCGGCTACGGCAGCTATTTTGCTTACTTTTAATCCGGAATATCCTTTTACTCTTAAAATTTTACCAACTGCAGCAAGCAGTTTCTGCTTTGTTTTTTCTTTGTCCCTAATGGGGCCCTGCACTACTTTTCTAGGCATAATTATTATTTTTTCGCAATATGCAATTTTTTATTAATATCATCAAACGCATTAAGCGTTTTATCGAGATGTTCTTTTTCGTGTCTTGCCGTCACACTCATCCTGATACGCGCATCTTTTCGGGGTACAGCCGGGTACAGAATCGGATTGGTATAGATTCCTTTTTCTATTAGTAGTTTTCCGGCTTCTCCTGTTACATAGGGGTCTCCGATTTTTACAGGGATAATTGCAGAGCAGGTAACACCTGTATCCAACCCTAAGTCGTCAAGCCCTTTTTTAAAATAATTGATGTTATCCCAGAGTTTTTGTCTCCAGATAGGTTCTTCGTCAATTAAATCAATAGCTTTAACTATTCCTGCTGATGATGGTGGAGCTGTCGCTGAGAAAATCTGCTGACGGGAATGGAATCTGATGAATGCCGCTATTTTTTTATCTGCAATGACATATCCTCCCAGATTTCCAAATGTTTTGCTGAATGTACCTGTAATAAGGTCTACTTTATCCAATAACCCGGCCTGTTCCAAAGTACCTCTTCCGGATTCTCCAAGGATACCGACACCATGTACGTCGTCTACCATCAGAAAGGCATTATACTTCTTCACAAGGTCATAGATCTCATTAATACGGGAGGTATCACCATCCTGGGAATACACTCCATCCACAATAACGAGTTTCGTACGGTACAGATTTTCAGATACCTTCAAAATGTGTTCCAAAGATTCCAAATTATTGTGTGGAAATGTTTTTTTATTGGTAAAAGCACATCCTTCGTGCACACTGGCATGTACAGCCATATCTAAAATAGCAAGGTCTTCTTTCTGCATCAGGCATTGTAAAGAAGCACTATTAGCTGTATAACCCGTAGTAAATACTACAGCTTCATCTTCTGTTCTTTTAAAAAAACCTGAGATTTTTTTTTCTAATGCATTGTGGTAATCAAAATATCCTCCGATAAGAGGAGTAGCTCCTGTTCCTGTACCATATTTTTCGATTCCTTCAATGGCAGCCTGTTTTACTTTTGGGTGCTGCGTAAATCCTAAATAATCACTTGATACAAAACTAACAAATTCTCTGTTGTGATCTGCAATATTTACATTCAGTACTGCATTGGTTCCTGAAGTATTCTTCAGTCTGTAATTCATGTGTCCATTAGACTTTACAAAGTCTAAATATTCATAAAAAATTTCAGCCCTTTGAGCCATATCATTATCTGGTATATTCTCAAAGTCTTTAATGGTTGCTGTTGTGAAATTGATGCTCATCCTTAATCTTGTTTGTTGTGGTTTTAAAAAAAACAAATATATAACTATTTAAAGGGCTTAAGCTTCCATATTAAGATTAAATATTATTAAAGACACAATAATTTATTCTTATCCCCTGGAAACCAAACTTAATACCATATACTGGTTTCTTTTTAACATTTATGTGTATTGAATTAATTAGTTTTTTCTTACCTAAATTTAATAAAAAAACTAAACAATAAAGAAATATTAATAGATAAATAATAAAAAATGACCGTTATTTTTTACAACCATCTCATTTATAAAAGATTATTTTCTATAAATTTTAACATTATAATTCACTAAATTGTCTTTTACAGCAGGAATTCAGTAGGATTAAATCCCTACCCGGAGACGAAAAATGCCTCGAAACTCCTGTGACAGGAATTTTAAAGAATAAAAAAGTCAGTTTTAAACGGAATGGGAATCTCTGAATTTTCCGGGAGTAAAACCGGTCATTTTTTTAAAAAATTTTGAAAAATTGGAAGGGTCGTAAGTAAAAATACGGGCAACTTCTGCTACAGATTTATCCGTAACAATGAGCATCTTTTTGGCCTGTTCAATAATTTTTTCATCATAATAAAAACAGGGATGCTGTCCGGTTTCCTTTTTAATGGTATCAGTAAGATGTTTATGAGAAACAGCAAGTTCTCTGGCAATTTCATTCAGTTCCATAAATTCAGGTACAGTTCCGGAAATCACCTTCTGGATATGCTGATCTAAAAAGGTAAAATACTGACGGGTAATTTCTTCACTTCTTTTCATCATATGGATCTTGCTAATCTGTATTCAAGTTATAAAATTAATCATATGATACAAAATAACATGGTGAACTTTTCGGATCTTCCAGGATGAATGTTTAATAAAAACTATCCTTAAAGGCTTGTGTAGAATTTTTTACTTTTAACTTTTCCAGTATATTCTGACGGTGTCTGTTTACGGTATTGATGCTTATAGAAAGAAGATCTGCAATTTCTTTGCTTGCATACCCTTCCCCTATAAATTTTAAAACTTCCAGTTCCCTTGGGCTTAAAATATTTCTATAATCAAGCTTATCTTTTACAACCACCTCTCCTTTTTCGGTATTCACAATCATAAAACCGGAAGCATTAGAGGGAGTCAGAGCCATATTATAAAGGCAAAGAGCCAGCCTCAACCGTCCGTTATCAGGAGAATAAACATAAAACATGCGGTGTTTTACCCATCTGTAGTTCTCATTTTTATCCTTCATTCTTATTTTTGATACAACACTGTATGCCGCGCGCTGCTCCATCTCCATAGCATCCAGTAATTTAAAGAAACGGAGTTCATGGATGTACTTTTTCAGACGGTCATCGGGATGTATTCTTTTCAGCATCTCTTCTTCCCAGATGGAGTTTATTTCTGCAGGATTTTCCTCCATCTTAAGTCCAAGTTCATATGCGGCTGCAGATTTATAAATAAAGCTTTTATTCTCCTGCATATCACTCAGCACACATATTGCACCTTCCATCTGAGAATATGCCAACGCCTGCTGTTTATAGACCCCGATGTCAAGCCTGCATTTTTTCGGGGTGTTGTCCAGTAATTGATCACTAAGCTGTTTACGGATTTCCATAATGGTTATTTATCAGTATTGACGCAAATAAGGTTTAATAATACTTTTGCTAAAATAATAATTTACGCTTAGAACTTATCCCAAAGAGAATGAAGAAAATGATTTTCGGCTTTTGCGTCTTATTCCTGATTCAAAAGTTTTCCGCCCAGAGCCTGGAAAAAATGACCTGGTTTAATGAACCTGAAAAATGGGAAATCAAAAACAACAGTCTTTCCATGTTCGTAACCTCACAAAGTGATTACTGGAGGGTTTCACATTATGGATTCACGGTAGATGACGCTCCTTTCTATTATGCTACCTATGGTGGTGAATTTGAAGCAAAAGTAAAAATAACAGGCAGTTATAAAGCAAGATTTGATCAGATGGGCCTTATGCTGAGAACAGATCAGGAACATTATATCAAAGCCGGAGTAGAATTTGTAGACGGCAAATACAATCTCAGCACTGTAGTAACCCACAACAAAAGTGACTGGAGTGTCATTACATTGGAAAAAACACCTCCTGCCCTATGGATAAAGGCAGTGAGAAGGCTGGATGCTGTGGAAATATTTTATTCTTTTGATGATAAAAATTATATCATGATGCGGAATGCTCCTCTTCAGGATAACACTCCTGTAATGGTTGGCTTAATGGCAGCCTGTCCTGACGGAGAAGGATTCAATGCTGTTTTCGAAAACTTTAAAGTAAAACATCTGCCTGACCAGCGCAGACTGAAGTGGCTTGAAACTCACCAATAACGATTGAATTACACTTCAATATACAGTCAATTTTATTCACCTCCCATCATTTCCGGGAGGTTTTTTGTTTAGAAAAGATTATCTGCGAGAAAAAACAAAATAATTACCATGAAAGCCTATACTTTCTATGTTTTATCTTCAATATTGGAAATTCAATAGGGCCGGGCTTTAGCCCGGTCTAAAATAAGACGTTTTCATCTGGCTTCAGCCGAAACTTAAATAACAGAAGACTACATCTATCATTTATTCAACTCTATATATTCTGAGTGCTGGTAATAAAAAGAGACTGTTTACTTTAAGTACAGCCTCTTTTGTTTTCTTGAGATAAAAACCGTTTGTGTTCTTAGAATCATTATTTGGGTAATAAATCTTCTTTAATAGTTATGAGAATATTTTGCAAAAATATGAATATCCATAGGCAACGGCAAAGTTATCATGTAGAATAAACCTGTATTTTTTGTCAAACTATTACTACAAAAAAACACATAACAAAATATTCAGCCATTAATTAAAAAAATATTAAAAATTTCCAAACACAACATTATTTACCATTTATAAAATTCTAAAAATAATCACAAATCCAGCATAATACTGAGATCTATAGGCGAGAATTTAAAATAAATCTTACATTAATTTATCACTTATTATTGAAATACGATAATATTTGTAAAAACCCGGAATGATGTATTGTCTGCAAAACATGATAAAACTTAGAGAAAACAAAATATGCAATACTAATTTATCGCCATAATTTCACTATTTTTACACGATCAAAAAATATAAAACACAAAAGACCAGAAAACTTCAATGATAAAAATTTATTCTCAATCGTTCCTGCCTTTTAAAAAAACTTTGACTTGTACAAATACCATTATTAACCGTCTATTGCATTAGCAGCAGATATAGATAAGTTTTGCACATATATGAGAGTTTGGGCATTTATTTTTGCTTGCATCTATCTAAACATTTCCGGACAGCACTATACCTCTATGTGGTACAACATAGACAATGGGCTTCCACAAAGCAGTGCAAAGGCCATTGTCAAAGACAAATATGGCTTTATCTGGATTTCTACCGAAAACGGGCTGGTGAGGTATGACGGCAGTTCTTTTATTACCTTCAGTAATTTCAGGGTAAATAATCTGCATTTTGGTGAATTTATAGGAGATCCCTGTCTTGATAGTATAACGGTTCTTAATAATTTTCAGGAAAGTAAAATCATTATTAAAAACAGGTTTCCCAAAATCGCAAGGCTCACTGCCCATGATAAAATGACCTATTGCAATGGTACCGATATCCTGCACCGTATTGCCAATAATATCATTACATCGGATTTCTATAATGACGTCCAGTATTTTATTCAGCTTAAGAATTCTGTTTATCATTTTACCGAAAAAAATGCCATCATTTATAAGGAAGGGAACAAGGAAATAAAGATTACACTGCCTTTTACCAATAAAGACCTGAATTACATTTTTGTACTGAATAACCACCTTTTCATCAATGATCTGAAAAAAAGAAAAACCTACTCTATCTACAAGGGAAATCTTTCTGTTTCTGATCAACCAACACTTTTTAACCATCCTGATACGAAAATATACTGGCAGCAGATTACCAATCAGACTTTTATTATTAACCACGACAATATTTACCTTTTAGAAGGCAACGAAAAGGATCTCCGTTTAAAATTTCTTGTCAATTTTGAAGAAATCGGAAATCATTCCTACTGTTCGATGTTCTATGATAAAGCGTTCAACAAATTGTACCTGGGAACGCTTAATAACGGTCTGAATGTTCTTCAGCTTTCCAATTTCTATGTATCAAGAAAAAAAGCTGATTTTTCCAGCAATGTATATTTCGCATCTCTTCCTTTCAGCCAAAGCACAATCATTGCTGAGGACGGAACAGAATTCGGAAGAAACGGAATTGTAAACAGCCACCTTTTCGGAAACAATGACAATTATCTCATGATGTATGACAATTCCGGAAATATTCTGATCAAAAAGAGAAACCATATTGTCAGGTTTTATAAAAATTCGAGCTATAAAAAGAAGGATTCCACTTTTGTTAAAAAGGGGCTTGAAACATTTATGAAAAGCGGAACTCTTTACGGCACTACCTTCACAGATCTTTCAGGCACTCAGCTTCATTTATACAAAAAGGATATATTCAGCCAGCCGGATTACACCTATACTTTTAAAAGTTTTGTCAATATTTTTCATCAATATAATGAGAATGAAATTCTGACCGGAAACAGCGACGGCCTTTATTCCATAGCACTGCGAAGCAATACCATAACTCCTTTGATCAAAAATATCCATGTCAAAAGCATTATCAGGACAAAAGATAATCTGATATGGATTACAACGGAGAAAAGCGGCTTTTATCTTTTTAGAAATCATAAGCTTGTCAAGATGCCAAACGACATCAACGATTATCTTCAGTCAGCTCATTATATTCTTGAAGACAAAAAGGGATATTACTGGATTTCTTCAAACAATGGGATGTTTAAAGTTTCCAAAAAGCAATTGCTGCGCTATGCAGACCATAAAAACACTCCGGTTTTCTATTATCGTTTCACTAAAAAGGATGGTTTTCTGACCAATGAATTTAATGGAAGTTCAGAACCTAACGCCTATGCTCTTGAGAATGGGGATTTTGTATTCCCTTCAATGGATGGTTTTGTGTTTTTCAATCCGGAAAATATTCAGACGTATTATCCGGGAAGAAATAACATTTATATAGAAAGGGTAAAAATCGGTAATTCTGAGCCTCAGTATTTCCATCAGATCCTTGATTTGAAAAATGATTACAAAACAGCGGATATCTTTATTGATATTCCTTATTTTTCCAATCCGGAAAATCTTTATATTGAAGCTAAAATATCCGGAAAAGAAAATACCGGATGGGAAAAGATCGCAACAGGGAAAGAATTAAAATACACCATCAGCAATCTTTCTCCAGGGGATTACACCTTGAGGGTAAGGGTATTGATATCTGCTGACGGGAAATATGAAGAAAAAACAGTACGTTTCAAAATTCAGCCTCTTTTTTATCAGACATTGCTGTTCAGAGTGTCTGCCTCCATCATTATCCTTATTATCATCATCGTTATCGTTCAGTTAACCACAAATTTTCTAAGGATAAAAAATAAAGCTTTAAAACAGATTGTCCATAATAAAAACTCTGAACTGAAGGAAACCTCTCTTCACCTGGAGGTCGTAAAAAATAACCTTCAGAAAGAAACGGAATACCAGAAAAAACTGGTGGAAACCATCAGCCACGACATTACCACTCCGATCAGATTTATAGCTATGCTTTCCCAGAAACTTCATGAGTCTGATGATGTGGAACTTCAGAAAAAGTATTTTGACAGTATCTATAAATCATCAGAGCAGCTTTATCAGTTTACGCTGAATTTGAAAGAGTATACTGAACTTTATAAGGCAGAAAATATTTTCGAAGAAAAGGAATATCCCATCAACAGAATCCTGGAGACCAAGAACAAGCTGTTCTGTGAAATTGCTAAAGAAAAAGGAACTACGATTACCAATCTTACTGAGGGTGTCATCTATTCCAGGGTAAATGAAAGTATTTTAACAGCCATTATTCATAACCTCCTTGATAATGCTGTGAAGAATACCTCTCAGGGAAACATTACCCTTAGGATTACCGAAAATCTACAAAAATCCACAATAATAATTAGTGACACAGGAACAGGAATGTCTGAGGAACAGATTGCTATCTATATGAATCTGTTCAGAAATCCAAAACTGGAAACCCCCAGTTTTAAAGGAAAAGGATTGGGTCTGCATATGGTTATCCATCTGGTAAAAAAGATCAATGCTGAAATGAATTTCAGGCAAAACCATCCTAAGGGAACTGTTGTGGAAGTAACGCTCAAAAAAAACTAATCTTTATGAATGAAAAAATTTTAATTGCTGATGATCATTATGTAGTAAGGGCAGGAACCTGTTTGGTTCTTGAAACTGCTTATCCGGGTCTGAATATAGATTTTGCTGAAAATTATGACCAGGTGAAAAAGAAACTTGAAGATCAGCGGTATGACCTTATTATTTTAGACATTGATATGCCGGGAACCCAATATAAAAAAATGGTTCCAGAGCTTAAAGATATACAGAATGACCTTAAAATTCTCATATTCTCAGGATATGATAAAGATGTAGCCATCCAATATATCAGGGAAGGGGCTGAAGGCTATCTGAATAAACAAAGCAGTGAAGAGGAAATTAAAAATGCGGTGAAAACGGTCATTGAAAAGGGATATTTCTACCCCGCAGAGCTGATTGGTCTTATTATTCAAAACAAAAGAAATAATCCCGTAGAGAAGTTATCATCCAGGGAATACGAAATTTTTAAACTTCTGGCGGACGGCAACGGTAATCTGGAAATTGCCAACAGGCTCAATATTCAGATGTCTACAGTAAGTACGTATAAAAAAAGAATCTTTCAAAAGCTTAATGTCGGAAATATTGCAGAGCTGATTAAAGTCTATGAAATGATGCATTAAGAAAACGGGGCCGGAATTTAAAGTATTCCTGCCCCGAAAAAACACAAATCTCATGAGATTTTAATAGCTAACCCATTGATTTTTTATGCGTTATTTTTTATCATTGTATTTTTAGAATCATCTGTCGGTGTACTAGTACAGTCTCTGTACAGAGAGAAATAACTCCCTTGTATTATCAGAAGTATTGGAATCTGTGGTTGTAGCATCGCTGCTTCCTGTTGTAGATTTATTATCTACACGGAATGCATAATACACTCTGTACCATCTTGGCTCCGGTTCCTGTACGGTAATATCAAATGTTACCGTCTCATTATGGGTCTGGGTAAGATAAACACCATCATCAAATTGTCTGTAAGCTCCCGGTGATAATTTAATATTTCCATTATCAGAATCACCGGTATGGGTAGACATTTCCGAAACCCAGATTTTCACATCTGAAGTTCCTACATTGTAAAGTCTCGGATTAAAAGTGGTAGCCGCTCCCGTACCTGCTGAACTGCTGTTAAACTGGGCATCAAGTCTCAGGAAACCTCCCAAAACCGGAAGATCGGTAAGATAAGTACTGGCCAATGTACTGGCTCCTGAAGTACCTGCAGGAATGCTCCCGTGATAATAGATTAAATCTCCAATGGGAATATCATTATCCTGTCCTCCAAAAGCAAATTTCCAGGTAGTTCCGTTGAACATATAATAGCCGGCTTTATCTACTTTTGCAGTTTTTACAGAAGGAATAGTTACCGCCTGGGTTACATAGACCAAAGCTCCGGTCTGAGCTGCCAGATAAACATTATCTTTAGCTCTTAACTGGTCTCCTGTCATTCGGGGAGCCATCACTCCATCAGCAGCAGTAGCCACGTCCGGTTTTCCTTCTACATGTAATGTTACTTTAGGAGAATCTGTATTGATCCCAACCTGGGAAAATGCCGCAATTGAAAAACACATCATAATGCTGGCAAGAGGTAATTTTATTTTTTCCATTTTAGTATATTTGTTTAAAAATTATTTGATTTATTTAAAAATTGAATAAATCGTTTAGGGTTAATTGATAGATCATCAATCAGCCTTTGTTGAGCTAGCTGGTGCAAAGTTATCCGGACTGACAAATCAAATCCATCAATAATCAATGAAAAACAGGAAACAGCTCACAAAACACAAATCGCTAATAACCAGAAAGTTAAACCAGTCATTTTTTAAAATCTGACTGTTACGAGAAAATATTGGAATGATTTAAAATTACCTTCTGCCACAAATGACCACCGAAAAAGACATAAAAATTGAACAGTACAAAAGACAACTGGTGTATTATTATAATATTCTGATGTCTGTTATTCTTGCCCTATTTGGTTTAATATTTACTTTTATTATTCCTGATAAAATAATGGCCTGGTATCTTTTCGGAGGACTTTTTTTAATGGTGTATACGTATCTGATTGTGCGCAAAACCTACTCGGTGAATGTCATGGTGCATTCCTACATCATTATTGCGACGCTTTATAATTTTTACATTATGCTGGCTTTCTGGAACAATTCTATAGCGAGTTTTGTCTGGCTTATTCCGATTCCGCTGGCAGCCTATGTTTTCTTTCAAAGAAAGTATGTTTTTATTTACAGCATATATGTTTTGCTGAATATTATAGCGGGATACCTTATTTCTAAATCTTTCAGCTTTAAATTCCCGATACACCAACCAGAAGATGTAAGAATTACCGATACCATCCTTATGATTTCCAATGTAGCAGTCATTGCACTCCTGCTCTATTTTAAGGATAAAATAAAACGGGTTGAAATTTACCATGAAATTGAGGAGAAAGCCCAGAGTACAGCAATACAGCCGGTTCCTACAGCAGACAAAGCTCCTTTTGCGGATGAACTGTTTGAAAAAATTGAATCAGTGATGAGAGAGAAACAGCTGTATAAAGATGTTAATTTCAATATTTCAAAGCTTTCCACAGAAATGGAAATCAACAGTAGTTATATCTCAAAATCAATTCGTGCAAAAGGATATCCCAACTTCAATAATTACCTGAATATGCACAGAATTGAGTGTGTAAAAAGATTACTTCATGAAAATGACATTGAAAAAGTAACCCTTATGTATATTTACACAGAAGCAGGATTTTCTAATCAGTCCACCTTCAACAGAGTTTTCAAACAGATGGAGAATATTACTCCTTCAGAGTACATCAACAGTCTGCAGCTTCATTGATTTGTTTCGCCAATCAATATCATTGAGATAATAATTTTTAAGTTCGGAAAATAATCAGGAAATTTACAAGACAAATTTTCTGTAAAACCACTGCATTGTAATTGCAAAAAAATCATGAATTCATCTGAAAAAGCCATTCAGGGAAGCTTACGTTTCCGATATATAAAACTTTGTATTTTTTTTTCAGGACTTTCGGTTTTTGCACAACTTTATCTTTTCCAACCGATGCTGCCTATGGCTGCGGAACAGTTTGGGGTATCCGTAGGTGATACTTCCCTGCTGGTATCTTCATCCACGATAGGTATGGCATTGGGCTTATTATTTTTTGCCTTTAAAGCTGACAGTTATTCCAGAAAAAGCCTCATTGTTTTTTCTTTGATTTCTTCTGCGAGCCTTACTGTTATTTCTACCTGGATACCCGATTTAACACTCCTGATTGCCGTTGGAGTATTGAAAGGTTTTGTTGTTTCCGGGGTTTCTGCAGTTGCTCTGGCCTATCTTACGGAAGAAGTGGATGCTCTGGCAGTACCAGCAGCCATCAGTATGTATCTCAGCGGTAATACCATTGGAGGAATGAGCGGAAGAATAATGGCTACTTTGTTTGCGGGGGAATTCGGATGGCGTAATGCCGTTCTTCTGATTGGCATAGAAAGTTTAATCCTAGGCGCTGTATTCTGGAAACTGTTTCCGGAATCAAAGTTCTTCAATCCACAGAAAACAGATTATCATCTAAAGGTAAAACAAATGAAATTTTTCCTTACCAACCCTTATATGCTTCGGTTATATTGTACTGCCGCACTGCTGATGGGAGTTTTCGTGAGTGTTTATAATTACCTGACATTCAGACTGGAAGCAAAACCTTTTTCGTTAAGCCATTTTATTATAGCCTTTATCTTTCTGATGTATATTTTTGGAGTCTTCGGAACGATGATCGTAGGCCGTCTTTCCAGAAGGTTTCCGATGAATAGTATTCTGAAAGCTTCTATCCTGTGCATGCTTACCGGAGCTGCCCTTCTATTATCTGAAAATATTTATATTCTTATTTTCGGACTTGGGCTTTTCACCCTTTCATTCTTCGCTGCTCATACTATGGCCAGTCAGATGACTGCATTGTATGCAAGGCGGGGAAAATCTTCAGCCACTTCTATTTACTGGCTTTTTTATTATTTTGGTTCAAGTATTCTGGGAAGCGGTACCGGTTATCTGCTTCATGCCTTTTCATGGGATGTTTTCATAGCAGTTCTTATGATAAGTATTATAACCGCTCTTCTTCTTACCACTTTTAATACCAATCCAAAAGCGGGAATAAAAAACTAATACCACATAGATACCACATCCGGTACTTCATGATTATGTGATAATTCACGTATAGTGTACTATTTTAACGTATTGTTAATTTTTTATATCAAAAATTTAACCTAATATCCTTCAAAACAAGATTTAACAATGCAATGTCGGGCATACTATTTGCTATTTTACTAAAGACCATATCACCATTTAAAATCAAAATATTATGAACGTAGCAGATCTAAAAATCAAGAACTTGGTTGAGTATAAAAATCAGATTTATACCATTGCTGAGATCTTTCAAAATGTCGAACAGGCTTATTTTGTTAAAATTGAAAATGATATTCAAAGTATTTCGGTCCCGGCAGCATCCATTAAACCGATTAAAATAACGGAAGAATGGCTTGAAAAGCTCGGCTTTTCACGAACAGACAGTTCAGATCAGAGTATACGGTATGAAAGACCGGAAGCTTTTATAAAATATGATATAGACCTGAGTTCCAGAAAAATACTGGAAGGGCTGAAAATATACGGGAACGCCATAAAGTGTAAATATATCCATGAGTTTCAGAATATTTTCTCAAGCTTATTCGGAAAGGAAACTGTTTTACATTATGGTTATTTGAAAACAGAATCGTAGTTAAATAGTTCTTAGTTGAGGAAGACCACAATTTACATGATAAATTGTGGTCTTCTTATGTATAATTGTTTCATCTTACTTCCGTAATTTAATATTTGCGTAAATTTGTGCCTATACATACAAAATCTAATGATGGATACAGATACAATAGTTTCACAACTCATAGAACACTTTAGAGAAATTGTCTCTTTAAAAGATAATGATATTGACTGTATTAGTTCCAAATTAGAAATTATACAACTTAAAAAGAAAGATTATCTGCTTCGCGAAGGACAGGTTTCCAGACATATGCGTTTCATTGCACAGGGAAGCCTCTATGCGTACCACATTGATGAAAAAGGAAAAGAAAATACCACTCAGCTGGGTATTGAAAACTGGTGGGTAAATGATCTTTACAGCTATCTTAGCGAACTGCCTTCAAGAATGTTTATTCAGGCTAATGAAGATACCACCATCATACAGATCAGTAAAAATAATCTGGAATCATTGTACAAAGAAGTTCCGGCTGTCTCAGAGTTCTGGCGTCTGAAGATGCAGAGTGCCTATGTTACGTTACAGGAAAGAACCTTTGAACATTCCCGTGTTGATGCTTATACCAAATACCGCACATTTGTCACTACTTACCGTAATATCGAACAGCGTTTTCCTCAATACATGATCGCTTCCTACCTGGGAATCACCGTAGAATACCTCAGCTATCTGAGAAAAAAACACCTGTCTGACGTTTCTTAAGATTTCTTAAGTTTATTCCGTTCCGGCCTGAATAATTTTGCTCACAGAAATTTAATGAGTGAAATATGAAGGCAAAAATTATCGCTATAACAGCTCTTGTATCAGCTTCCCTGAGCCTGAATGCACAGCAGCTTTCCTATACCCCGGATCTTGTTTTAGGACATCGCTCCTATACTTATATGCACAATATCAATTATCAGCTGAATGAACGGTTGAAACTGAACAATCTTACCCTATTTGATACAGAATATACCAAAGATAAAGAAAACATATTCTTCATCAGAAATACCCTCTCGTATAATCTTACCAAAAGACTTAGTGCCAATGCGGCATTGGGAATGAAAAATCCCGGCGCATTTTTCAGTATTTATCTGCAATATAAAATCATCCAGTCCTCCTATTCACTTTCCTACTCTATAGGAACTACGTATCAGAAAGGATTTTCTCTGGAACAGTCTGTATCATTTGAATACACCCCTTATCTGACAGAAAATTTCAAAGGATACTTCAGTGTACTCGCTATTGGAAACCTCGATAATAGTGGATATCCCAGAGGGCTGCAGTTTATCAGACTGGGCCTGAAAAAGGATAAAATGATGTACGGGCTGGCTTCCAATTTCGACCAGTTTAATAACGGAAAAAAGACCCTGGAAAATATCGGGGCATTTGTAAAATATAACTTTTAAATAATTTATAAGAAATGAAAAAAAACATTGATTCAGGATTACTGATCACCAGAATAGCAATTGCATTTCCAATGTCGGTTTATGGAATCAGTAAAGTGATCCATGGAGTTGGTTTTATTGAAGATATGATGAGCATTCATGGCTTACCGCCATTTTTTGCGTATGGTGTGTTTGCAGGAGAAATTATTGCACCTGTCATGCTGATCATAGGATTTCGGGCTCGTCTGGCAGGATTAATCTTTGCTGCCAATTGCTTCACAGCTACCCTACTGGCGCAAACAGCTAATATTTTCAAACTTAATGAATTCGGAGGCTGGGCTTTGGAACTGCTTGTCATCTATATGCTTGTAAGCTTAAGCTTTTTCTTTACCGGCGCAGGAAAATATGCAGTTTCAACCCAAAATAAGTGGGATTAATCCAAATGAAATACATAAAGTGAACTCAATAAAAAGCCTCCCGATCAACAACCGGAAGGCTTTTATAATTATTGATCATTTACTGTGTTGAGAAAAAATCCTCTTTTCCGATAAGATAAATATTGATCAGCTCCTGCCTGTTGATATCAACAATATCTCCATTCTTGAACTTATATTTCTTTTGAAGAGGCTTCTCATTAAAGTAAACCTTACCTGAAGCAAGCAAGAGGTTCAGTTTAGATGATGAAAGCCCTAAACAGATTCGCATGACTGTTGAGACTCTCATATTAAAATCAAAAGAAGACTGTATTTGAAAAGAAATGAACTCATCTTCCCTATTCATAAGATCTTCTACGGGAAGATTTGGGTATAGAATTTCATATTCCACACTTTCCCAGTCGGCTTCCACATTATTTTTTCTTCTTATTTCCTGTGAGAAAGAGTATTGCCAGGCAGTTTCCACATTGTTTTCTGAGAATTTACGGAATGTTTCTTTACTGATAGATTCTGTTCTGATTCTTGAAAATACGGTCATATTATAGGTATTGCGGCATTTTACACACCGGTAAATCAGCCATATATCAATATTCTTTTTCTGGGCATTCAGTCTGAATTTATCACTGCATTGAAATCTGTCGCTGCTACATTGATTGCATTTCTTTTTGAGTAAGGGAGTATTTTTCGCTTTTACCTCCCAGATATATTGGGTATTCATTACTTATAATCGTGCTTAATATTCTTTGTTGGATTTTTCCATATTATTCACGCATTACAGAAAGGTATACCTCTGTAGTATTATTCAAAGATCAGGTAAGCTATAGTTTTTCTCTGCAGTAAAGTTTTGATCAATAGCATTGGTCAAAGCCGGAATAGCAGAGATAAAGTCACCTTTAACAGTGAATACGATAAATAATAGGATGAAATAAAAACCTGTTCAGGCAGAATTACCCAAACGAAAGAACGATCAGCCTGTGGTTACTGAGACTGATACTAAGCGAAAATAAGTTTAAGAGTTGTTCTCAAAACGTTTTATTTACTTGGTTATGATAAAAGTAGTCAATTTTATTGGAGAACGGAACTTTTTACGGATAAATTCAAAAAATAAAAATGAACAAGCTTTACAATGGACCATACAACAAAGAAAAATTGAGCTTTACAACAAACCTCTCTTTTTCGTTTCTGCCGAAATTTGTGGTATTAAAATCATCAAAAATGAATCAGATTAATAAAATTTACATCAACGGCGAATTTGTTACGCCAAGAGGAACAGAAACTTTTGATCTTATCAATCCCGTTACTAACCAAAAAACCGGAGAAGTGGTTCTGGGAAATGAAGAAGATACCAGAATGGCCATTGCAGCAGCAAAGAAAGCTTTTAAAACTTTTTCAAAAACAACAAAGGAAGAAAGGATCCATTTTCTCAGAAAACTGCACGATGCTGTAAGCAAAAGAGAAGATGAGTTGGTTGCTGTTATGGTGAATGAATATGGAGGAACTTTACAGTTCAGCAGAATGAGTGTCCAGAATGCAGTCTCTGCCTTTACAGCCACCATCAATACTTTGGAATCTTATGATTTCGAAAGAACGGTGGGACATTCCAAAGTACGTTTTGAATCTTTAGGTGTAGTTGGAATCATTACCCCATGGAATGCCAGCAACAGCTTTATCTGTAATAAACTTGCCACTGCCATTGCTGCCGGGTGTACCGCTGTTATCAAACCCAGCGAAATGAGTGCGGCACAAACCCAGCTGCTTACTGAATGTTTCCACGAAGCCGGCCTTCCGGAAGGAGTTTTCAATATCGTCAACGGATTAGGAAATGTAGTTGGAAATGAAATTACTCAGCATCCTGATATCGCAAAAATCTCTTTCACCGGATCTACACTTACAGGAAAAGCGATTGCCAAAGGAGCTGTAGACACCATGAAAAGGGTAACCCTGGAACTTGGAGGGAAGTCTCCTAATATCATTCTTGAAGATGCCGATTTTGAAAAAGCAATTCCTATGGCTGTTTTCGGGGCTTATATGAATAATGGTCAGGCCTGCATCGCCCCTACCCGATTATTGGTTCCGCAAAACAGACTGGAGGAGGTAAATGAACTGGCTAAAAAAGCAGCCGGACAGGTAAAGGTAGGAAATCCTGCTGAAGAAGATACTCTTGTAGGACCTATGGTGAGTGTAAAACAATTTGAAAGAGTACAAAGTTATATCCGTCTGGGACAGGAAGAAGGAGCCGTTCTGCTTGCAGGTGGTGAAGGAAAACCGGAAGGTCTTGAAAGCGGTAATTTTGTAAAAGCAACCATCTTTACCAATGTCCGTAATGATATGCGTATCGCGCAGGAAGAGATTTTCGGGCCTGTACTGTCTATTATTCCTTATGCTGATGAGGAAGAAGCAATTGCCATTGCCAATGACACTACTTATGGTCTTGCAGCTTATATCAGTTCTGATAATCATGAACATGCAGAACGTGTAGCCGCACAGATTGATGCCGGAAGAATCTGTATTAACGGGTTTGCCCACGATCCATACGCTCCTTTCGGTGGTTTCAAGCAAAGCGGTATTGGACGTGAGTTTGGTGTATTCGGACTGGAAGCTTACCTGGAACCCAAAACGATTCTGGCTTAATATGATCTTCTTCACAGCAAAATATTCTCAGGATTACTTTGCTGTGGAGATTCTATGATCCTGAAAAGTTTTGTAAGTTTGAATAAGAATTGATCAAGAAACAACTTTCTGAGCTATGAGCGAAAATAATATTCCTTTTCCCATCAATTATTCCTGTCATTTTTCAGAATTCAGGGAAGGAGAACAATTTGCACGAATTCACAGCCTCGGCCTGGTGCTTTCCGGGGAAATGGAACTTAATGATGGCATCACAAAAACGATATTTAAAGAAGGAGAACTCTATTCTGCCAGAAAAAACCATTTATTAAAATTTGCAAAATATCCACCCAAAAATGGGGAAATCAAAACCATATCCATCTATTTTGACGATGCCATGCTTCATGACTTCAGCCGTGAGTATGGGTATCAGGCAGAAAAAAAGGACAATGTCCAGGCCTATATAAAACCGGAGCAAAAGGCATTACATTCTTTTATGTACTCATTATTACCGTATGAAGATCTTCCTGCTTCTGAAGAAATCCTGAGGCTTAAACAAAAAGAAGCTCTCCTCTTACTGTTGAATTACGATCCCGGTCTTAAGGATATTTTGTTTGATTTTTCCGAGCCCTATAAAATAGATATTGAGAGTTTTATGAATAAAAACTTTCATTTCAATGTCAATGTAGAACGTTTTGCTTATTTAACGGGGAGAAGTCTGTCTGCATTTAAAAGGGATTTTCAAAAGATATTCGGAATTCCGCCAAGACAATGGCTGCAGCTTCGAAGATTAAAGGAAGCTCATTTTCTGCTAAGCCAAAAAGGAAAGTCCGTTTCTGATATTTATCTGGATCTTGGATTTGAAAATTTATCCCATTTCTCATTTGCCTTTAAAAAACAATTTGGCTATCCGCCAACTGCTTTACAGGCAAAATAACTTAGATTTTGAACCATTAAGATCCTATTAGGTGTTAAGATTATGAAGACAAGTTTACTTACTCTTTAAATCAGAACGATTTTCAACTACTTTATTCTTCAAAAATTTTAATAGTTTAAAAATAACAGATCGTGCCATGAAAATCATAACACGATCTTAATTATTGAATCTAATTATTGTAAAAGTTTTCTAAAGCGCATATTCTACTGAAGCTTCTTTGGCAGCAGCCACCATTGCGATTAAAGCTTTTTCGGTTTCTTCCCAGTGTCTTGTCTTCAGTCCGCAATCCGGATTTACCCAGAGCTGATTGGCAGGAATGACATTCTGAGCCTTTCTCAGCAGTTCAGTCATTTCTTCTTTTGACGGAACTCTTGGTGAGTGAATATCATATATTCCAGGACCAATTTCATTCGGATATTTGAAATCTGCAAAAGCATTCAGCAGCTCCATCTGAGAACGGGAACATTCTATCGTAATCACATCGGCATCCATATCGGCAATATTTTCAATAATATCATTGAATTCGGAATAGCACATATGTGTATGGATCTGGGTAGCATCTTCTACTCCGCTTGCTGAAATTCTGAAAGCTTCTACGGCCCATTTCAAATAGTTCTGCCAATCTGCTTTTCTTAATGGAAGACCTTCTCTGATGGCAGGCTCATCAATCTGAATAATTCTGATTCCTGCTTTTTCCAGGTCCACAACCTCGTCACGAATAGCTAAGGCAATCTGCTTACAAGTTTCTGAACGAGGCTGATCATCACGTACAAAAGACCACTGTAAAATGGTAACCGGACCTGTCAACATTCCTTTTACCCATTTTTCAGTCTGAGATTGGGCATATTGAGACCAGTACACCGTCATCGGAGTCGGGCGGGAAACATCACCGAATATCACAGGTGGTTTTACACAACGGCTTCCGTAGCTTTGTACCCAACCGTTTTTAGTGAATACAAATCCTTCCAACTGTTCTCCGAAATATTCCACCATGTCGTTTCGCTCAAATTCTCCATGAACCAATACATCAATTCCGATGTCTTCCTGCCAGCGGATTGTTCTCTGCGTTTCCTCTTTCAGTAAGGTATCATACTTTTCTGCTGTCAGTTCTCCTTTTTTAAATTTTGCTCTCCAGCTTCTTACTTCTGTGGTTTGCGGGAATGATCCGATCGTAGTGGTGGGGAACAAAGGAAGCTGCAATACTTCCTGTTGCTCTTTTTTACGGATTTTGAAGGTGTTTATTCTCTGAGCATCTTTTTCAGTAACAGCATTGGCTCTTTGCTTCACTTCATTATTATGGATAAGAGAAGAAGTTCTTCTACTCTCAATTGCTTTTTTATTTTCTTCAAATGCTTCAAAAATCTGTTCATTTTCCGTTCCGGAAGCCAGCTCTTTAAGCATTACAACTTCTGCCACTTTTTGTTTGGCAAAAGCCAGCCAGTTCTTAATTTCCGGGTTAAGATTGGTTTCAAAATCCAGGTCGCAAGGTGAGTGAAGCAATGAGCATGATGGTGCAATGAAAATCCTTTCAGATCCTAATTTTTCAACAGCTTTTCTGATGAAAGACAAGGATTTTTCATAATCATTTTTCCAGATATTTCTACCGTCAACCAGTCCTAATGAAAGGTTTAGACTGTCCGGAATAACATTCAGAATATCATCCAGCTGCTCAGGATTTCTAACCAGATCAACATGCAATGTATTGACAGGAAGTGAAACGGCAAGTGAAGTATTGTCTTTTAATCCGTCAAAATAGGAAGCCACAATAAATTTCAGTTTCGGGAAACGTTTTCTGATTTCGGCATACACATAACGGTAAGTTTCTTTGGCTTTCTCTGTTAAATCCAATGCCAGAAAAGGTTCATCAAACTGGATCCATTCTGCACCCTGCTCCTGAAGTTTGGTTAAAATCTCTGTATAAACAGGAAGAAGATTTCCGGCCAGATCCAGTTTATCAAATCCTTCTTCTTTTTCTTTTCCTAATAACAGATAAGAAACCAGTCCGATAATAACCGGTTTCGCATTGATTCCAGCTTGTTTTGCTCCTGCAAATTCATTGAAAATTTTATCTGAGCTCAGCTTAAACTGTTGATTTTTATAAAATTCCGGAACGATGTAATGATAGTTGGTATCGAACCATTTGGTCATTTCCATGGCAGTGATATCCAATCCATCTTTCTGATAGCCTCTCGCCATGGCAAAGTAAAGATCCAGCTCAGTATTGTTTTTTTTAAGCACCACTTCATGGTACCGTGTTGGAATGGCACCTACTACAAGGCTCATATCCAATACCTGATCATAATATGAAAAATCATTACATGGGATAAGATCTATTCCTGCTTCTTTCTGGATATTCCAGTTTTGACTGCAGAGAGTTCTTCCGGTGTTCAGAAGTTCTTCCAAAAGGATTTTACCTGACCAGTACTGCTCGCAGGCTTTTTTGAGTTCTCTTTTGCTACCGATACGCGGATAGCCAAGAATGTGAGTTTGCATTTTTTTAAACTTTTTAATTAAACTTATTGGGAAGTTCTTTAAAATGCTTCGTTATGTTTTGCAGAAAAAGTTTCAGGAAAATAGTGACATAGCAGACAATGTATTTCCCTTCATAAGAAAATACAAAATCTGATATATCATCTGTATGACCCAAAGCTTCAGCCCGCGAAAGCATTGTCAATTCAGTAAAGGCAGGTCTCCTGACTTGTAACAGTTTCTGTCATCCTTCCCGCTTTTGGCAGTGGATCTGCAAGGACAGAAACTTTTGGTGGGTTACTTACAGTTGCGCGACAGCTCGTGATTTGCACACGATTCCCTATTAATCTACCTTAAGTAAAACCTTTCCTGTTTGATGAAGTATCTGTAAAGAACTGTACTTTTACCTTTAACAAAGGTTGTCAGTAAAAGTTTTTAATTTTGTGTAAAATTAGTAATACAGAATAAAAACACAATATAAAACAAATAATTAAGCAAATTAAACTTCATAAAGTAAAAATAAAAGCATATAATTCTTTATATTTGACTGTTTTAATCATTTAAAAGAATAATATTCTGTGGAACAACTCGATGATAAGGATGTACAGCTGCTCAGGCTCCTCCAGAAAAACGCCAAACTTACCGTTAAAGAGCTCGCTAAAGAAGTGAACCTTTCTACTTCACCGGTTTTCGAAAGGGTAAAAAGGCTTGAACAGGAAGGTTTTGTTAAAAGATATGCGGCAGTTCTTGATGCTGAAAAATTGAACCGTGGATTTACGGTGTTTTGCCAGATCAAACTTAAAATTCATGACCGGTCTGTGGGGTATGATTTTGTAAAAGAAATTTTAGAAATTGAAGAAGTTGCGGAATGTTACAATATTTCCGGAGATTTTGATTTCCTTCTGAAAGTGCAGGTGCGGGATATGAAGCATTATCAGGATTTTGTATTTAACAAGCTGGGATCCGTAGATTCTATCGGCAGCACGCACAGTACTTTTGTGATGGCTGAGGTAAAAAACAACCATGGACTGACGATATAGATTTATTTTAAAGTCAACGCCGTCTGAGGATAAAAAAATCCGTCAATAATGACGGATACTATATTATATAATTTTTTCAGTACTCAATTAGCTGCGGGATCCATTAGTTCTGTTGTTAAACCTATTGATTTTAACAGGTTCTTACTGTCGAAAAGCAATGTTGTATAATGTTTCCCTTTTTTAAAAACCAGTTTGGACCCTCCGGGGAATTCACTGTCTGCTCCCGATTTTTGTATTTTGGCATTGTACTTACCGAACTTCGTTTTACTGTCCTGTAATGTACTTTTATTCAGAACAAGACCAAAAGGAAGCCCTTCCACAATGACAGATTTATTGTCTGAAGTCACAAAAAACATCTCATTGATACTATTGTCTTTTCCCAGGCTGCAATAAAGCTCCAGTCCTGTTTTCATAGGCCATTTTGCATATTTTTCTTCGTTGGCATCTTCATAAAAAACAGTTTTTACGTTCAACGCTTTTGAAATTTTATCCGGAGTCTGTGGGAATATGAATTCTGAGTTTTTGTCCAGTAAAGAACCCAACACGGCTGTTTTCTGTGAAAATGCAGTTGCACTTAATACCAGAAAAAAGATGGTGACAATGAAATGGAATGGTCTCGTCTGCATAAAAATATTTTAAATTGTAATGATTTGATGGCTAAAGATATTAAAATTTTGGGCAAAGCTCTATTTTAAGCAATTTTTTACATCGCACTTCTGTTTTTGGCTATTTTCTTTCCTGTAAATTGAACACGGTACCGGCAGGATCGGTAATCCAGTGCATATTTTCAGGAAGCTCTTCTATTTCGTCACAGGTTTCCACACCGTTTGACAGCAGATATTGTGTAGCAGCTTCTACATCGGGAACGGTAAGCTGGAGCCATGTTTCAGAATGGGTATAGTTGTCAACACAATCCAGCCATATGATATTATTCCCGAATTTCACCTCGTGGGTTCTGGAAACAGTGGGATTTTTTATCGGCTTTTCCTCAACATTCAATTTTAAAATATCCCTGTAAAAAGCAACCGTTTTTTCGTATTTATTTTTGGGAATTTTGATAGCAATATTAATTCCTGCCTCAAATTTTGTATTCATAGTATAGATTTTGAACTTTATAAACAGATTTCAATTCTTTGATGGCATTCTATTATTTCAAAAAAACATTCAGATAATTCACAATCATTGCCGTCTGCATCATCAGGCTTACATGGGTTTGTCCGGGAGCGATAGCCAGCTGGGACTTTGGTAATTCGCCCATATCTGCAAAAACATCACCTCCCAATAATTTATAGGTTTTTGAAAGTTCTGTTTTATCCAATCCGTCATTATCACCAGCTATGATTAAGACAGGCACCGGAATTTTAGAGATATTATCATCACCCAGGTCAAAAGGCTGTCCGGCAGAAGCCATCATCTGCTCCAGAAATGGTTTCCATTTTGTTTTATCAGGTGCTACAGCATTATAAGCAGTATGCATAGGGCTGTTTGTAAAGAGTTCAGGTTTCATTCCTTCAAGAGCTTTATTTACTTCGGGCAGCCATCCGTTAGTTTTATAGGTTGATGAAATGATAACCAGTTTGTTCAGTCTTTCCGGACTTTGAATAGCCAGTTTATAGGCCACTTCACCTCCAAAGCTGTACCCTGCCACATCTGCCTTGTCTATTTTCAGATAGTCCATTACCTTTGTAACATCACTGGCTAAAGTAGCATGTGATAATTTCCTTTCTGAAAAAGGCGTGTGACCATGTCCCTGTAATTCAAGAGCTATTACTTTTCTGTTTTTGGACAATTCCGGGATCAATTCACCCCAGTTCAAATCAATCGTCATGAAAGCGCCATGTAACAGTACAAGAGGCTTTCCTTTGCCATAGACTTCATAATAAACTTTGATGCCATTAACAGGTGCATAACCACTTTCAGAAGGTTTTATTTTTTGTCCATATACCAGAGAGGAGGCAAGGATAATAATAAAGAACAATACTGCAGAGAATTTGAATAGACTTTTCATAATATTATCAGATTTGGTGGATTAATTTTAAGTCAAAGTTACCAACCCGATCGGAAAACGGACTTGTCACAGGGCAAGATTTTATAGAAATGAGAGGAATAGTTTAAGGATTGGTTTAAACTTATTCCCAAAAAACATTTTACTTCATTACATAAAATAAACTTTAATCATTCTACAATTAAGCAACTAAAAAATAAAAATTTTACAATAATTCTATCATGGTTGATAAAATTTTATTAATTTCGAATTGAACTAAACGTACAATTTATTATGAAAAATTTAAAGAAAATCGAAAGAAAAGAATTGAAAACAATTAAGGGAGGAATTGACTGCAGAGGTGGTCAACTTTGTTTAATCGGTGGTAAGTGGCAATGTATGCCTTACGACGGATGCGGTGGCGGAAACCAGCCTTAATTTCAGTGTAATTCAATTACTTGACTATGAAAAATGTAAAAAAAATTTCAAGAGACCAGTTGAGGAATATTAATGGCGGAGCGACAAGCTGCTCTGAAGCCTGCTGCCCACCTCCGGGAATCAAAAGATGTCCATGGGTGATCTGTGTAGCGCCATGTGATATTTTAAGTTAAAAGACTGTATTCTCAAAATAAGCCCTGCAATTCATATGAGTTGCAGGGTTTTATTTTATAGTATAAAGTAAAAACTCTCATTATTATGTTTCTTTATTATTAAATATAAAACTTAGTTTCCAGCTGTTTAAATTTAAAAATTAAATTTATTGGATAAACGTTTAACCTAAATTTAATCTCTACATTCAATAAGTTAACAATTTATTCATATTGAAAAAAGACAACAATAAAGTAAAACGCTGATAATGAAGATGTTGGTTATTTTTAAAAAAAGTGCGAAATTACATATTTTTCGGAAACCACCAAAAAAAACAGCTATTGTTTTTTTACTATTTTCTGAAATATTTTTGTGCACTAAAAAAATAAAATGAAAAGGTCTTCCATAAAAGATATTGCTAAACTGGCAGGAGTTTCCGTAGCCACTGTATCTTATGTTCTTAACAGAAAGGAAGGACAGCGTATCAGTGAGGAGACCCGGAAAAAAATTTTTGAAATTGCTGAAACGATTAACTACACTCCGAATAAGATTGCAAAAAGTTTGAAAACCAATAAAACAAAGCTTCTTGGATTAATCGTGGCGGATATCTCCAATGACTTCTATTCCCATATGGCAAGAAATCTTGAAGATAAAGCTTTAAAGTTGGGTTATACCCTGATCATCGGCAGTTCTGATGAGAATGCAGAAAAATTTAAAAAACTTACCGAACTCTTTTCACAGCAGCAGGTAGACGGAATGATCGTTGCCCCCGTAGCAGGATCAGAAAAGACACTAGAAAACCTTATTCATATTAAATATCCTGTTGTAACGATTGACAGATATCTTAAAGGGGTTTCTGTTCCCGGAATTACCATTGATAATCAAGAGATTGCGGAAAACACAGCCAGCCTGCTTCTTAATAAGAACTTTGACAAAATGATCTACGTTGGCTATGAAACTGATCTTCCACATCTTCTGGACCGCCAGCATGGTTTTGAGAAAGCGGTAAGTTCTTCCAGCAAAACAGTTGAAATTCAATATCTTCTGGTAGGATTGGAAAATATTGTACAGGAGGTACATTCTAAGCTTGAAAGTACGTTGGGGAAAACTCCAGAAAATACTGCGTTATATTTTTCCAGTAATAAACTTGCGGTAGCAGGGCTTTCCTATCTCGTTAAAAACAATATAAAAGTTCCGGAACAGGTCTCAGTATTGGCATTTGATGAAACGGATGCCTATGACCTCTTCCCTACGGAGATTACCTACATCCAGCAGCCCATTGAAGAAATGGCTGAAGAGGCTATCAAGCTTCTGGACGGACAAATTAACCATTACGCAGCAACAGGTAAAAGAATAACATTATCCGCCAAACTGATTGCCAAAGCATCTTTAAAATAATCAAATCTATAACAATCATTTTTTTTAAATAACAACTTAAACGTTTAATCTATTATGATAAAAAATAAATTAAATCACGTGGTATGTTTCGGAGAAGTTCTGTGGGACATCTTCCCTTCCGGATCCAGAGCTGGTGGTGCACCATTTAATGTTGCCTACAACCTTTTTAAAATGGGAATCGGCACCAAAATGCTAAGCCGTATAGGAAATGATGAATTAGGGCACCGTCTTCTTAACCAAATTCAGGATTGGGGAATAACAACAGATTTCATTCAGGTAGACCAGGAAAAGGCTACAGGAACTGTAATTGCTGATTTTGATGAGCATGGAGAAGCTGTATATGACATTGTAAAGGAAGTTGCCTGGGACTATATCCAACCTCTGCCGGAACATAAAGAACTGATTCAAAATTCAGAAGCATTTGTTTTTGGAAGTCTGATCACAAGAAGTGAAGCTTCCCAAAATACACTATTGCAACTTTTGGAATATTCAAAGTTCAGGGTTTTTGATGTTAATTTCCGCCCTCCTTTCATCGATTTTGAATTCATTAAAAAATTATTGCATAAAGCTGACCTTGTTAAAATGAATAAGGCAGAGCTCAGAACAATTCTTGAATATCTCGGTGAAGACTATATTGATGAAGATACCAGTATCAGACATCTCCAGACTTATTTTAATCTGAATGAAATTGTGCTTACGAAAGGAAGTAAAGGCGCCAGATATTTTGTGGGGGATACTGCCTATAATTTTCCGGCAGTTCATATTGAAATTGCAGATACTGTGGGCAGTGGGGATTCTTTTCTTGCCGGGTTTCTGTCTAAAAGAATTCAGGGAAAATCGCCGGAAGAGATCATGAAACAGGCAACTTCACTGGGAGCCTTTATCACATCGAAATCAGGAGCATGTCCGGATTATACCTATGAAGAATTCAAGGCATTCAGAGAAAAAAACAGCTGTAAAACCTCTTAAAAACATACGATATGAATACTCCAAAATTTACAGATAAAAAATACTATATCATCCTGTCCTTTGTTACCTCCTTATTCTTTTTCTGGGCTATTGCTCTTACCATGGGTGATGTTCTGAATAAGCATTTCCAGAACGTTCTTCACATTTCGAAGTCCAAATCAGGGCTGGTACAGCTTTCCATTTTTGGGGCATATGCATTGATGGGCGTTCCGGCAGGTCTGTTTATGAAAAGATTTGGTTATAAATTAGGAGTCATCCTGGGTCTTTCATTGTTTGCACTGGGAGCCTTTCTGTTTATTCCGGCCGCCGACACTTCCTCATTTAACTTTTTCAGACTAGCTCTTTTTGTTCTTGCGATGGGAATGGCAACCCTTGAAACGGTAGCCCATCCTTTTGTAGCCGCTTTGGGGGATGAAAGGACGAGTGATCAGAGGGTTAATTTTGCCCAGTCTTTTAATGGTCTGGGAGCTATTATCGGTCCTCTTTTAGGCGGATATTTTATTTTCGGAACTCCTGATTCCGGATCTGGATCACTGGATTCAGTAAAAAATCTTTATACCTGGATTGGGATTGTCATTCTTGCGATTACTATTATTTTCAGCTTTATCAGGGTTCCTGATCTGAAAGACCCTCATGCGGAAGATATCATCATTTCAGAAAATGAAAAAGGAGAAGACCAGTCTGTATCAGATCCGCACGCACCGCTCTACAAGCAGAGACATTTTATATTTGCAGTTATTGCCCAGTTTTTTAATATTGCCGCACAGGGCGGAACCTGGGCTTATTTTATCAATTACGGGGTAGAAAAAATGCACCTTCCGGAAATTCAGGCTTCCTATTACTTTTCTTTAAGTATGGCCATGATGATGATCGGAAGATTTATCGGAACTTTCCTGATGAGATTCATTGCTCCCAACAAACTGCTGGCTATTTTTACCGCATGTAATATCGTTCTGTGCCTGATTATTTCCCAAAGTTTCGGATGGGTATCATTTGTAAGCCTTATTTTGCTCAACCTTTTCCTCAGTGTGATGTATCCTACCATATTCAGTCTTGGGCTTAAAAGATTAGGATCTAAAGTTCAGCAGGCTTCCTCATTCCTGGTTATGGCAATGTTTGGAGGAGCTGTTTTCCCACCGATCATGGGGAGAATTGCTGAAAAAGATATTGCACATGCCTACCTCCTTCCTATTCTCTGCTATGTCGTTATTTTATTATTTGCATTAAAATTCTACAAGCCCAAAACACTTAAATAATCCCTATGAAAACAAAGCTTTTATTAGCCTGGCTCATGTTACTTACGTGTGCTGGCAGGGAAATTAATGCCCAGATCACGATAACCAATAAGAAATTTTCCTTCGGAACAACCGGAAGAATCGGAGCCGGTTATTCTCCGAATGCCGATGGAAAAACAGGAAGGCAGCTGAATCTGAACAATCAGGGATCTTTAGGTGGCAGAATGGATCAGGGAGATTACGTAGATTTCTTACCAGCCTTCCATTTTAGCCCGGTGATAAACGGTGACAGTACAAAAAGTACAAAGATCGATATGCAGGCCAGACTGAGCTTTTATTCAGGAGGGACTTTTCTGGGAAATGTAGACTCAAAATCCAATCAGGGGATGATTATTGCCTTGCCGGAAGCCTTTGTTGAAGCAAGAAACATTATGGGAAGTGACTGGGATGTCTGGGCGGGATCAAGATGGCTGAGATATGATGACATTCACATTGCAGATTACTTTTATTTTGATGACCATTCCGCAACCGGTTGGGGACTAAGACATAAAAACACAAGGTTTTCAATGTTTTTCCCGGCAGCTATTGATACCACAGCCAGCAACTCCACTCCATATTCTTACACCAATGTGATCAGCGGATCAAAAAACCTGATCTACAGGCAAAGGGAGGTTTTTGTCCTTGAGCAGACCCTTCCCTTTAAAAATACAAAGCACAAGCTGAAATTACTGGCAGAATTTCATCATGTAGAAAAATCAGGGGAAAATTCTGTAGAGCAATATCCATCGGATCAGGGCTGGGTTTTTGGAGCTAAATTAAATACAGATATTCCAACAACAATTCCGGGTTCATTCAATCAGCTTTCTGTAAGATACGGGACAGGAATTGCCAATGGAGGTGATAATGGTAACACACAGACCTGGCGAACCTACGGAGCTCCTGATGAGGTCACAAAAACATATAAAGGAGCTTACTCTCTTACGGTTGTTGAACATTTCCTCTGGAATATTTCAAACCGGTGGTCGCTTAATCCCTATGCTGTTTTCACCAAAAGTAAAGGAGGATCAACCAGTACTGATAAAGCGATGGACTATTATAACCGTGAAATTTTCAACAAAAAAACAGAGTTTAATACAGGAATCAGGGCCACTTATTATTACAACAACTGGTTTCATATTCTCTCTGAATTTCACTATGCAACCCGTAAAAACGGAACCCAGGATGCGGCATCAATGATGAAGCTGGTTTTAGCTCCTACCATGGTACCTACCGCTGAAAGAAGCGTCTGGGCAAGACCCCACATCCGTTTTATTGCAGAAGTATCAAGGTATAATGATGAGGCTATGAACAGTCTTTACTCACCGTTTTTACAGCAGTCAGGAGCCAAAAGATACGGGACTTATTTCGGAATACGAACAGAATGGTGGATTTTTTAAATTAAATAAAAAAATATAATGAATATAAAATTAGGGGCTTCCCTACTCTCCTGGATCACTCCGTTATGGAATGCGGAATCAGGAAAATATGCGATAGAAAAAACGGCTCAGGCCGGATTTGATCTGATCGAAATACTGTTACCTGCATCAATGGATTTTGATGCCAAAACCGTAAAAAAACAACTGAAAGACAACCATCTGGAAGCAGTATGCTCACTGAACCTTCCCAAAGACGCTCATATTGCATTCTATCCTGAAGCTGCGGAAAAGCTTATCAAAAAAGCCATCGATAAAGTATATGAACTGGAAACCCATCTTCTGGCTGGTGTCCTGCATGGCGGAATCGGTGTTTTTACAGGAAAACCACTTACAGAAAACGAAAAAGAAATCATTGCTGATGTGTGGTGCCATGTGGCGGATTACGCCCAAACCAAAAGTATAGATATTGCCATAGAGCCTATTAACCGCTATGAATCCTATGTCTGCAATACGGCAGAAAATGTACTGGAACTTATTAAGAAAACGGGCCGAAATAATCTCTTCCTTCACCTTGATACCTTCCATATGAATATCGAGGAAGATAATTTTTATGACCCAATCATCAATTCCGGAAAAATGCTGAAGCATATTCATGTGACAGAGTCTCACCGGGGCATGCTTGGAGAAGGGACCATCAATTGGGAAGAATTTTTCTCGGCATTGAAAAAGATCAATTTTGAAGGGAATTTGGTTCTTGAAAATTTCAGTTCCTCAATTCCGGGAATGCAGGAAAAGGTTTCATTATGGCAGAAATCACCTTATGATGCTCAGACATTGGCAGAAGGAAGTCTTGCCTTTTTAAAGAAGCATCTCAGCTTATAAAATTATCTGTTATATTATTCTGAAACTTATGGAAAGCGGAAATTGTCCGCTTTTCACCGATTGATTCTGCCCGTTCGCCGAAAATACAGATTGTTTTCCAGGATTATGACTGACCTTTACATCAGAAAAAGGCAATAATGCTCAACTAAAATCTTATTATTATGAAAACAAAAATCGGAATTACAGAAAAAAACACTGAAGCTGTTGCAGAACAATTAGCAAAATTATTGGCAGATGAAACACTGCTTTACATTAAAACAAGAAATGCCCACTGGAACGTAACCGGAGATAACTTCCATGCCAATCACATTTTCTTTGAAGAACAATACAAACAACTGGATGAACTGATGGACAGCGTTGCAGAAAGAATGCGTAAAATCGGACATTATGCACCGGCGACTATGAAAATCTATCTGGAACTGACTCATTTAACGGAATACAGTGAAAGAACAAACGATGGCCCCGGATACATGAAAGATTTATTAAGTGACCATGAAAGCATTATCGAATTTCTCCGCGGAAATATTACTCCATTTGCAGAAACCTATAAAGACTACGGTACCAGCGATTTTATTACAGGCCTGATGGAAGCTCATGAAGAAATGGCCTGGATGATCCGCTCCTATTTCAGATAACATAAAATAAAAAAGTTATAATTATCTTTGTGTGAATCATAAACAACTATACCTATGAAAGCCTTAATCGTGGATGATAATGATATTGCAAGAACAACATTAGCCCATCTCGCCAAACAGGTTCCGGAGCTTTCCATTGTCAGCGAGTTTTCCAATGCCATAGAAGCTTATCATTATCTTCAGTCCAATCAAGTAGATCTGATATTTCTTGATATAGAAATGCCGGAAATGACAGGGATTGAGCTCACGAAAACCCTTTCCGGTAAAGAGACCATCATCATTTTCACGACCTCGAAAAAAGAATATGCACTGGAAGCCTTTGAGCTTAATATTGCAGATTACCTTCTAAAGCCCATTATGCCGGTAAGATTTCTGCAGGCTGTAAGCAAGGCACAGACGATTCTTGAAAGCAGAAAAGAAAATGTGGAAATCACAAGGGACGAGTTTCTTTTTGTAAGGGATTCCAATATTACAAGGCGCTTAAAGCTGGATGATATTTTCTACGCAGAAGCCATGGGTGATTATGTAAAGTTTTACACCAAAGAAAAGATGTTTGCCATTCACGGTAAAATGAAAACTGCCGAAGAACGTCTTCCCAAGGATCATTTTATAAGAGTCCACCGTTCCTATATTGTTTCTGTAGGCAAAATTGACACCCTTCAGGACGGCGGTATTATGATCAACGGTAAATTCATTCCCGTAGCGGATGCGTACCGTAAAGCACTCAATACAAGAATGAATGTCTTTTAGCATTGACAGACATCTGGCATGTCTGTCCATCTTTTGATCTCTATTTGTGGATGGGCCCGGAGTAAACCCGACTGTTACCCGGAACTCTTTATCTTAAATCAGACCGTTATTTATGAAAAACATATCTTCAGTAATGGATAACAAACGATTCAGCTATTTTATTATCCTGACTTTTATTGCGGGCTCACTCCTATTGATAGCTGTTCAGCTCAATTCTGCAGGAAATACCAAGGCGCTGATTCAGAATAACAATACTTTGCTGAGCGAATTGCGTTCAAGCAATCATTTACGGGAGATTGACCGTGATATTCTGGGGGTGGAAAGCAGAATCAGAGCTTCTATTGCAACGAATGATACCACCCATCTTGAAGGCATCGACCAAAAAATCAGTCAGATTGAAAATTTCCTGGATTCTCTTTCCAAAGACAATGTAAACGCCGAAGAAGAAAAGCTGATCCACAGGTTAAGTGTTCTTGCCATGGAAAAGAAAACAACCAAAGATAAACTCCTGCACCGTTATCTTTCTGTTGGAAACATGGACGATAATACCTCCATTGCTAATCCGCATGCAAGAAAAATTTCTAATGAAATCACCAGCATCACGGCTAAAATATATGAAAGCAGAAAACTGAATATGGTTGAACTCAGCCAGAAAAGTGAGGAAATGGGGCAGAAAGCAAGATTTTATGACATTTCAATATTGGTCTTACTGATTTTGGGAGGTTCTGTCGTTGGGTATCACATTCTTCGTCAGTTTAAACGTCAGAGATTACTCATAAGCGAACTTGATATTGCCGAGAAAAAAGCGTTGGTAGCGGCACAGACCAAAGAAAATTTCCTTGCCAATATGAGCCACGAAATCAGAACTCCTTTAAGCGGAATTCTCGGTTTCACCAATTTGCTGCAAAAACGCCCACTGGACGAAACCTCAGCAGAATTTGTTTCTTCCATACAACGTTCCGGAGAAAACCTTATGGCCATCATTAATGACATTCTTGATTTATCCAAAATAGAAGCAGGAATGATGCGCATTACCCCGGGAATTTTCAGCATCAATGGTCTGGTTAATTCCGTAGAAACATTTTTTACAGAACGGGCCAGAGAAAAAGGACTTACCATTTCCAGTACTGTTGATTCTTCCATTCCTGACACATTGGTGGGAGACGCTACAAGACTGACACAGATTTTAGTTAACCTGATCGGAAATGCCATAAAATTTACCCATCAGGGAAATATTTCTATTGAAATCTACAGTAAACAGCAAACAGAGAACGAAGCTGTTCTGGGATTTAAAATTTCAGATACCGGAATTGGAATTGACAAAGAAAAGCTTACTGAAATATTCGAAAGATTCAACCAGGGAGAAGATTCAACGACAAGAAATTACGGCGGAACAGGATTAGGTTTATCCATAGTGAAAAGCCTGATTGTACTGCAAAACGGAAACATCGAAGTAAGCAGTGAACAAGGCAAAGGAACTACATTTCATTTCTATATTCCTTACGGAATTGCTGAGGAACAGCTTACTGTCATTCCAGCTGTTGATCCCCACTATTTTAAAGATAAGTCCAATACGCCCCTGAAAGTACTGGTGGTTGATGATAATGTGATCAATCAAAGCCTGATGAAACATTTGCTCTCCCAGTGGAATATTGATTTTCATATTGCATCGAATGGTCTTGAAGGAGTAAGCTATCTCAAAAGCAATACATGCGATCTGGTTTTAATGGATATACAGATGCCGCAGATGGATGGATATGCTGCCACCCAAAAAATACGGGAAGAACTCAAACTGGATATTCCGATCATCGCAATGACCGCCCATGCGCTGGCAGGAGAAAGAGAAAGATGCCTGAGCCGTGGGATGAACGAATATATTCCTAAGCCTGTCAATGAAGAAGAGTTGTTTATGCTGATTTCGAAACTAGGGTTTAAAGAAAATAATAAAAACGAAAAGAAAACCGAAAATCCATCATCTGACTATCAGTATATTGATCTCACTTATATGCAGACGGTAAGCGGCGGAGATAAAAGCTTCGAACAAATGGTCACTCAACAGTTTATTGAGAATATTCCCAATCATCTACAGAAATTGACAACAGCTTATGAAAACCGGGATTTTTCAGGGATGAAACTGTGGGCTCATGATCTGAAATCCAGCATTGCCATCATGGGATTACATCCTCTGTTAAAGGAAAGACTTGATATTCTTGAAACAGCATCAGCAGAAAATACTGATCTGCAAAAAATACTGGCAGAAGTACAGAACGTTTTGTTGAAAGCTGTTTCTGAAGCTGAAGCATTTTCAAAAACAATTTAAAAATAAGAAAAAATGAATTTATTTTCACCCATACACATTCGCAGTCTTACCTTAAAGAACAGGATTGCACTATCTCCTATGCAGCAATACAGCGCTAAAAACGGAGTTCCCGACAACTGGCATCTCGTTCACCTCGGAAGCAGGGCTGTTGGCGGTGCAGGATTGATTCTTACCGAATGTACAGCCGTTTCAGAAGAAGGTCTGGCAACATTATCTGATGTAGGGATCTGGAACGATGAACAGAAAAATGCCTGGAAAAACATCGTAAATTTTGTGCATGAACAGGATGCCAAAATAGGGGTTCAACTCTGGCATGCAGGAGGAAAAGGCAGCCTGAAACATCCCAATGAAAGAATGAAACCTCTCACTCCGGAAGAAGGAGGCTGGACGGTAAAATCATCTTCTGCCCAGGAATTCAACGGAGTTTTTGCTGAAGAGCTCACCATTGATGAGATCCAGGAACTAAAGACGAAATTTGTTAAAGCAGCCCTTCGTACTCTTGAAGCAGGCTTTGATACCATTGAACTTCATGCAGCACATGGTTACCTGTTCCATCAGTTTTATTCCGCAGTGATCAACAAAAGACAGGATGAATATGGCGGAAGTTTTGAAAACAGGATCCGTTTCCTTGTGGAAACCGTTCAGGAAATCAGAAAAGCTATTCCTGCTGAGATGCCTCTTTTCGTAAGAATTTCCTCTACTGACTATATAGAATCGGAGGAAGCCTGGACTCTGGAAGACAGCATTAAACTTTCAGAGATCCTTAAAGAAAATGGTGTAGATTTCATTACGGCATCTGGCGGTGGATTTACCAATGTAAGCAAGGATAAGGTATTTCCCGGATATCAGGTTCCTTTTGCAAAAGCGATTAAAGAACAGACCGGGATTTTAACAGGAGCTGTTGGAATGATTACGGAAGCAGAACAGGCTAATGATATTATTGTCAATGGAGATGCAGATCTGGTAATCATTGCCCGGGAACATCTGAGAGATCCTTATTTTGCTATTCATTCTGCCAAGACATTAGATATTGAAACAGAAATTCCGTGGCAGTATAAAAGGGCATATTAAATTAACCCATAAAAAATCAGTTATGGAAAATCAGGGTGCTTCAGTAGTCATTACCCATCATATTCTGGATGGAAAACAATCACAGTATGAAAAATGGCTGGACGAAATTGTGCCTGTCACCAGGCATTCGGAAGGCTTTATTGATCTTCAGATTGTTCGTCCTATTCCCGATCTGACTTTTGTATACACTGTCATTATCCGTTTTGATACGATTAATCATCTTAAAAGCTGGATGGAGTCGGATAACCGGAAAAAACTCATTGAGAAAGCCAATCCGCTGTTCAGAAAAAATGACCATTATCAGATCAGATCCGGGCTTGATTTTCTTTTTACGACAGAAAATGAAGGGAATAAAGTTCCGGTACGCTGGAAACAGTTTCTGGCAACCTGGTCTGCCATTTATCCGCTGTCTGTACTTATTCCTGCTTTGATCATTCCTTTTTTACGGTTTTTACATATTCCGGCCAATCATTATTCCGACGGATTCATCAATTCCGGAATCATCGTTTTTCTGATGGTATTTGCCGTGATGCCCAATTATACCAGGCTGATCAAAAAATGGCTGTATAAATAACTCTATCTAAAAATTATCCTTTATCAATCACTGTAACCTACAGTGATTTTTTTGTTTTCAGGAACGTTTGTCCTGTTATCGTTTGAACATCATCGCCTTATTCAACGACAGTTTTCGCCTGTTGACCGAACAGCATTAAAAATTAAAACAACCGGTTTGTAGCTTTACATCATCAATAACATCACAATCAAAATCAACAACTATGGAAATCTTACAAACTCCCGAAAACGCACTATCTCACTCAAGCGTAAGTGCCATCATCCATGCACCCATTGAAAAAGTGAATATCGCAGACTGGCTGCTTAATCTGCCGGACGCCGAATATCAGCGCTGCTCTACCCAGCATATCGGAGCTGCTATTTCAGTTACCTTTGATGGTAAGCCGGTATCTTTAAATGTAGAAACCATTGGGGATGCACTGATGGTACAGCATTATGTTGCAGATGTTCACCGCCCCGATTACTGCCGCATGCTTTCCATCTCTGATTCAATTACAAAAAACGGACGTACAAAAGTTCAGGTTCTATGGGAACTGAAAGTGACAAAGATTGATGAAAACACCTGTCTTTATACCAATGAAATTCATGCGACAGCCACCCCCGAAATGTTTGAATATCTGAAAGAACACGGGATCAACCTTGCAGATGCCGCTGCATCAAGACAGGCTGCTTCTGATGCCCACAATCATGAGGAAACACCAAACTTTGCAAAAAGCATTGAAAATAAAGCACTGACAGGTCAATATATCCAGCCTTTTTAAAAAAGTAGCAACCCCTCTATATCCTCAACGACTCATTTTGCCTTTTCACCGAATGACATCAAGAAAAAGTAAAATTCAGAAGTAGCTTTACAATAGCAAAAACAAAGAGCATTAATCACAAAAAAAATAATACTATGAATCCATCATCATTAAGTTTCAGATACGAATTAGAAAAAAAAGAACCGCGTACCAATGACGGTGGTACAACAAGAGGTGCTTCCGTAAAAGAATTCCCTGCTTCTGTAGGTATTGCAGGAGTTTCCATGAGATTACAGCCCGGAAGCATGAGAGAACTTCACTGGCATGCCAATGCCGCAGAATGGGCGTATGTAATTTCAGGAACGGTACGTACAACGATTATCCATCCGGACGGACGAAGTTATACTGATAATTTTGAACCCGGGGATGTATGGTATTTCCCGAAAGGCTACGGACATTCCATCCAGGCTACCGGAACAGAGGAATGTCATTTCATTCTGATTTTTGACAATGGTAATTTTTCCGAAGACCATACCTTCAGCGTTACAGATTTTGTGTCAAGTATGCCTCCTGAAATCGTTGCACAGAATTTAGGACTAAGCCTTGAAGAAGTAGCAGAACTTCCACAGAAAGAGGTTTACTTCGCAGCGGGAGTCGTTCCGGATGAACTCTCTGTGAATGCTGCAGCCCGTCCCGAGGAATCAGACATTGAACTGACAAGCCTGCACCGATATCCTCTACATTCCCAGCAGCCAAGAATCATTCCCGGCGGCGGTCTCCAAAGATTGGTTACTAGTAAGGAATTTCCGATCAGCACCACAATGGCCGGTTCTGTGCTGGAGCTGCAGCCCGGTGCTTTAAGAGAAATGCACTGGCATCCGAATGCGGATGAGTGGCAGTATTTTATATCCGGACAGGCAGAAATGTCGGTATTCCTGGCAGAAGGAGTTTCTGTTACAGAACAGTTCAATGCCGGTGATGTAGGTTATGTACCTATGGGAGCCGGGCACTATATCAAAAATACCGGAGATACCGTCTGTAAAGTATTGATCGGATTTAATAGCGGCACCTATGAATCCATTGATATCAGCGAATGGCTGGCAGGAAACCCTAAAGATGTGATCATTACGAATTTCGGACTGAAGGAAGGAGAAATAGAAAAATTTCCGGAAAAGAAAGTATTCATAAAACCTGGAAAATAGCGCCTGTGATTCCGGAAACAAAAATCCTGCTCCCTGACAAGACCGTCAGAACACAGGAGAAACTGGCAGTATTCCTTGCTTTTATCGCAGGATATACAGATGCCACAGGACTGATACGATGGAAAACCTACGTTTCTTTTATGAGTGGCAATACGACTCAGTTAGGTGCAGCGGTTTTCAGTGGAAAATATGGTGTTATCATCAGTTCTGTCATTGTAATCATCTTTTTTCTGGTGGGGATTTATACAGGAACGTGTCTATCATTATCAAAGAAGTTCAGAAGTACAAAGATGATCTTCTACACGGTTTCCGGCATCATGATCCTTTACAGTATTACTGATTATTATGAGCATATTGCCAATGAAGTGTCTATAGCTGTTATCGGTTTTTCAATGGGCCTTATGAATACCATTATCACATCGGTAGGTAACCAAAAGATCAATACCGATTTTGTGACAGGAACTTTAAACAGTCTGGCAAGAACAGCTGCTCTGTTTGTCATGAGTAATCAGGCAGAGGAGCGGAAGGAATACAAAATAAATATCTTTCATTTGTTATTCTTATGGATGGGCTTTCTCTCCGGTGCTTCAGCAGCTCCTTTCCTGCTCTCTTATTCAGGAAACTGGACGTTGATGTTTCCGGCAGCCTTACTGCTCATCTGTGCATTCACAATACCAATTACAACGATTAAAAACTAATCCTATGCTAGAAAAAAATACGGTTGCCCCTGATTTTACATTATTTGCAACCCCGGACCAGAAGATTACCTTATCCGAATTCAGAGGACGAAACGTTATCCTTGCATTTTACCCGGCAGACTGGAGCCCGGTGTGCAGTGACCAGATGGCATTGTACAACGAAATGCTGAAGTATTTCAAAAAATATGATGCGGAGATTTTCGGAATTTCCGTAGACAGCAAATGGTGCCATCTGGCATTTTCACAATCCAGAAACCTGCACTTCCCACTGCTTGCAGACTTTGAAGCCAAAGGAGAAACAGCCAGGAAATATGGTGTTTACAATGACGAAGAAGGAGAATGCAACAGAGCCCTTTTTGTCATCAATAAAGACGGTCTCATCGAATGGAGCTACCTCTCTCCCACCGCCATCAATCCTGGCGCAGACGGAATTTTAGAAGCATTAGAAAACCTTAACATGAAATAATTATGTCACTTAAACCATCAGTCAGCAATGCTGACCATACTCAGGGCAACTCAGATGCCAGCTTAGTCATTGTAGAATACGGGGATTATCAGTGTCCTTACTGCGGAGCAGCCTATCCGGTTCTTAAAGAATTAATGAAAGAATTCGGAGATCAGATCAGATTTGTATTCAGAAATTTTCCGCTGTCAGAAATGCATCAGTATGCAAGAACGGCAGCACTGACAGCAGAAGCGGCAGCTTTGCAGGGAAAATTCTGGGAAATGCATGATGCTATTTATGAAAACCAGGAATACCTGAATGCTGATCTTCCGTTAAAGCTTGCAGAAAAACTGGGATTAAATATTTCCCAATTCAAAGTTGATATTCATAAGAAGGAATTAGCAGAAAAGGTAGATACAGACTTTGAAAGCGGTATCATCAGCGGAGTGAACGGAACCCCTTCATTTTTCATTAACGGAAATAAATTCAATGGCGGTGCAGAAGACCTTTTCCAGTTGGTACGTGAAAATACTGCCTATTAATCAGAAAAATATTTAAACAAAATCAATTCATAACATTAAAAATAAACAACATGAGCACATTAACATTAAAAGACGGAACAGAAATTTTTTACAAAGATCAGGGACAAGGCCCGGTATTAATGTTTCACCACGGATGGCCTTTATCATCTGACGATTGGGATGCACAGGTAATCTTCTTCCTGCAGAAAGGCTACAGAGTGGTTACTCACGACAGAAGAGGCCACGGACGCTCCAGCCAGAATATCTACAATCACACTATTGAGCAATACGCTTCTGATGCCGCAGAACTGGTTGAATTCTTAGATCTGAAAGATGTTGTACACATCGGGCATTCAACAGGTGGCGGTGAAGTGATCCGTTATGTGAATAAATACTCGAATGGAAGAGCTAAGAAAGCAGTTCTGATCAGCGCCATTCCACCGGTAATGGTGAAAAGTGAGAATAATCCTGACGGTGTTCCTATGGAAGTTTTCGACAATATCAGGGAACAGACGATGAACAACAGAAATCAGTTTTATTATGATCTGACTTTCCCTTTCTACGGCTACAACAGAGAAGGTGCCAATATAAAAGACGGTGTTCAGAGAAATTGGTGGAGACAGGGATTAATGGGCGGAATTGTTGCTCATTATGATGGGATTAAAGCTTTTTCAGAAACAGATTTAACGGAAGATTTAAAAGCTGTTGACATTCCTGTTCTGGTGATGCATGGTGAAGATGACCAGATCGTTCCTATTGCCAATGCGGCATTAAAATCAATTAAATTATTAAAGAACGGAAAGCTGATCACGTATCCGGGATTCCCTCATGGTATGCCGACTACAGAGCATGAGACGATCAACAAAGACCTTTTGGAATTTATCAGATCTTAAAAACAATCTCTTTTCAATATACTGAAGATGAACTTTAATGGTTCATCTTTTTTATTTCAGGTATTGTACCACTCACATGCAGATCTTTTTCAATTTTTACTATCTTTAAACTTTCAAGTAAGAATTTTCTATGAGTAAGCCTTCTGATCCCAATGCAGAAATGATGAAACGCCTGCAGGAAATGCAGAAAGAACAGCTTATGATTTCCCGTTTAACCAAAGAGTTGTCTACCATTTTAGATAAGAAACAGCTTCAGCTTGTTATCAATACATCTTTCAAAACTGAACTGGGATTCAATGATTGTATGATGATCAGGGATGTAAAAGGAAATATTGAAATACTCAGCAGCCGGAATGAAAATCAGAACCATACCACAGATCAACAGCTTGACAGGTATGTAAAAAACTGTCTTGATTCTGCGGAGCCTCTTCTTTTTGATCTGAAAGAATTGTCACCGCTTCCTTCCTGTTTTACCGAAGCTAAAAATTCGGGAATGCGGATGGCTGTCGGATTGGGACTGCCGGCTGTCAGTGAAAGTAAAAATGTACTTTTCCTTTTCTACAGAAGCTTTATTTCAAGAGATACAATTCCGGAAAGAATTTTAAACGGTATTTCTACCCAGCTTTCCATTACCCTTCATAACATTGATGTTCAGGAGCAGTTGAAAACATTTCAGGGAAATATCCGGGACTTTCCAAAAGAAATTGAAGAAGATAAGAAAAGCGTACACGGCTTTCACGGAATTGTGGGAAAAAGTGAAGCGATGCAGCTCATTTTCGAACAGATTTCGCAGGTAGCACATTCACAATCCAACGTGATTATCTTTGGAGAGACGGGTACAGGAAAAGAACTTATAGCACAGGCGGTTCATGAACTTTCGGAATTTTCGGGAAAGAAAATGATCAGGATAAACTGTGCGGCTATTCCTGCCAACTTAATAGAATCTGAACTCTTTGGTCATGAAAAAGGAAGCTTTACCGGAGCAACTGAACAAAGAAAAGGAAAGTTTGAACAGGCCCACAACAGCACCATTTTTCTGGATGAAATTGGCGAACTGCCTCTGGAATTACAAGCCAGGCTTCTGAGGGTTCTTCAGGAAAAAGAAATTGAAAGAATTGGTGGAAACAAAAGGATTAAGGTGAATGTGCGGATCATTACGGCCACCAACAGGAATCTTGAAAAAGAAGTGGCGAAAGGACGGTTCAGAAGCGATCTTTTTTACAGACTGAATGTTTTTCCTATCCATCTTCCTGCCTTACGGGAAAGAAAAGAGGATATTCCTTTGCTGGCAGACTATTTCCTTGAAAAGCTCTATCCTAAGACAGGCAAAAAGATTAATGGTTTTTCTCAGAACGTGGTTAAAATGATGATGGCTAATCCATGGCTGGGTAATATCCGTGAACTGGAAAATATGGTTGAAAGAAGCATGCTGACAACAAAAGGAGATATGATCAGGGAAATGGATTTTCCAAAAGTTATGAACGCTCAAAATACGGATCAGGATTTTCAGGTTAAAACATTGCAGGAATTTGAAAAGGAATATATTTTAAAAATAATCAAAAAATGTAACAGCCGTATTTTCGGGGAAACAGGTGCTGCGAAACTGCTGGGATTACCACCTACAACACTTATTTCCAAAATGCAGAAACTTGGAATAGAGAAGGAACATTATTATAAGAAATAATCAATATGGAAATAGAGCTTTTAAAATATTTACAGAGTAATCCGGCAGCATATCCCAATAATCAGGAATATGAAGGAAGGATAAAACCAATTTCGCCTATAGAAATACAACAGCTTGAAGTAAAATATAACAATGGACATTCTTTTCCAAAAGTTTTAAGAGAGCTTTTATTTCTCGCAGGAAATTATTGCTATGTTCTTGATTATAATATTTTTGAAACTCAGGAAGAACTTCAAGATGCTGCCAGGTCGTGGTTATTGTTCTATAATAGAAATATTAACAGAAACTTTTTTGTTGTTGATGCCTATAATGCTGGTGATCAATTTTTATTTATATATCTGGATGAAGGAGATGATCCAATAATAAGACAAGCCTATTTACCATCAAGGAGCGATATTCAATTTATTACATCACTTTTAAACAGGACTCTCTCTCAATATATAGAAGATCAGATAGATGTTGTAAAACAAGGATATAATCCTTTTTAATCAACCATTTCTAAATACAAATCATCCCTTTTTAATACTCATTTCTATTTTCCCTGAAGACAACGCCCAGAAAATCCAAAGTCCTAAAATGATCAGCAGCGACAAGGCCGGGATCCAGAACGACAGGATTAATGCCATAACATAAATAGGAAGTCCATACAAGTAGTTATTGTGGATCTTTTTTATAGCCGCATCGGTAATACCCGGGCGCAAAAGCTTTTTGTTACGGGTGGCCAGAAACCATAATAAATTGTAAGCAAGATTGATCAGGACAAAAATACCGGTATAAAGTGCCACAACAACAGAAGAAGCTTCGCCGTCAAAATACCTTGCCAGCAAAGCGGTAGGATAAGAAACTGCCGAAACCAGGAAAAGAATCAGTCCATTGGCAAACATAATCGCTGAATTCCGGCTGTAGATCTGTTTGAAGATCTTATGATGATTCACCCACATGATGAAAATACTGAAAAATGAAAGGATAAATGCCAGAAATGCCGGCCACTGATTCTTCAGAAAGACCAGCAGATCATTCCCGTTTTGTATTGAATTTTCTTCAGGAAAGTGAAGATCCAGCACCAAAAGCGTAACGGCTATTGCAAAAACACCATCACTGAATCCTTCTATTCTGAGTGTTTCTTTTTCCATAATTACCTGATTGATTTATTATTGTAAAGGCATAATGATTTTATTCTCAAACTATTTGAAGAATTATGATTAAAAAATTGAAAGAAAATATGGTCTCCGGCTAGCTTTCCCCTGAATTATTTATAGCCTTTGTCAATTCCCAGTTTTTTCATTTTGGAATATAAAGTCTGAGCTTGTATTTTCAAGAGCTCTGCAGCACCGCCCGGCCCGGAAACTTTTCCGCCGGAAGTCTGAAGCGCATTCATGATATGATCTCTTTCCATATCTTCCAATGATTTCAGCGGACCCAGTGTTTCTATAGGTTTTTCAATAATTTCAGGCAGATCGAAACGTTCTATTTCCGTTGTTTTGGCCAGAAGAACACTTCTTTCAATAAGATGCTCCAGCTCACGGATATTGCCGGGCCAGTGATAATTTAACAGCTGTTCTAATGCTTTTTCACTGATAGATGTGATATTTCTTCTCGAAGCAGCGGCATATTTATTCAGGAAAAAATGGGCCAGCAATACGATATCTTCCTTTCTTTCTCTCAGCGGAGGCAGTTCAATTGGGAAAACATTCAATCGGTAATACAGATCCAGCCTGAATCTTCCTTCCGCCACTTCTTTTTCCAGAGAACGGTTGGTCGCTGCCACAATTCTTACGTTTACTTTAATCGTGTTATTTCCTCCCAGTCTTTCAATTTCTTTTTCCTGTAAAACTCTCAGTAATTTAACCTGTGAGTCCAGTGGCAGCTCCCCTATTTCATCCAGGAAGACTGTTCCTCCGTTGGCCTGCTCAAATTTTCCGATTCTCAATGTATTGGCTCCGGTAAAGCTTCCTTTTTCGTGTCCGAAAAGCTCGGATTCGATAAGCGCATGCGGCAGTGCAGCACAGTTGACTACAACAATAGGATGAGCTTTGCGTTCTGAAAGCTCATGAACGGAATGGGCTACTTTTTCCTTTCCCGTTCCGCTCTCCCCAACCACCAGAACAGACGTATCTGTAGGAGCCACTACCCTTATTTTTTCAACGACATCCTGAAGCACCTTGCTTTTTCCGATAATTCCTTCAATGACTTCGTTATTTCCGGTATCAGTACACAATTCACAGCCTCTTTCCATGTCATATCGGTATCTGGCAATGTCTAGCATAACAATCATATCACGCTCCCGGAAGGGTTTTACCATAAATCCGTAGGGCTGTGTTTCTTTCACTGCTTCCAGGGTAGACTGGTTGGTATTGGCTGAAATATAAAGAAAAGGGAGGTTCATCTCACGCAGTTCCCAGGCAAGATCAATTCCTGTGAGATCACCTTTTAAGATGATATCAAGAAGTACCCAATCCGGCTTATTATCTGCAATCAGTTTTCTGGCCTGAACCACTGAAGATGCAATTCCTGTAACCTGATAACCGGCCTTCATCAGCATCAGTTTCAAATCATTGGCTACAATAAATTCATCTTCTACAATTAATATTTTTTCTTTCATAATAATCAGCCTTTAATTTGAAGGAGTTATTTCTGTATTTTTTCTGAAGGTAATCGTCACTTTTAAGCCCCCTTTGTTTTCGAGATTGAAGGTTCCGTCCAGCTGATCGGTAAGCCCGCGCATCAGATTCATTCCCAAAGATTCTGTTTCTTCAATATTGAAATCTTCCGGAAGCCCTACTCCATTATCTGAAATCATCAGTTCACAAAGGTCATCACCAATATTTTTAAATGAAACGAAAACTTCCCCTTTCCGGTCATCCGGAAATGCATATTTTACGGTATTGTTGACTGCTTCGTTAACGATCAATCCCATAGGAACCGCCTGTGCAACATCAAGAAATACTTTATCGGTATCCACTGTAAAATTAATTTTCCTGTCAGATGAATAACATTCTTTGATATAGGTAATCAGCTCATAAATATACCAGGACATGTCAATCATTGAAAGATTATCAGACTGATAAAGTTTCTGATGGATAAGAGACATGGCATGCATTCTGTGCTGGCTGTTCTGGATGGCCATCAGGGCATCTTCATTATCCAGATAAGCCGACTGCGTATTCAGCAGGCTGATCACAATCTGCAGGTTATTTTTAACCCTGTGATGGATTTCCTTTAAGAGCCATTCTTTCTCGGAAAGTAATTTCTTCAGCTGTTCGTTCTGTTCATCAATCTGCTTACGTTTCAGTTCCAGGTTTTTATTGGCATTGCTTTTTAATCTTGAGCGGTTATACAGCAAAGCAGCAAAAAGGATCAGTGCCAGAATGCTTCCGATGAAGACATATCTGATAAAGGTATCATTGGCAATCTTAATATCCTGCAGTTTTGCTTTCTGGGTCAGCAGCTGAATATTTTTATCTTTCTGTTCTGTCTCAAACTGAATTTTAAGACTGTTGATCTGCTTGCTTTTTTCACCGTTAAAAACAGAATCGGAAAGCTTTTTGTACAGCTGATAATGCTGTATGGCATCAAGGTATTTTCCCTGTATGGAATCTGCTTTGAACCACATTAAATGGTTTTCCGAACGAAGCATATCATTTCCGTTATTTTTGGCTATCGAATCAAAAAGTCTGGCTTCACGATACATTTTATCAAAGTTCCGGGTCTGGTAATGATAGAAAACAAAGCTTCGCAGCAATGAGGCCTGCTGATTATTTTTTTCTGCATTTTCACCATAATAGGCCACCAGTTTTTTGTAGTAGGCTTCAGCTTCATTAAACTGCTTTAAAATAGTATAGGTGCTGAACAGGATATAGTTTTCTGACATTTCAAAATCCTTGTCTACTATGGGGTAACGTTCTCTGTACTCTTGTATCATGGTAATGGCCTGCTTAAACTTTTTCTGCCTGATCAGCATGGTAGAAATATTATTGGCCACCGTTCTGATGTAGGTGTTATCTTTGTTTTTCTTTGCTGTGGCCAGTGATTTTTCCCAATACTTCATGGCATCATCATTTTTACGGAGATAATAATATACCATTCCGATATTGCTGTAAATAGAGCACATCTGCAAAGAATAATCATTCACACTTTCGGCTGTTTTTTCTGCCAGAAGACCATAACGGAGTGCTTCCTCATAATCCGCTTTCTGAATTTCAACCTGAGAGATAAGATTATAAACACTCTGTAATTCTCTGAATTTAACGGACTTATAAACAGACAGGGATTGTTTGAGCAAGCCCAGAGCCTTATCAGCATTTTCCTTGATGTAGTAAAGCTCACCCAGATCTTTTAAAACACCTGCCTGATTCAGTTTTGATCCTGAATTCTTAAACAGTTCCAATGCTTTTTCTTTCAGTTTGATTTTAGTATCAAAATATTCGGGGTTATTGTCATACATATATGATAATTCATTGTATGCTTCTCCGGCCTGCTCTTTAAAATGATTTTTTTCAAAATAAGAAAGCGCCTGTTTCATGTTGGAAAAAGCAATCGTTTTACGGCCTCTTTCTTTATCTATTTTAGCCTCCAGAAATATGATTTTTCCGGCAGACAGCAGATCTCCGGATTTCACATTGAGTGCTTTTGCCTGTCTGTTCAGAATAGCGGCACTGTCGAGGTCAGCTTTCAGCTCTCCTTTTTTGGTAATGTAATAGTTACTCAGACGCAGCAATAAAGTGATTTTCTGAGTAGTATTGGCGGAAGAGGAAATCTGTTTTCTCAACAGTGCAGGATTTTCCTGGGTCTGTGCTTTTATACTGTATGAAAACATCAAAACCAACGAAAAACATACTATCTTTAGTAGATTTTTAGATAAAAAATAAAGGCTGAAATTCATTTTTTAAAGGTAATCTATTATCCTGTAATCTGCCATAGTCCAGAGCTAGTTTTTACGGTGGTAAAAATAGCAGATTATCATTGCCAGTCCCGGTAAAATCAGTGTTACCAGCCCATATTGTTTTCCTGCATAAGCTCCTAAAAAACAACCAACCAGAAATCCAAGAATGGTAATCAGCTGTTTCTTCAGGCTTGCCCATGCTTCAGGGTGGTGAAAGCCGCTTGACAGAAGCGTTCCGAAATCCAGGGAAGCCTGGGTTACATTTCCTGTCATCATGGTAGTCGGGCCATGGGTTTCCTTTGCATAAAGTTTTCCGAAAGCATTCTGAAGCCCCATTGCAAAAACGGTAATCATAGCCACAGTATACATGATGACTTCTGAAAACATTCCGTAGTAACTGAGAACAGCAACAATAATTCCGGCTAAAAAGAGCAACGCTCCTTCCCAGAATAGCAGCGTATAATGATTGATAACCTTTCCGGCGATTCTTCCTCCTGCCATAACCGCAAGAATAAAGACCGGAAAAGTAAGCAGCTTTACCCAGGCGTGAATATCCGATCCCTTCACAAACTGATAGGCAAAGACAATAAAGTTTCCCGTAACATGCGCCGAAAAAAGGGCATCTGCCGATACAAAAGTCACGGTATCGCAATATCCGGCAATCATGGTTAACAATAAGGTGACAAAACCGATATTATGATTTACTTCCATTTTTCTATTTTAAATGTGAACGCAGCATCCAGGCCATTTTCTCATGGGTTTCCAGCAATCCGGTAATATAGTCGCTCGTCCCTGAATCACGGAATTCAACAGCGAAGTTTTCAATATTTTCACGAAGATGAATGATGATACTTTCGTGGTCGGAAAGAAGTGTTCTGATGTAAGTCAGACTGTCGTTCGATTCCAGATGATGTTCGGACAGATGCGTTAATGCCAGGTACTCCCTTAAAGTGGCCGGTGCATAATGCCCCAGCGTTCTGATTCTTTCCGCCAGATCATCGATGATGTCGTCCAGCTGCCCGTATTGTGCTTCAAAAAACAGATGTTTATTATAAAAGTCGTGACCTTCGACATTCCAATGCGCTTTTCTTGTTTTGGTATACAATACAAATTCGTCTGCTAAAGTGGTAACCAATACTTCAGCAACTTTTGCTAAATTTTCGTTTTTAATTCCGATTGAAGTTTTCATTTTATAAAATATTTAATAAGTAATAATCAAGTGAATATCTTCCTGCTCCCAAGGCAAGAATCAGTAACAGGGACAGCGTGTACATAAAAGGAACATCCCGTACTTCCAGTGAATCTTTTCTGTGAACCACAAAATATCCGATAGCCGTTACCCCGATTGTCGGTAAAACGGCAAGCCTGGTTCCCAGTCCTAAAATAATCAGAAACGGAACCACCAGATCAGCAAATGAAGCGACTATGGCATTGAATTTATCAGGTAATCCCAGAGGATTTGGAATGACTTCCCTTTGTCCGTTTTCCAGCCTGAATTTCTTTAAACCATGCACTCTGAACAATTGAATCGCAAGGAGTACCCGGAAAACCAGGAATGAAGCATCATTGAATGGTGAACCTAAATCTGATGAAAGGATCTGTTTTAAAATTTCCATATGTTTTGATAGTTAAAAAGCAAAGCACGAACAGCCTAAAGCTCCCCAGAATGTGTGGTAATTATTAACAGGCACATTGCTCATTCTTGCCTGGTTATGGTTATGATGATGGATATCGCAGCTTCCTGCACAGCTGTGAATTTGCGAAGCTAACGGAGCTTTTAAATCCTGTTTCGCATTTTTTTCGATTTCTTTCTGAAAATGTCCTCCTGCAGGGTAATATCCGTTATAAAGATTGGTGGGAGACCAATCCGGAAGCACAGGAATAGATGGTGGTGCATAGGATGAGAATGTTCCTTTGGCATATACTATTTTCCCGTCTACAATGGTAATTTCTGCTTCAATATTTTTGATCTCTTCATCATCAATCGTGAAATAATCCTGATCAAGAACTGCCAGATCAGCAAACATTCCTACTCTGATATCGCCTTTTTTCTGCTGTTCCTGAGAAAACCATGCGCTGCCTTTTGTATAGAGCTCCAATGCGGTTGATCTGTCCAGCTTTGTTTCATGATACAATTGAAGTCCGCCAACAGTTTTTCCTGCAGTCAGCCAATACATGGAAACCCACGGATTGTAGCTGCTTACTCTTGTGGCATCCGAACCTCCGCCTACAGGAACTCCCATTTCCAGCATTTTTTTCACGGGTGGTGTACTTTCTGCGGCGGCAGAACCATAACGGTCTGCAAAATATTCTCCCTGGTAAGCCATTCTGCTCTGGATGGCGATTCCGCCGCCAAGCATTTTCACCCTTTCAATATTCTTTTCATCAATGGTTTCTGCATGATCAAAAATCCATGGAAGACCATTGAAGGGAATATCGCGGTTTACTTTTTCAAAGACATTTAAAAAACGGGTGATGCTTTCATTATAGGTGGCGTGAAGTCTGAAAGGCCAGCGGTTTTCTACCAGTAAACGGACTACTTTTTCAAGATCTGCTTCCATGTTTTCAGGCAGATCCGGTCTTGGCTGAAGAAAATCTTCAAAATCGGCTGCCGAAAATACCAGCATCTCTCCTGCCCCGTTGTGACGGTACATGTCATCGCCCTGGTATAATTTTACAGTATCAATCCAATCGCTGAAATCTTCAAATTCATGCTTAGGTTTCTGGGTAAAAAGATTATAGGCGATCCTTACAGTAAGCTGTTTTTTCTCATTCAGTTCGTTCACTACCTGATAATCATCCGGGAAGTTCTGGAATCCTCCGCCGGCATCAATGACGCTGGTAATTCCGAAACGGTTCAGTTCTGTCATAAAATGTCTGGTAGAATTCAGCTGGTGGTCGTAGGAAAGCTTCGGGCCTTTTGCCAGTGTTGAATATAAGATCATGGCATTGGGTGTCGCAATAATCAGCCCTGTGGGTTCACCGTTAGCATCTCTTTCAATATGTCCGCCTGCCGGAGCCGGGGTGTCTTTGGTAAATCCTACCGCTTTCAATGCTGCCCTGTTCATTAAAGCCCTGTCGTATAAATGCAGGATAAAAACAGGTGTTTCCGGAGCAATGGCATTAATTTCCTCCAGAGTAGGCATCCTTCTTTCTGCAAACTGGAATTCGGACCACCCTCCCACGACACGAACCCATTGCGGAGAAGGCGTACGGTCTACCTGGTCTTTTAACATTCTGAGCGCATCGGCCAGTGACGGAACTCCGTCCCATCTTAGTTCCAGATTATAATTTAATCCGCCACGGATCAGATGGATGTGAGAATCATTGATTCCCGGCACCACTCTTTTCTTTTTAAGATCAATCAGTTCTGTGGATTCATCTGCGAACTGATCTGCCAGTCCGTCATTTCCAACTGCAATAATTTTCCCGTCTTTAATGGCCACTGCAGAAACTTCCGGAGTTTCTTTATTGAAAGTGTGGATTTTTCCGTTGTATACGATAAGGTCTGCTTTCATCTTTAATTATTTGGTGTTCAACTTTGAAATCGCCTCCTGAATTCCTCCTCCGGCAACAGTGAAAAAAGATGGCCCGGCCAATAGAATCAGTTTTTTTAATTTCATTGTATCGGATAAATGCTGAGTATTTAAATAAGACTGTGTACGATAAGCATCAAAAGCACCCAGAACTACATTTTCTGCCACTAAAGCGGTTGGAGAATCAATTCCGGCATCTTTGATATCGCTGGCAAATGATGCGGTATGTACCTGCAGTTTCAAAGCTTCTCTCATGGCAACACTTCCTACTTCTTTCATGAGTCCGGCATCGAAAGAGTTTCTGTTCCCCAGGCCGATCAACAGCAGTTTTCCGGAGGCAAGGCTTCCTTTCGGAGGATTAATTAATAAGGTTTCCAAAGCGTGTCCTTTGAACTGTCCTTTTTTACGGACTTCTGTAATAATTCCTTTTAATGCTTCATCCAGATGAACCATTCCGTTCAGTTCTTTGGGAAGCGCCGGCGGATTGAAAATATCTCCTTCCGTATACTCGAAAACACAGGCGATCTGTAAATCTGCTTTGGCGGCAGAAGGCCCCTGAACCAGTCCTACAACAGAAATACCGTCAACGGTTCCCCATGTTTTTGAGGTTCCAATAGCTGTTTTTTCTGCGGCAGCCTGTGCTGAAACGAAGTGGGTTCCCGCAGTTGCCAACATCAATGCTATAAAGAATGCTTTTGACCAATTGATGTATTTTGAAATTGAATTTTGCATAATAAATGATTTAGTAATGATTAAAATTTGAATCCCAGCCTGATATTCCAGAAAACACCGCTTTTTGCATCCTGAATGATATCTTCAATAAAAGGTCCTTTGTGGAAATACTGAAGTCCGCTCACCAAAGAGAAATGTTTGTTGAAATTATAGGTAAAGCTGGTTAAATAAGCCGTTCCGATATACCTTTTATCTGAACTGCTTCCGGGACGGTTCAATGCTCCGCTTGGCCGGTAAACTCCGTCGTTCAGGGAATATCGCCAGTTGAAGACAACATCCATCTGCATTTTGAGTTTGGAAGTCAGATCAAGGGTCATATACGGATGAATATCAATTAAATTGACAGGTCCCACCTGCGGGCTGAAGCCGAAATACCCTCCTTTCGGATATAAAGGATTAAAGGTATTGAGCCTTCCGTCATTTTTTGAATGATCTCCTGATATATAATCGTTTCTCAGATTGATGCTTGGCTTGAATGTGAAGTTTTCAAAGAGATATCCTACATCCACAGAGCCCGTCCAGGCACTGATCTTTTCGTTTCCAAAACGTCCGAACTGATAGGCTGCTTCCAGGTTATAGATAAATCCGCCGCCATATTTCCAGAGCCTTCCGCCAATTGTGTGACGCTTTTCCCTGGCTGTTCCGGCTTCAAAAACAGATTCATCTCTACGGATTCCGAGGTAATATAGATCCAGATTTCCGGCTTCAGGAATAATAATTTTGGAATAAAGTCCCCAAAGGTTAAGCTGCTTTGAAATGGTATTATCAAAAACGCCGGTCTTGACAGAGTCTGCCATCATCGCAAAAGCATCTACGGAAACATTTTTATAGGAATACATGATTTTAGCTCCTGTAAAAGACAACCTTGCATTCGGTCCTTCCCTTACAGAAATTAATCTGCCGGAACCGTAGTCCAGCTCCTGTCTTCCCAGTCTCACTATCAGCTTCTGATCATCCTTATTCACCAAACCTACATCCAGAAAGAGATTCTGAATACTCAGCTGATCTTCATCAATGCCTCTTGAACCGTTTTTTCTTCCGTTTTGCAAAGCACTTCTGATCTGTGAAAATATTCTGAAGTTTTTCCCGAAATGCCAGTCTGCATAAAGGTCATAGCGCTGCAGGAAAAAGTCGTTGTGTCCTATGTTAAGCCGTCCCCAATCTTCGTTGTTGAAATCCACATATTCATACCTTGCCTCGCCACCCAATGAGAGATAGATATCTTTCTTTTCATTGAGAGGGAGATATTTAATTTTGTCATAAAAGCTTTTGGTGGAATCTTTCAGATATTCATAATTTTCGTCATACCTCAGAAGTTTAAAGCTCTGGGAGGATAAAGTTTCAGAACATAAAAGAACTGTTATGAAAAAAGCTTTTAAAAACAGTATTGAAGGTGCAGATTTCAACATTGAAAATGGTATATAGATTTTAATGATTCAGCATATGGTGGGCATAATGGATCCCTAATCCGTAAGAAGCCCCATATTTTTTCATCAGATCAGTTACAGGGCCATAGGTTTCCTGACGTGCCCAATCTCTCTGAAGCTCCAGAATATACTGAATGGAAGTCATAGGCTTTACTCCGGAATGGATCATTCTCTGTACTGCTCTTTCGTGAGCCTCATCACTCACATCACCACAGGCATCGGTAATGACATATACATCATAGCCTTCCTCAAGTGCAGACAAAGCCGGTCCTACGATACATACACCTGTCCAAAGCCCTGCGAAAACCAGTTTTTGCTTCTGTGTTCCCACAATTGCCTTATAAGCGGCTTCATCTTCCCATGTATTCATAGTAGTTCTGTCAATATATCCTGAAGTTGCCATAGGAAATGCTTCCTCAATTTCAGGGAAAACGGGACCTGAAAAACTTTGTTCAGCAACTGTGGTAACGATAGTCGGAACATTGAATATTTTAGAAGCTCCACACAGTACTGCAACGTTATTGCGCAGCTCATTCATTGAGATACTTTTGGTGGCAAATGCCATTTGTCCTTCAAAATCAATCAGTACCAGTGCATGATTTTCAGGAGAAAGTAGTTTTGATGATGGTTTCATAAAGTTTATTTTATTAAATAATTTGGATTAAGTTAATGGGATGATAGTTTTCTGATGAGTTCTGTACTTACAGTATCCGCATAGATTCCGTAAGCGCTCGTCAGGATGCCTTTTACAGAATACTTGTCGGAAGCGATGCCGTAGACTACTTCTTCATCTCCCTGATCGGTATCTCCTTCAAAGCGGAATGTATATCGTATTTTAAAGTCTTCCGGAGAGACATCAAGAAAATTATTGAGCCTGATGCAATCATTTTTAAGGTTAAAATCTTCTGTATATCCGTTTTGATTAAGCCACTGAACGGCCTCAGTCAACGTATCAAAAGCTGGCTGTATCGTATTCATTTGTAAAGAATGCTTATTATTCTGTGATAAAAGCTAAAATATCTTTGTTGATGGTTGGATGCTCTGTAGTCGGCATACCGTGAGGGAAACCAGGATAGGTAATCAGTTTTCCGTTCTTCAGTAATTTGGCTGATTTTATCGCTGAATTTTCAATCGGTACAATCTGGTCATCCTCACCGTGAAGAACCAATACCGGAATATCAACTGCTTTTAAATCTTCGGTTAAATCTGTTTCTGAAAAGGCTTTGATTCCATCATAATGAGCAACAATTCCTCCCATCAGTCCCTGTCTCCACCAGTTTCTCTGTACTCCGTCCTTTACGTTCGCACCTTCTCTGTTGTAGCCGTAGAAAGGAATAGTAAGGTCATAGTAAAACTGGTTTCTGTTGTTCATCGTCTGTTCCCTGATATTGTCGAAAACTTCCATAGGAACACCGTCAGCATTGTTTTCACTTTTCACCATTACCGGTGGAATGGCGCTGATCAGAACCGCTTTCTTAGCTCTTCCGTTTGCATACTTGTTAACATAACGGATTACTTCACCACCGCCTGTTGAATGCCCGATGTGTACGACATCTTTCAGGCCAAGGAATTCAACCAGTTCTGCAGCATCAGAAGCGTATTGCTCAATAGTGTGATTGTAGATATTCTGGCTGGAACGCCCGTGACCTCTTCTGTCGTGGGTAACCACTCTGTAGCCTTTCTGCAGGAAGAAGATTACCTGTGCATCCCAATCGTCAGATGATAAAGGCCATCCGTGGTGAAACATTAATACAGGTCCTTCTCCCTGATCTTTGTAAAAAATTTCTGTTCCGTCTTTTAATGTTAATGTGCTCATTGTTGTAGTATTTTTTGAATTAAACTTATGAGCATAATGCCAAAAAATAACCCAAAACAATAAAGAATTTGATTTTCAACACATTAATAAAAACAGACAGTAAATTATACTACGAAATACCGTAGTTTTATGATTTACCCTTTACCTTTTATATAAAAAACATATAAAATTTAACAATAGAAACTGTCAAAATTGAAGCTTGCCACGATGAATAACAAAAAAAAATCAGACTCAGGTCTGATTTTTTTTGTTAATAAGTAACATTAATATCTTAATCTGCTGAAAGTTGCTATGATAGCCGTTATTCCGTCTTTATTTGTGACAGATCAAGGCCCATTTTTGTAAATTCTTCCTGTCCTTTATCAGTAATATAATAGTTACGATCTGCAGGATTTTCCTTGGCAATCCAGCCTTTCTCAACAAATTGTTCTAAAAGAAGCTGTCCTAATTTTCCGCCGATATGCTCATAGCATGTTTTGGCTGGCTTTCTGCCGGTTGATGTATTCATATTATTAGTTTAATTGGTGTTATTTGGATGCATTAATTCAGATGCAGATAATCTTTAATGGTTTTCAGAACCCCGAAGCTGTCGTTGGTGCATGCTTCAAAATTGGCTACCTGTTTTACATTGGGATGGGCATTTTGCATCGCGTAAGAATATTTGGCATTCTTCAGCATTTCTATATCGTTCATATAATCCCCGAAAGCCATCGTATTTTCAGGAGAAATGCCCAGCGATTTCTGAAGGATTTTCAAAGCATTTCCTTTATTGATATCTTTATTCATAACATCCAGCCAATACGCTCCTGAAACCACTACTTCCAGACCGAATTCTTCAAATTTTTTCAGTGCCGGATACAGATGTTTTTCAGAACCTTCAGGATGATAAACTGCTATTTTAAAGGCGGTATCATCAATTTTTTCTGTCAGATCATCCTTCTTCATGTTTTCGGTGTAATATTTTGAGAAAAAATCCACAAACTGCTGATCTTCGGTTTCGTAATACGCCATCTTTTTGGCTGATAATACGGCTTTGGCACCGGGTATTTCACGGACCGCTTTAATAATCTCAACGATATATTTGTATTCCAGCGTATCAGCGAAAAGTTCCTGGTCTTTATAGATCACGTATCCTCCGTTTTCAGCAATAAAACCGATCTCACTTTCTATTTCTCCGAAATAATGGGTAATGCCCGGCATCTGTCTTCCGCTTGCCGGGACAAATACAATGTTTCTCTTTTTCAGTTCTTTATAAACTTCTGAAAACTCAGGGCTCATTTCATGGCTGGAGTTAAGAAACGTCCCATCCATGTCCGTCACAATTAATTTAATCTGTTCCATAATTTTATTGGGAAAAGCGAAATTCTGTACGTAGCAGAATCATAATTTGCTTATTCTTTTCAAAGATATTGATTTATTATTTTTTCTTGTAATGAATGGTGGAAAGGTTTCTTAATATTGCGGCACTTTGTTCGGGGGTAATGTCCCGTTGAGGCTCTGCAAGCATTTCATATCCTACCATAAATTTTTTTATTTCCGCACTTCTGAGCAACGGCGGATAAAAGTGCATATGAAAATGCCATTCAGGATGCTCTTTTCCGTCTGTTGGAGATTGATGAATTCCCGCAGAATAAGGAAATGACGTTTCAAAAAGGTTATCATATATTGTGGTCAGATCCTTGAGGACAGCAGCAAAAGATTCTTTTTCCGCTTCAGAAAATTCCGCAATATTTTCTCTTTTCTGTTTGCTGATCATCATTGTTTCGTAAGGCCAAGACGCCCAAAACGGCACCAATGCGGCAAAGTGTTCATTTTCTGTGACGATGCGCTCACCAGCCGTGATTTCCTGCCGAAGATAGTCTTCCAGCAATGTCCTTTTATTCTTTTCAAAATACGATTTCAGCTGATCCTGGGTTTTCTGAACCATTGCCGGAATGGACGACTGC